>JAJYCT010000583.1 GCA_021778125.1 Myxococcales bacterium
GACGGCGCGCTCGTCCTCGTGAGCGGCGACGTCCCCGTGCAGGCCGCGCAGGTCGCGTGCAGCGCCGGGCGCGCGTGCGGGCGCCGCGCGATCGTGGCGCCGGGGATGCTCTTCCTCGACTGGTACCGGGCCGAGGTCGCCGCGCGGTACCCGGAGCTGCAGCTCCCGGGCGACGTGCGCACCATCCGCGCCGTGGGGCGGATCGTCGAGGCGCAGGTCGGGCAGCGCCCCGTCTTCGCGCTGCCGAGCGTGCTGGTGCGCGATCCGTCGATCGCCGATCGCTTCGCGCTCGAGCCGTCGCTCCTGCTCGTGCGCGTGCTGCCGCCCGGCGGCGACGACCCGCAGCACGCGCGCTTCGTCGCGCACGCGACCGCGCTCGCGGCGGGGGAGGGCTGCGAGGGATGCGTCGCGCCGCGCGGGCCGCGCGGCTGGCCGAGCTTCGAGGGGCAGACGGCGCGCCAGTACGAGGCCGCGCTCGCCAACGAGGCGGCCTTCGCCCGCTCGATCGGAAGGCCGGACCTGGCCGCGCGCCTGCTCGCGCTCCGCGTCGCTGCGGCGCCATGAGTCCTACATGTCGCGGGGACGCGCGCGTCGGATCGCGGGCGATCCGGTGGCCGTGTCCGGCCTCGCGAGACGTCGCGCATGCGGGCGCCCGGCTCGCGAGCCGCGGCGGAGCGGGGGCGTCGCGCGCCGCTCCGGGCGTACGCTTTCAGGCACCCCGGACGCGCGGGCGTGGCCCGTGGGTTGCTCTCTGCGCGGGTCATGACGACGAGGCGTTTCGGGGTGCTGCTCGCCGCTGCGGGGTTGGTCGGGTGCTCGGCGTCGACGGGCGAGTGGACCGGTGCGGAAGGCAGCGAGGTCACCGCGTGCCCCTCCGGCAGCACCCTCTCCGGCGTCGACGTCTCGCACTGGGACGGCGCCGTCGACTGGAACCAGGTCAGGGCCTCGGGCGTGACGTTCGCGTTCGCGAAGGCCACCGAGGGCACCAGCTCGGTCGACAGCACCTTCGCGACGAACTGGGCCGGGATGAAGGCCGCCGGGATCGTCCGCGGCGCGTACCACTTCTTCCACCCGGACCAGAGCGCCTCGGCGCAGGCGAGCCTGGTCGCCAAGACGGTGGGCGCGCTCGGCGCCGCCGACCTGCCCATCGTGCTCGACCTCGAGGTGACCGGCGGGCTCTCGGAGCCCGCCGTGGTCGCCAGCGCGCTGACCTTCCTGCAGGACGTCACCCAGCTCAGCGGCAAGACCGCCATTCTCTACACGAGCCCGGGCTTCCTCTCGTCGTGGGGCGGCCTGACGGCGTACCCGCTCTGGGTCGCCAACTACGGCGTGAGCTGCCCGAAGCTGCCGGCCGGCTTCTCCGCGTGGCAGATGTGGCAGTCGTCGCCGAGCGGCAGCACGCCCGGGATCTCGTCGCACGTCGACCTCGACACGTTCAACGGCTCCCTCTCCGACCTGCTCGCGTTCGCTTCCGGCACGACCGGCGGCGGCAGCGGCGGCAGCGGCGGCAGCGGCGGCAGCGGCAGCAGCGGCAGCAGCGGCAGCAGCTCCGGTGGCGGCGGCACGGGCAGCGGTTCCGGCAGCAGCAGCGGGGGTACCGGCAGCAGCGGCGGCGGCACGTGCGGCACGGTGCCGGCGGGGATGATCGCGCGCAGCGACGTCCTCGCCGACGCCGAGCAGTGGGTCTCCGCGCAGCTCGCGTACTGCCAGAGCCCCAACGGTCAGCCCGATCCGGACCCGTCGTGCGCGTCGACGTGCCAGCGCACGAGCAGCGCGGCGTGGGACCCGTACCGCTCGGACTGCTCCGGCCTCGTCTCGTGGGCCTGGCAGCTCGCCGCGCCCGGCCTCGTGACCGACGAGTTCGCGCCCTTCGCGACCACCGTGTCGACCACGATCCAGTGCACCGACCTGCAGCCGGGCGACGCGGTGAACCGCGACAGCGGCGGCCACATGATGCTCTTCAAGGCGTGGGTGACGCCGGGCCAGCAGGCCGTGTTCATCGAGGAGCCCGGGTGCAGCGCCGCCGAGCCCTACGCCCACGAGTTCACGAGCGCCGTCACGTGCAGCGGCACAGACGCGTCGATTGCCTACGAGGGGACGACGTTCACGGCGATCCGCTACGCGAACATCGTCGACGATCCGCCGTGCGGCGGCTCGGGCAGCGGGGGCGGCTCGGGGAGCAGCGGCGGCGGTAGCGGCTCGAGCAGCGGCTCGTCGAGCGGCGGCGCGCCGGGCGGCGGCTGCCAGCTCGCCGGGCAGACCTACGGCGTGAACACGTGCACCGAGACCCTGCAGTGCGACAGTGGATCGTGGGTCACCCGGACCAGCGACCCGTCGACCTGCGCGACGGGCGTGGAGCCCGGCGGCGGGTGCGTCACCGACAGCGGCTCGGTCGTCCCGCAGAACACGTGCACGTCGACGCTCCAGTGCGATGGCGGCGTGTGGGTCGACCGGTTCACCGATCCGTCCGCGTGCCTCTGATCGGCCCTCGCTCCCGTGGAGCGTTGTAGGCTAGGGGCCATGGCGAACCGTGCAGGGGTCTCGGGGGAGGGCGCGAGGCTCGGCCTCGCGGTGGGGCTCGCGCTGCTCGCGGCGACGGCGTGCGGCAGCAGCACCCGCGGCG
>JAJYCT010000584.1 GCA_021778125.1 Myxococcales bacterium
TCGACTTCCACGCCTTCACCCGCCCGGCCCACCTCGACTCGGTCTCCGTCATGCCCGCGAGCTTGGAGCCTCCGACGGCACGGCGGAAGAACGCACGTCATGCAGGGCGTACCTCAGCATGACCAGTGAGTGCGCCATTCCAGTAGCATTGAACGCCGCTTGAGCCGCTAAGGCGCGTTACGTCAGGGCGCCCCCCCTCGACGCCCGCACCCCGTTTCGACGGCCTGCTCGCCTGCGGGCGACGTGAAGCGCCACGTCGTCAGCCCCACCATCCTCACCGACTGGCGCTTCGACACGTTCCTCGACATGGCGCCGTACACGGCCGCCGAGCTCGCGGCCGTGCCCGACGGCGTCGACCTCTCCAAGGGCCCCGAGCTCGTGCAGGTGTCGGGCAACCCGGCGGTGTACGTCGCCGACGGCGCGTTCAAGCGCCACGTGGTGAACCCCACGTCGTTCGCGGCGTGGCGCTTCACGAGCGGCGACATCAAGGCGATCACCGCGAGCGCGCTCGCGGCGCTCGAGGCAGGCCCCGACTGGCCCGCCGAGCCGCTGCTCGTCAAGGATCCGAGCGATCCGGCGGTGTACGTGCTCGACGTGCCGCTGCCCACCGCCGCCGAGGACGACGCGGGCAGCGCGTCGTGGGACACCGCCGGCTCCGGCAACGGCGCGGGGTGCACCCTCGCGACGGGCACGCCCGCGAGCGGTGCGCAGGGCGCCTGGCTGGTGGGCATCGCCGTCCTGGGGCTGGCCGCCGCGAGGCGAAAGCGCCCCTAGGGGAGGCCCCGCCTACTTCGGCGTGATCGCGACGACCGCCACCGTGTCGTACGCGACGTAGACGCTGGTGGCGTCGATCGCGATCGCCATCGGGGTGCCTCCCGCGCTGAGCGTCGTCGGAGCCGAGCACGCCCTCGGTCCAGTAGACGGTCGTCGCGTCGAGCACGACCTCCCCCGGGAACGCGAGGGCCGAGGCGAGGGTCGTCGGCGTGCCGCCGGCCAGGGGCACGGACATGACGGTGCCGTCGCTGCCCGTGATGCCGAAGTTGCTCCAGGGAGCCGCCCTCCGCCGCCGGTCCGGCGTCGGCCGGGGGTCCGCCGTCCGACCCCGCTCCACCATCGGAGCCCGGACCGCCGCCGCTACTGATGCACGCCACGGCCGCGGACGCGGCCATCGCAATCCCAACGAGGTAAGAGCGCATGGGGCGCCCTCCATCTCCCCATCCACGCAGTCCGCGGCCCGGACAGGACAGGGCCACGTCGCTTCATGGTACCTTCGAGGCATCGCGCGGGGGCACGGCGCGCGCCTCGGGGCCATGGTCGCCGCGTCCAACCTCACGTCGTCTGCAGCCCTCTACGAGATCCTTCACAGGCTCGCGCACCGGCAGCTCCGCAGGTCGAGCGGGGCCACGCTCAACACGACCGCGCTCGTCCACGAGGCGTGGATGAAGCTGGCGCGCGGCGCGGGGGGCGAGTTCGAGAGCCGTTCGCACTTCCTCGCGGTCGCGGCCATGGCCATGCGGCAGGTCATCGTCGACTACGGGCGGCGGCGGCGGGCGCAGCGCCGGGGCAGCGGCGCGCTCGCCCCCAGCTCCGGGCTCTCGAGCGTCGGGGTGGACGCGAACATCGACGAGCTCCTGGCCATCGACGTGGCGCTCGACAGGCTCGCGGCGATCGACGAGCGACTCGCCCGCGTGGTCGAGCTCCGGATCTTCGCGGGGCTCGACGAGCAGGAGATCGCGCAGGCGCTCGGCGTCCACGTGCGCACCGTCCGCCGCGACTGGCGCAAGGCGCGCGCGTTCCTCCTGAGCGAGATCGGCGCTCCCTAAATCAGCGAGCGCAACGAACCGTGACCTAGCGCCGCGTCGCGCGCCCGACCTTCAGGGCCCTCGGCCGGCGCGCGCGAGCTCCGCGCGCGTCGCCGCCAGGTCGGGATGCGTGGGCCATAGGAGCCTCTGCTGCACGGCGAGCGCGCGCGTCAGCTCCGTCCTCGCCTCCTCGGTGCGCCCCTCGTCGAGCAGCGCCGACGCGAGCGCGGTGCGCGTCCTCGCGGAGTTGTGGTTCTCGCCGGCGAGCGCCAGGTGGGCTTGCAGCGCCTGGCGAGCCCGCGCCTCGGCCTCGGAGAGCCGCCCCAGGTGCCGCAGGGCCGACGACTCGAACTCGATCGCGGAGGCGACCTGGTCGGAGCCTTCGCCGACCAGGCTCGTCCAGCGCTCGATCGACCGATCGAGGAGCGTCACCGCCTCCGCGGGGCGCCCGAGCGCATCGAGCGTACGGGCGTGCGTCTTCCAGAAGCGCGCGAGGAGGCCGGACCGCTCGCCGAGCACCGCGACGGTGTCGCTCTCCACACCTCGCAGCAGGGCCTCGGCTTCCTCGGCGTGCCCGAGATCGAGCAGGAAGCGCCCGAGGTTGCCGCGGGCCTGGAGCGTCTCGGGGTGCTTCTCGCCGAGGACCTCCACGAGCGTCGGGAGCGTCCGGCGACTCAGCTCGACGGCCTCGTCGAGCCGCCCCCACTCGCCCAGGAGCAGGGCATGGTTGTAGAGGGCGACGAGCGTCTCGGGGCTGCGCTCTCCGAGGACGCGCTGCAGCATCGCGACGTGCTCGGCCGAGAGCCTCTCGGCCTCGGGG
>JAJYCT010000585.1 GCA_021778125.1 Myxococcales bacterium
GCGCCGCCGTCGCCCGCGCCGCCGTCGCCCGCGGCGCCGCCGTCCGAAGGCGCGCCGGCGTCGACGCCCGGATCGACCGTGCAGGTCGCGCCGCCGGCCGCCACCTGGATCTTGGCCTCGATGTCGTTGTCGGGCGGACCGCCCTGGCCCGGATCGCTGAACCAGGCGACACCGTCCTCGACCAGCCCGAAGAACTCGTCGTAGGAGCCCGCCGTCGGCGGCGCGTGGAAGTCGAACTTGAACTCGTAGGTCTGCCCCGGCGCGACGGTGCCCGTGACCGCCGCGAGGCGGTTGGTGGTCAGCCACGTCGAGTCGGCGAAGACGCTCGCGCGGTCGCGCGGCTGCGTCGTGGCCAGGCGCGTGCTCGAGTCCCACGCCTTGGTCCCGACGTTCTTGAGCGTGATGCTCGCCGGCGTCGTCTGGCACGTCGTCATGGTCATCGTGGTCGACGCGAACGGCCAGCTCTGCGCGACGAACTGCGCGGCGTACTCGGGCGCCGTCGACGCGCCGCCCGCGAACGCCTGCAGCTGCGCGAGCGTGCCGTTGAACGTGTCGAGATCGACCGGGTTGAGCCCGGCGACGTTCCCCATGTCCGAGTACTGCCAGAAGGTCCAGGTGCTCCAGGCCGTCGGCAGCGCGGGGGAGGTGACGCCCCAGTTGGCCACCCAGAGCGGGTTGCTCGAGAACGCCGTCGAGCCGCCGACGCTCGTGTCCCAGAAGCTCGCGCCCGTGTAGATCATCGGCTTCTTGCCGGTGCCCGCCTGCACCGCGGTCATCCAGGTCTGCAGGTTCGCCGCGATCGTCGCCGCGCTCTGGCCGCCGGTGACCTCCATGTCGGCCGTGACGGGCAGATCGCCGGAGCCGAGCATGCCCACGGCGCTCACGACGATGTTCGCCTGCGTCGTCGGATCCTGGCCGGGCTCGAAGAACTGGTAGGCGCCGCGCACGATGCCGACATTTTTCATGCCGCTCCAGTTCGCCGCGAACTGCGTGTCGAGCGCCGATCCGTCGCTGATGCGCGCGATGGCGAAGACGATCCCGGCGCTCTTCACGGCCGTCCAGTCGATCGTCCCCTGGTAGACCGAGACGTCGATGCCCTGCGGGCCGCTGACGGCCTCGGACGTCTGATCGGTGCGCTCGTCGGCCGTCTGCAGGGTGCAGCCTCCGGCGAGGACGACGGCGACGAGGCCCGGGACACCCAGCAGGCGAAGGCGAAGCGCGCGCATGGTCTGGAGATACTCGCATGCGCCGCACGACTCAACCGGTCCGCTCAGATCCCCCTGCTCAAGGAGACGCTGCAGGCGCGTCGGGACGCCGCGCCGCCCGACGCCAGGCCGTTCGAGTCGCCGCAGCACGCTCACGGTCCTCGCCGCGCCCTTCGTCGGCCTCGGCTGCGACCGGCCCTCAGCGGCGGTCCGGTCGTCTCGCGGCCCGGCCCTTCGTCCCCCACGGCCTCGCCTCGGCCTTCCCGCGGGCCCGCACGCCGGCGAGCACGGTGTCGATGATCTCGCTCGCGATCTCCTCGTCGACCTTCTCCCCGAACGTCAGCACGCGCGACGCGATGGGCGCGAAGACGAGCTCTGCGACGAGGCGCGCGTCGACGCTCGCGGGCAGCTCGCCGCGCTCGATGGCGCGCGCGATGAGCTTCGTGCGGGCGGCGCGCTGTCGGTCGCGGAAGGTGCGGGCCATGACCTCCACCTCGGGATCGGTGCGCTCGGTCTGCAGGACGCGCCAGAGGCCGCGCCCGAGCCGCGAGCTCGCGAGCGCGACGTTCTGGCGCACGGCAGCGAGCAGATCGCCCCGCACGTCGCCGGTGTCGATCGGCTCGGCCTCGGGGAGCACGGCGGCGAGGGCGGCAGCGACCAGCTCCGCCTTCGACGGCCACCGCCGGTAGATCGTCGTCTTGTTGACGCCGGAGCGCTCGGCGACGTCCTCCACGCGCAGCGCGGCGTAGCCGGTGCGCGAGAGCTCCTCGGCGGTGGCGCGCAGGACGGACTCGACGACGCGGGCGGAGCGCCCGCCGGTCAGCACGCCCTCGGTGCGACGCGTCCCCTCGGCCCTGTCCGTCGCGCCCATGTTCCCCGTCCTTCCGGGTGACTCGGCCCCGGTTGTAGCCGATGCCGACAGGGGAGTTTGGCAACCGACAGTTGCCAAGTCAAGGCAAGCGACCATAATGGCAACCTGCTGTTGCCTTTCCGGAGAGCCCATGACGACCGTCGATCCCAGCGCATCCTTGCCGTCCGACGCCCTCACCGACGGCGCGGAGGTCCCCCTCGCCGACGCCGCCGCGCGCGCCGTGGGCTCGCGCCGCACCGCGCTGGTCGCGCTCGGGCTTGCGGTGGCCGCGCTCGGCGGCGGCACCTGGTACGCCGCGGTGCGCGGGCACGAGTCGACCGACGACGCGCAGGTCGACGCGGAGATCGTGGCGGTCCCGGCCCGCGTGGGCGGGACGATCAAGCACCTGTCGTTCGTCGACAACCAGGAGGTCAAGGCGGGCGAGCTGCTCGCGCAGCTCGACGACGACGCGCCGCGCGCCCGCCTGGCCCAGGCCGAGGCCGCGCTCGCGGCGGCGCAGGCGGCCGCCGACGCGGCCGACGCGGACGCGCGCGTCGCGTCCTCC
>JAJYCT010000586.1 GCA_021778125.1 Myxococcales bacterium
GCTCGCGCGCTTCGAGCGCGAGGGCCTGACGCGCAGCACCCGCGACGGCATCTGGTTGCGCCAGTCGGCCCCGGTCCGCGGGGGGACGGCCGATGCCCGCGCACCGGCGGGGGGCGACGACGCCTCGAGCGACACCCGCACGAACGGCGCGCGCGGCGCGCGCTGACCCACGGTCCAGGCGCGCCCAATGGCGCGCCCGGCCGGCTCGTCTTAGAGTCCTGGGAGATGACGATCGCGCTCACCCTCGTCGCCATCCTCGGTCTCGCTGTGCTGATGATCGTGCACGAGGGCGGCCATTACCTGGCCGCCCGGCACTTCGGGATGCGCGTCGTGCGCTTCAGCATTGGCTTCGGCCCGACGCTCTGGAAGCACAAGCCGAAGGACAGCTCGACCGTCTACCAGGTCGCCCTCATCCCGTTCCTCGCGTACGTGCAGATCGCGGGGATGAACCCGTACGAGGAGAGCGACCCCAAGGATCCGGGCAGCTACGCCAACGCGTCGCTCTGGGGGCGGATCGTGACGATCGCGGCCGGGCCTCTCACCAACTACCTGTTCGCCTCGGTCCTCATCTTCTTCGGGTTGCTCGTGGGCGGCAACCAGGTGCCCGACGAGACGAGCATGCACGTCGTCGTCGAGCCCGGACCGGCGCTCACCGCGGGCGTCAAGACGGGCGACAAGATCGAGGCCGTCGGCGGGACCGAGGTCAAGACCTGGGAGGAGCTGCGCAAGAGCGTGAGCGCGCACCCCGGCGAGCCCGTCGACCTGACCGTCGAGCGTGACGGGCAGGAGCTGCACATCCGCGTCACGCCGGGCCCCAAGGGGGACAAGGACGAGGGGCTCATCCACGTCCGCATGCCCATGCACAACGAGCCCGTCGGCGTCCTCGCGGCGGCGAAGATCAGCGTCATCGCCCCGCCGCTGTTCGTCTACGAGAACGTGCGCGCCATCGGCCGGGTGCTCACGGGCAAGGAGAAGCTCCAGGTCAACGGCCCGGTCGGCATCGTCAAGGAGACCGCCAAGCAGGCCAGGCTCGGCGCGGGCATCTACCTGCAGTTCCTCGGGATGCTGAGCGCGTACCTCGGCGCGTTCAACCTGCTGCCGTTCCCGGCGCTCGACGGCGGGCGCCTGCTCTTCCTCGGTGCCGAGGCCGTGTCGCGCCGCAAGCCGGACGCGAAGCTCGAGGCGCGGGTGCACGCGATCGGCCTGCTCATGTTGTTGACGCTCATCGCGTTCGTGACGTACGCAGACGTCATCGCGAAGTGAGCGCCCAACGCCCCACTCTCAGCCTCGTCCTCCCAATCTACAACGAGGAGGACGTCATCCCGGAGCTGCACCTGCGGCTGCAGGAGTTCCTCGCCAGGCTGGGGCTTGCCGCCGAGGTGCTGTTCGTCAACGACGGCTCGCGCGATCGGTCGATGGAGCTGCTGCGCGGCATCGCGGCGCAGGAGCCGCGCTACCGCGTCCTCTCGTTCGCCCGCAACTTCGGCCACCAGACGGCCATCACCGCCGGCGTCGACTACGCGCGCGGGCAGGCCGTCGTCGTCATGGATGCCGACCTGCAGGATCCGCCCGAGATCGTCCTCGAGATGGTCGCCAAGTGGCGCCAGGGCTTCGACGTCGTCTACGGGCGCCGCCGCAAGCGCGTCGGGGAGACCTGGTTCAAGCTGGCGACGGCGAGCCTCTTCTACCGCGTGTTCGCCGCGATGATCCCCATCGAGGTGCCGCTCGACACGGGCGACTTCCGCCTGATGGGCCGCCGCGTGGTCGTCGCGCTGCGCGCGCTGCGCGAGACGCACCGGTTCGTGCGCGGCATGGTGGCCTGGGTCGGCTTCAAGCAGACCGAGGTCCTCTACGACCGCCCCGGCCGCTTCGCGGGCGAGACGAAGTACCCGCTGCGCAAGATGGTGCGCTTCGCCCTCGACGGGATCACGAGCTTCAGCATCCTGCCGCTGCGCTTCGCCACCTACCTCGGGATGCTGATGAGCATCGCGAGCGTCGGCGTCATCGCCTGGGCCCTGCTCGCCAAGTTCGTGTTCCACCACGTCGTGCAGGGCTGGACGGGCCTCATCATCGCCGTCGCGATGTTCGCCAGCGTGCAGCTGCTGATGATCGGCATCCTCGGCGAGTACGTCGGGCGCATCTACGAGGAGGTGAAGCGGCGCCCCCTCTACATCGTGGGCGACACGGTGAACCTGCCCCGCGAGCGCGACGACGACGCGCTGGACGACGCCCCCGCGTGACGCCGTCCTCTCCGCCGCTGCGCGGCCCGTCAGCGCCGCGAGCGCTTGCGCGTCGCCACCGCGAGCCCGAGCAGCAGCCCGGCCACCCCGGCGCCTGGCGCTGCGTCGCCCGCTCCCGCCGTCGCCACGGCGCAGCCGCCGCTGCTGCCGCTGTTGTCGAGGAGCACCTCGCCCGCGTCGCCGCCGCCGCTGGCGCCCGCATCGACGGCGACGCCCGCGTCCGTGCCGCCGCTGCTGCTCAAGCCGCCCGAGCCGCTGCTGGAGCTGCTCCCCGAGCTTCCCGAGCTGCTGCTGGAGCTGCTCCCCGAGCTGCCGGAGCTGCTGCCGGAGCTGCTCCCCGAGCTTCCCGAGCTGCTGCCGGAGCTGCTTCCCGAGCTGCT
>JAJYCT010000587.1 GCA_021778125.1 Myxococcales bacterium
CTGGCGATATGCCCGGAGCGAATTTTCGCAACTCTCATCGGCCCTTGATCGAGTTGAAACACGCTCGGGTCCTCGGTCCTTCGCGCGACTACGAAGTGCTCTGCACGAACCCTGGGGAGCCAGGAGTGGTGGACGGAGAACCCGATGGCCTACGACTGGCGTGGGGCGATCGGCGGTGCACGGTTCTCTCGCGCGTGGTTCGACGCCATCGACGCGGCTCACCTCTTCGGCGCGCGCCTCTTCGCGACGCGAGAACGCCCGTTCGATCGCGTGATGCCGCTCGAGTCACTGCGCGGCAAGCGCGTGCTGGAGATAGGGTGCGGGATGGGGCTACACACGGAGACGTTGGCACGCGCCGGGGCGGACGTCACGTCGGTCGATCTCACGCCAACGGCCGTCGAGGCCACCAATCGCCGCCTGGAACTCAAGGGCCTGCGCGCCAACGTCATCCAGGCCGACGCGGAGCGGCTGCCGTTCGATTCGCGCAGCTTCGACTTCGTATGGTCATGGGGGGTCATTCATCATTCGTCGAACACCGGTCGCATCGTTCGTGAGATCGGGCGTGTCCTCAAGGCCGAGGGCGAATGCCGGATCATGGTCTACAATCGGACGGGCATGGCGGCGCGCGTCGTACTCTTCCGGGATCACATTCTGGGGGGAGGCTTCCTGCGTCGCACATACGAGGAGACCCTTTACCAGAGCACGGACGGATTTTCGGCTCGCTACTACGTTGCCGAGCAGTTCGAGGATCTCTTTCGCACGTTCTTCCGCAACGTGAGTTCGGAGGTTTGCGGGCAGGATGCCGACGCCTTGCCGTTGCCCCGGCGGCTGCGCGCAGTCGCCCTTCGCGTGGTGCCTAGGGGCTACCTTGAGGCCGCCCAAGCTCGGCGTGGGAGCTTCATTTTTCTGAAGGCGACTCAACCTGAGTAGGATCCTGGCCTGTCACCGACTGTCAACGTCGCCGGGCTCTTGCGCAACATGAGTCTCCGGATTTGCTTCCGCATCGGCTCCTCGAAGAAGCGATAGTTGGCGGCGGCCATGAGGACGGCCGTGACCCAGTTGAGAGGAGAGGCCTGGTGTCGGCGGCCTCGTCTCGTAACCGCGGGATCCTCCCTGCCTAGTCGCGCCCTGTCGCTGCCGCACACCGGCTCCGTCCAATCGGACGATTGCGCAACTGCGCCGCGGCGCTCACGAACATCACCGCTCCCTCGCGGGGCGCAGTCGCGCAATCGCCTACTGGTTAGGTAGTATTGTCAGGTCCTTGACCTCCGCCCCCCGCTTCGACCGCCTTCTCTCCGGGACACCCTCTGAACCAAAGGGGGACGTGTGCCCTGCCGATCGCCCCCTGCCCTCATGCCGCCGTCGCCAGCCTCTCGTCGCCGCTCCGCGCGTCGTCATCCCACCGCGCTCGGAGAGCGAGCGAAATCGAGGCTGAGTAGCGCATGGCCCTGCGCCACCGGGGTGGACGCGTTGTCAGCAGTCGGCGGATCGTCTCGTCGGCAACGCTCGGGCCGGACGGCACCAGGACGTGGGGACCGACAGCGGGCACGTGCTGTCGGTGGACTACTTTACACGCTTGAGCCACCCGCGCGGAAAGAACGTCAGCAGGAAGCGCTCACACTCGCGGTCCGCAATGAAGTCAGTTCGCGCGGCGAGAAACTTGTCGACGGCCTCCCACGGGCCAGGCCCGTGCTCGGGCGACGACGGATGCCCGTTGACGTTCGTGTCCTCCACTATGAGGTACGAGCCGAGCGTCACGAACGGGGCCACCAACCGCAGTTCCTGCGACACGTTCGCCTCGCTATGCTCGCTGTCGAGCATGGCCATCACAGGCCCCGGCCGTGCGACGAGCGCCCGATCCACCGCACTGCGGACCTGATTCTGCACGTTCGCGTCGGAAGAGTACCCGACGATCGACTCGATACATTTGTCCGCAGGGTCAAACGACCACTTCGGATTCAAATCGACCGTAATGATTGTAGCCTGGACCCCGATCAACTTCAGCATGTCGGCGTAGAATGAGGCCGAGCCGCCACGGTGGGTTCCGGTCTCGATGACCACGGTGGGTCTGATCCGCTGGAGAAGCTCCACAATCATCCAGAGATCGCATGGGTTCTTGAGGATGGTGTCGCCACGCCAGTTCAGCTCCGGCGGTGCTCCGGACTTGTAGTAGACGTCCGAAAACCGTTCGATCAGGTCTCGACTCGCCTGGTTGTTCAACAGTTGGTCGACCGTGAACGGCCGGTAGCTCGGCGCGGGCCTCGCGAAGTTGATAGCCCGTTGCATTAAGCGGTTGACACGTAGCCGGATCTTCGAGTGCAGGCGAGCATTGCTGAACACGATGGGAACCTTTCGTACCGTGCAGGACGGCAGGCGGGAGGATACACCGAGCAACCAGCCCTTTCAAGGTGCCCCAGGGTTCGTGCAGTTCGTCTCACACGTTTTGGGATTGAAACCGCAGCGGCCTCCTGGCCGGGTCGCCCGGCAGCGTGAGCTTCTGTCGATTGCAGCGAGTGAGGAGCAGCGTAAGCCATCCGCGAGCGACGTCCCGAGGGCCCTTGACGCGCCGTGCGAGCCCCCCTGGTGGTCGCCTGTGTCATGCGCCGTTCGCCTCG
>JAJYCT010000588.1 GCA_021778125.1 Myxococcales bacterium
ATGCACTTCCCGCCGCAGCCGGGGGACGTGCCGCTGGATCTGCCCAACCTCAACATGGGCGCGGGCCTCTCCAACTCCTGGCCGCGCTGGAGCCCGGCGGTCACGAGCTACCACGGCAAGGCCGTCCTCTGGGTCACGTTCTCTTCGAACCGCGACTACGGCCTGCACCTCAAGAACACCGTGAACGGCTACCCGCAGGGCTCGCCGCTCACCGACGCATCGACCCTGAGCTTCGACAACTACTACCCGCCCGAGGGGCCGAAGTACGATCAGCCGCAGCCGGCGAGCAAGCAGGGCATCACGTTCGACGCCTATGCTGCGCCCCAGATCTGGATGGCCGCGATCGTGGTCGACCCGAGCCGCGCGCTCGACGCCCAGGATCGCTCGTATCCCGCGTTCTGGCTCCCGTTCCAGGACGTGACGGCGCACAACCACTCGGCACAGTGGGTGAGCCAGGTGCAGACCAGCCCCGGCTCCGATGCGGGCGCGAGCAGCAGCGGCGGAGACGTGGGCGGCACGTGCAGCGAGGCCGGAGGGTCGTGCGCCAGCGGCTGCTGCACCGACGTCGTCTGCTGCCTCTCGTCGCAGACGTGCGCCTACACGTGCGCGCAATGAGGCGCGTCAGCAGGCACGCGCCGCCGGCGCGTGCCACGAGAGCAGACCGAGGACGACGCGCTCGAACTCGGCCACGTTGACGGGCTTGAGGACCACGTTCGCGCCGAGCTCGCGCGCGCACTCGTACACCTCGGGCGTCGGGTGCCGGGTCACGAGGACGACGGGAGTCGTCCAGTGCGCGGCGCGCACGCCCTTGAAGATGTCGAGACCACTGCACACCGGCATCCGGACATCGCTGACGATGAGATCGATGTCCTCGGGCCCCTGGCCCGCCCGGTAGTGCGCCGCGACTCGCACGAGCATCCGACCGCCGTCGGCGACCTCCTCGACGTCCATGCCCAGATCGCGCATCACCGAGGCCAGGAGGCCGCGCAACGGCTCTTCGTCCTCGGCGAGCAAGACGTAGGGTCGGCGCCGGCTCGCAGCGATCACGCCGCTCCACTCGTCGCCAATGGCGGCCCCGCACTTCTTCAGTTCGTCCGATCGATGGTCACGCATCTCCACACCCCCCGGTTTGGACTTGATGCAGCTTCTGAGGATGCGACGCGCCGCGTCCCAGATCAATGGTCGACGGATTTTTCGTTCGAGATCGATCGCACGGCCCCCGGCGGCCTGTGGATAAGTTGTGCGCTCGTTGTCGCCGCCCGCGCCCGCAAGAGGTATGTAGAGCCGCGCTACCCCGATCCCTCACGGAGCGCCCATGCCCGCCGTCTCACCGCTTCTGGAACTCATCCGCGCGAGCGTCATCGGCGACGACCACGCCACGCTCGGGCCGTACGGGCCGCGCCGCGTGACGTACGCCGACTACACCGCGAGCGGGCGTGCGCTCTCGTTTCTCGAGGACTTCATCCGCGAGCAGGTCCTGCCGGCGTACGCGAACACGCACACCGAGAGCTCCGGTACGGGGTTGCAGACGTCGCGCCTGCGCGAGGAGGCCCGGCGGATCATCCGCGACGCGCTCGGCGGCGACGACCGCAACGCCGTCATCTTCTGCGGGTCGGGCTCGACCGCGGCCATCGACAAGCTCGTCGGCATCCTCGGCCTGCGCCTGCCCTCGGCCCTCGAGGATCGATACCACCTCGCCCGGCATATCTCGCGCGACGAGCGCCCCGTCGTCTTCATCGGGCCGTTCGAGCACCACTCGAACGAGCTGCCCTGGCGCGAGTCGATCGCCGAGGTCGTGACGATCGGCGAGGACGCCGACGGCCACATCGACCAGGTGCACCTCGAGCGCGAGCTTCAGCGCTACCGCGACAGGCCGCTGCGCATCGGGAGCTTCTCGGCGGCCTCGAACGTCACCGGCATCGTCAGCGACACGCACGCGATCGCGAAGCTGCTCCACGAGTACGGGGCGCTGTCGTTCTGGGACTTCGCCGCCGCGGGCCCGTACGTGGACATCCACATGAACCCCCCGGACGAGCCGCTCGCGCACAAGGACGCCGTGTTCCTCTCGCCCCACAAGTTCATCGGCGGTCCGGGGACGCCCGGCGTCCTCGCCGTACGCCGCGCGCTCTGCCAGAACCGCGTCCCCACCGTCGCGGGCGGAGGCACCGTCGCGTACGTCAACGCGCACGAGCACCGCTACCTCGACGATCCCGAGCAGCGCGAGGAGGGCGGGACGCCGGCGATCATCGAGAGCATCCGCGCCGGGCTCGTCTTCCAGCTCAAGGAGGCGGTCGGGCCCGACCTGATCCGCGAGCGCGAGGAGCACTTCATCCGGCGCGCCATCGCCGCGTGGGAGCAGCACCCGCGGCTCGAGATCCTCGGCAACCAGCGCTCCGAGCGCCTCTCGATCGTCTCGTTCGTCATCAAGCACGGCGGACGCTACCTGCACCACAACTTCGTCGTCGCGCTGCTCAACGACCTCTTCGGCATCCAGGCGCGCGGCGGCTGCTCCTGCGCCGGCCCGTACGGACACCGCCTCCTCGGCATCGACATCGAGCGGTCCCACCAGTTCGAGCGCGAGATCGCGCGCGGCTGCGAGGGCATCAAG
>JAJYCT010000589.1 GCA_021778125.1 Myxococcales bacterium
GGCGCGGCGTCGACCTCCGCGGCCGCGGCTCGGGCGGCGGCCGCGTCGGCGGGCTGCGGCGCGGTCGCCGGCGCACGCCCACAGGCGGCGAGCAGCGCCATCGCGAGGGCGGCCCTACGTCCAGACATGGAACCCTCCGCCGCCCTGCCACGAGAACGTCCGGCTGGCGCCGGTCGGATCCTCGCCGTCGACCACGCGCCGCAGCCGCGGCAGGCACATCGCGTCGAGGTGGTCGCCGCGCTCGACGCCGATCCACCGTCGACCCATCTTGTGCGCCACCGCCGCGGTCGTGCCGCTGCCGAGGTAGGCGTCGAGCACCCAGTCCCCCGGGTCGGTCGCGAGCGAGAGGATCCGCGCGAGCAGGGCCTCGGGCTTCTTGTTGCGGACGAAGCGCGCTCCCCCCTCGCGCGCGATGCCCTGGAAGGGGACGTCGTCCCACACGTTGGTGAGAGGCTCGACCAGCCTCGGACGCCCGTCGATCTGCACCACCTTGTCGGCGAGGAAGAGCACGCGGTTGCCCGCGCGCAGCAGGAGGTCGCGACGGCCCGGGCGCCGCAGACGCAGCACGCGCGCGGGCTCGCGTCGCGAGCGCTCGATGAGCGCCTGCGCGGCGCGGCTCACGGCCTCGAAGCGCGGCTGCGCGAAGCGCACGACATGCCCCGCGTTGTCGACGGCAAAGCGCTCGGTCTCGGCGCGCGTCGGCGCACGCCCCAGCGCCTCGCGGACGCGCTCGCCCAGCGGGCGGAACCGCCAGCGCGCGCACGGCGCCCCCGGGTCATCGAGCCACGTCCGGTAGGCACGGTCGTACGTCGCTCGCTCCCGGACCAGGCGGTTCGGCCTCCAGCGCGCGCGGTCGCGTGCGTAGACGAGCAGGAAGTCGGTCACGTTCACGGGGCCGCGGTTCTGCGCCTTGTGGCCCGTGGCCGCGCTGCGCACCACCGTGACCGTCGAGACGCGCTGCTCGCGCCCGAACAGCTCGTCCATCGCCACCTGCAGGGCCCCCACCTCGGTGTCGTCGATCTCGACGAAGATCGCCCCGTCGGCGGCGAGCAGGTCGCGCGCGCACGCGAGCCGCTCGCGCACGGCCGAGAGCCACGCCGCGGGGGAGAGGGCGTCGTCGTACTCGACGAAGCGACGGCCCGAGTTGAACGGCGGGTCGAAGTAGGCGCACCGGAAGCGCCCGGCGAAGCCGGCGCGCGCGAGCCTCCGCATCGCGTCGAGGTTGTCGCCGTGGACGACGGCGCACTCGCTCCGCGAGTCTCCGTGGCAGCGGCGCGCGTCGCGGGCGAAGCCGGGCGGGGCGCTCGCGCCGGGGGCCAGGGTCGTCGCCGTCGCCATCGAGCCGTACGATAGCGCGCCGCCGCCGGGCCACGTCACCCGTTCGGGTGACAGCTGGGGTCGTGGCCGGCCATCGGACACACGGCGAGGATGGTGAGCCACCAAGAGCGTCTGGGCACGTCACGTCGCGCTGGCTGCGCTGGTCTCCGTCGTCGCCGTCTCGGCGGCGTGCGGCGGCGGCAAGGTGGCCGGCCGGCCCGCCGATGCAGGAGCGGAGGGCTCCGGTAGCAGTGGAGGCAGCGGCAACGGCGGCGTCTTCGCGCCCGACGGAGGGCGCACGCTGCTCACGGGCACGGCGGTCGCGGGCGCCCAGGCCAACCCCGACGGCACCGGCCGTCGGCGGAGTACTCGGGCGCCTGCGACTGCACGGCGGGCTCGATCGACAGCAGGTCGCAGCTCTGCGACCCGAACGTCGCGACCAACCAGGGCGTCGTCTCGAGCCTCTGCCCGATCGAGCTCGACCTCGACCAGCCGCTCTCGGCCGCGCAGGCCGATCCGCTGTTCGGGGACAACCCGGCGATCGACGGGATCGTCGAGCGGATCAAGGCGTCGCTGGCGGCGAGCCCCTGACGGTTCGTGGGCGGCGCACGCCGCCGACTTGACCGGGTCCCCCGCGACGGGCGATGACCCGTGTCGATGTCGGCCGCACCCAACGCCCCCGTCCGCCTGCCCCGGACCTTCGGGCGCTACTCGCTCTTCGACTTCATCGGCAAGGGCGGCATGGCGGAGATCTACCTCGCGCGCCAGAAGACCGAGCTGGGCGCGACACGCCTGTGCGTCGTCAAGCAGATCCTGCCGGGGCTGGCGGGCGACTCGCACTTCAGCGAGATGCTCGTGCACGAGGCGAAGCTCGCCGCGCGCCTCGACCACGCCAACGTCGTGCAGGTCTCCGACCTGGGGCGCGCCGACGACCGCTTGTTCATCGCGATGGAGTACGTCGAGGGCTTCGACCTCAACGATCTGCTGCGCCGGTGCTCGCGCGCGAAGGTGGCGTTGCCCTTCGAGCTCGGCATGCACGTCGTTCGCGAGGCGCTGCGCGGGCTCGACTACGCGCACCGGCGCAAGGACGACGAGGGCCGACCGCTCGGGATCGTGCACCGCGACGTGTCGCCGTCGAACCTGCTCGTGTCGTTCGACGGGCAGGTCAAGGTGTGCGACTTCGGCATCGCGCACGCGAACGACGCGCTCGCGAAGGCCTCGCGGCACGAGCTCGACGAGGCCCTGCGCGGCAAGGCGGGGTACATGAGCCCCGAGCACGCGCGCGGCGA
>JAJYCT010000590.1 GCA_021778125.1 Myxococcales bacterium
GAGCGCTCCCCCGCGCGTCATCCCCCCGGCACGAAGCGCACCCGATGGGTCGACGTGATCTGGCCCGGTGGATTCTCGGCCCGCGAAGATCGGGAAGTCCGTCGAGGACCGTGCTCCCGCTTTCACCCTTGCGCCGGCCCCGGTCGAGATGATGGCCGTGACGAGCCCCATCGAGCGCTCCCTCCTCAGCACCGTGACGGGCGAGCCGTTCCAGCCGGTGCGCCTCTACTACTCGGTTCGCGACAGGGCGGCGGTCACGAAGGTCCTCAAGCGCCTGCGGTGCATGGCGGAGGACCGCGACGCGAAGTGCTGGGTCTGGCTCTACGAGCGCGAGGCGGCGGGTCTGACGTTCGGACATCCGCGCGACAAGCTCGACTCGAGGGTCCACCCCATCGTCATCGGTCGGTTCTCGTTCGACGGGAGCCAGATGGTGCTCGCGGTGCGTTCCAGCGAGCGCGCCTTTCAGGCGGCCAGGTTCTTCGGGCCCCGCTTCGGCCAGGCGGTGGTCCTCGCTCGAACGCGCACCATCAACCGCTGGTTCGAGGCCCGGGAGGCGGCCGACGGCTTGGACCGTCTCGACGCCCTACTCGACACGGACGTCACGGTCATCGACCCCGCCAAGGCTGAAGCCGAGTTGCCTGCACGTTCGCCACGGCACCCGCGCCTCACAAGGGGGCGCCGGGGCAGAGGACCGCGCGCGCAGGACGGTCACCCGCGCAGGCCACGGCCTACCAGCCGATGCGCAGCCCCACGAGGGTCGTCAGGGCGGCGAGCGACAGCACGAGCGCGAGCCGGCTCATCCCCTCCCCGCGTGTCGCGCTCGTGTTCCCTCCGGCAACGCGCAGCGCTCGACCGCGCACGCGCCAGTGCACGACCAGGAGCGCCGCCAGAGCCACCGAGAGGCCGATCGCCCAGGGCACGTCGAGCACCGCCCCCGCGGGCCTCGTGTACGCCCAGAGAAAACCGGCAGAGAGAAAGACGACCTCGCAAGGCGTTCCCCACCTCCGGTTGAGCGCGATGGCGAGCGAGCCGATCTCCGTGCCATCCGCCATCCAGCGGGTGCGCCCGGAGAGCCAGCTGACCGAGAAGAGGATGCCCGCCCAGAGCGCGCCGGCGATGAACGCCACCACGCCCAGCAACGGCTGGCATTGCTCCAGGAGCAGGAACGCTCGTGTGGATTCCATGGCCGCTCGCTCATGCACGCCGGACGCCATCGGGCGGGCCGCGCGGTGAACCCCCGGCCCCGCAGAGCTGCGAAGCTCGTCCGCCGGAGCGTCGACGCTCGATCGCCTGGAGCTGCGCCTGGGCCAGCGACACGAGGTGGCTCCGGGGGCGGTATCGCCGGCGAGGGCTGGCGCCGGCCGCGACGGTCGGAATACTGTGAGCCTCCGGCAATGGCATCCGCCGCCTCCGACCGGCCTCCGGGCATGGCTCCCCCCGCCCTCGCGAGCCCCGACGACGTGGTTCGACACGCCGGCTGGGCCGCCGTCAGCGCGGCGTTCGGCTCGCTCGGGCGCTTCTGCATGGCCCTCGACGGCGACTTCCGCGTCCTGCACACCTCCGAGCGCCTCGACACGCTGCTCGGCGAGGGCGCCAGCCGCACGGTCCTCGGCAAGCCCGTCTCCGACCTGCTCGGCGCCGAGCTGTTCGGCCCCGACGGCGCGCTCCGCCAGGCGCTCGCTCAGCAGCGCAAGTGCGAGGGGTGGCGCGCGACCTTGCGCCTCGAGCCCGACGGGTTCCGCCTCGTCAGCGTCACGGCCGCGCCGCTCCAGCACGATCCGTACGGGATCTGCGATCGCTCGGCGAGCTACCTCGTCGTCATCCGCCCCGAAGAGGAGGACCCGACCACCGCGCTCGGGCCCACCGCCCTCGGCGGCATGATCGCCCGCTCGGGCGCGATGCTTCGCATCGCGAGCCTCGTCGAGCAGATCCAGCACGCGCAGCCGACGGTGCTGCTGACGGGGGAGAGCGGGACGGGCAAGGAGGTCCTCGCCCGCGCCATCCACGCGCACTCGCCGCACCGCGACGGCCCGTTCGTCGCCGTCAACTGCGGCGCGCTGCCCCCCGAGCTGCTCGAGAGCGAGCTGTTCGGGCACGTGCGCGGCGCCTTCACCGGCGCGGTGCGCGATCGCGCCGGGCGCTTCGAGCTCGCCGAGCACGGGACGCTCTTCCTCGACGAGGTCGGCGACGTGCCGCTGCCCTCGCAGGTGAAGCTCCTGCGCGTCCTGCAGGAGCGCACGTTCGAGCGGCTGGGCGAGAGCGTCACGCGCAAGTCGACCGCGCGCATCATCGCCGCGACCAACGTCGATCTGGCCCAGGCGGTCGCCGCGGGCACGTTCCGAGAGGACCTCTTCTACCGGCTGCGCGTGGTTCCCATCGAGATCCCGCCGCTGCGCGACCGGCGCGCCGACATCGAGCCGCTCGCCGAATACCTGCTCGCGCGCGTGTGCGCGCGGTCCGGGCGCGCGCTGCGCTTCTCGCCCGACGCGCTGCGCACGCTGCTCGAGTACGACTGGCCGGGCAACGTGCGCGAGCTCGAGAACGCCCTGGAGTACGCCGTGGCCGTGTGCGAGGGGCAGACGCTCCAGCCCGAGGATCT
>JAJYCT010000160.1 GCA_021778125.1 Myxococcales bacterium
CGAGCCAACGCTCCTCGTCCCGCCACGCGCGGTGGCGCGGGCAGCGCGCGAGGCGGCGGTCCCGCTCGCGCGCATCGAGGCCATCCTGTGGTGGCGCCGCCCCGCGTGCCGGCGCGACCTGTGGGCCACGTGGGTGCCCGCCGAGGGCGCGCTCGCGTGGGTCGAGCGGGGCGCGGACGAGGCCGGAGGCGAGGTCGCGCACGTGCGCGGCTTCATCGACTGAGAGGCCCCGATGTTCGTCGAGCTCGCCGTCCGTACACACTTCTCCTTCCTCCGGGGAGGCTCGTCGCCGCGCGCGCTCGTCACGCGGGCCACGGCGCTCGGTTACGACGCCGTCGGCGTGGCCGACTGCGACGGCCTGTACGGGATCGTGCGCGCGCTCGAGGCGGCCGAGGAGGTGGGCGTGCGCCTCGTCGTGGGCTGCGAGGTCGCCGTCGATGACGACGCGGTGCGGTCGATGTGGCTGCACGTCGCGAGCGGGGAGGGGTACCGGAGCCTCTGCCGGCTGCTCACCGAGAGCCACGCGCGCCACCCCAAGGGCCAGGCGCGGCGCGAGGACGAGGGCGTGCCGCGCAACCAGTTCGCCGGGGTGCCGCTCGACCGCGTGTGCGCGGCGGCGGCGGGCCTCTACGCGCTCGTGCCGCCCGTGGCCGCGGCGAGCGCGGCGCGCCTGCGCGAGGCGTTCGGGGAGCGGGTGTCGGTCGCGGCGTGGCGGCACCGGGACGGCGAGGACGACGCACGCATCGCCAGGGCCGAGGCGATCGCGCGCGCGACGGGCGTACCCGTGTGTGCGACGGGGCGCGTGCTCTTCGCGGCGCCGGAGGACAAGCCGGTCTTCGACGTGCTGCACTGCATTCGCGAGGGAGTGACGCTCGACGAGGCGGGACGCGCGCTCCTGCCGAACGCCGAAGCTCACCTGCGCTCGCCCGAGGCGATGGGCGCGCTGTTCGCCGACCGGCCCGCGTGGCTCGCGCGGTCGCGCGAGGTGGCCGACGCGTGTCGCTTCTCGATGCGCGAGCTGTCGTACCGGTTCCCCTTCGAGCTCGACGCTCCCGCGCGCCCCGGCGAGACGGCCGACGAGGCGCTGCGGCGGCTCACGTGGGCGGGCGCGCGGCGGCGCTGGCTCGGTGGCGTGCCGCCCGCGGTGGCAGCGCAGATCGACCGCGAGCTCGCGCTCATCGCGAAGCTCGAGGTCGCGCCGTACTTCCTCAGCGTGGCGTCGATCGTCGACATCGCCCGGAGCAAGGACATCCTCTGCCAGGGGCGCGGCAGCGCGGCCAACAGCGCGGTCTGCTACTGCCTGGGCGTCACGGCGGTCGACCCGTCGCGCAGCAGCCTGCTCTTCGAGCGGTTCCTGTCGGCCGAGCGGCGCGAGCCGCCGGACATCGACGTCGACTTCGAGCACGAGCGGCGCGAGGAGGTCATCCAGGCCATCTACGACAAGTACGGGCGCGACCGCGCGGCGATGGTGAGCGAGGTGATCTCGTACCGCGGCAAGAGCGCGCTGCGCGAGGTGGGCAAGGCGTTCGGGCTGTCGCTCGAGCAGGTCGAGCGGCTGAGCGCCCTGGTGTCGTGGTGGGACGAGCTGGATGCGATCCCGGCCGAGCGCGTGCGGGCGTGCGGCTTCGATTCGGACGACGTGCGCGTGGGGGGGGTGCTCGCGATGGCGCGCGCGATCCAGGGCTTCCCGCGGCACCTGTCGATCCACGTGGGCGGCTTCGTGCTCTGCGCGGGCGAGCTCACCGACGTGGCGCCCGTCGAGCCGGCGACGATGCCGCGGCGGACGGTGATCCCGTGGGACAAGAACGATCTCGACACGCTCGGCTTCTTCAAGGTCGACGTGCTGGGGCTCGGGATGCTGACGGCGATCCGCAAGGCGCTCGACCTGGTCATGACCGGAGAGAGCTGCGCCATCGACCGCTTCGCGCGCATCCCTCCGGAGGACCCGCGCGTGTACGACGCGCTGTGCGCGGCCGACACGGTGGGCGTCTTCCAGATCGAGAGCCGCGCGCAGATGGCGATGCTGCCGCGCCTGCGACCGCGTCGCTTCTACGACCTGGTCGTCGAGGTGGCGATCGTGCGCCCGGGGCCGATCCAGGGCGGGATGGTGCACCCGTACCTGCGGAGGCGCCGCGGCGAGGAGCCGGCCGACCTGCCACACCCGTCGCTCGGGCCGATCCTGGACCGCACGCTCGGCGTCCCGCTCTTCCAGGAGCAGGTGATGCAGCTTGCGATCGTGGGGGCGGGCTACACCGGTGGTGAGGCCGACCAGCTCCGGCGCGACATGGCGGCGTGGCGCCGGACGGGCAAGCTCGAGCGGCACCGGGCGAAGCTGCTCGCCGGGTTCGCGCGGACGGGCATTGCAGCCGAGATGGGCGAGCGGCTCTTCCAGTCGATCCAGGGGTTCGCGGAGTACGGCTTTCCCGAGAGCCACGCGGCGAGCTTCGCGCTGCTCGTGTACGCCAGCGCGTGGCTCAAGGTGCACCACCCGGCGGCCTTCGCGGCGGCGCTCGTCAACAGCCAGCCGATGGGCTTTTACTCGCCCGGATCCATCGTGAAGGACGCCGAGCGGCACGGCGTCGAGGTGCTGCCGGCGCGCGTCGACGCGAGCGACTGGGACTGCACGCTCGAGGGGGTCCGAGCAAGTAGCACGGACCCGTTTCTCGCCTGCGAGCCCGCCAGCGGCGACCACGCGCTTCGCCTGGGCCTGCGGCTCGTCAAGGGGCTCAGCGAGGAGCCGGGGCGGCGCATCGAGCAGGCGCGGAGGACGCAGGGCTTCGCGAGCGTGGAGGATCTGGTAGCGCGCGCACGGCTCGACAAGCGTGAGATCGAGGCGCTCGCCCACGCCGGGGCGCTCGTGGGCTTCGGGCTGGGGCGACGCGAGGCGATGTGGAAGGTGCGCGCGCCGCGCCAGCACGAGCTCTACGCGGGGGCGCCGCTGGGCGACGACCGGCCGGAGCTTGCGCCGCTGTCGCGCGCCGAGCAGCTCGTGATCGACCTCGAGACGACGGGCGTGGTGGTGGGTGACCACGCGATGAAGGTCGTGCGACCGTACCTGCCGCGGCACTACAGGAGCTCGCGCGATCTGCTCTCCGAGCCGCACGGGGCGTCCGTGAGCACGGCCGGGATGGTCATCTGCCGGCAGCGCCCAGGCACCGCGAGCGGCGTCGTCTTCGTGACGATGGAGGACGAGACGGGGTTCGTGAACCTGGTGCTCTGGCCGCGGACGTTCGAGCGGTGGCGTCAGGTCGCGACGACCGCGTCGATGCTCGTCGCGCACGGCAAGATCGAACGCCAGGGCGACGTGATCTACGTCGTACCCGATCGTCTCGAGCCGCTCGGGCGGATGACCGTGCCCGGGATGAGCCGGGACTTTCGCTGAGGCCCGGCCGAGGCTCTACGCGCCCGCCCGCCCCTCGGCGGCGAGCTCGGGATCGTCCTTCGCCGTCACGTCGCGAAGGTGGAGGAACACGCTCTGCGCGATCGACATCGTGGGCACCGCGAGCAGCGCGCCCGTGACATGGAAGAAGTGCTCGCCCACGAGCAGCGAGAAGATGACGAGCACGGGGTGGATCTTCGCCGCGTCCCCCATGATCTTCGGGTTGAGCAGGTTCGCCTCGAGCTGGTGGATGCCGACGATCCAGGCCAGCACGAACGTCGCGGTCCCCAGGTCTTGCGTCAGCCCCACGGCCACCGCAGGCGCGGCGCTGGCGATGGATCCGAAGATGGGGATGAGCGAGAGAACCGCGGCGAGCAGGGCCATGACGGGCCAGTACTTGAGGCCGATGAACGCAAAGCCGATGGCGCTGAGCACGCCGTTGATCGCGCAGATGACGAGCTGCCCGCGCACGACGCCCGACAGCCCGCGGTCCATGCGCGCGAGCAGCGCGTCGAAGCCGGCGCGACCGCTTGGCCGCACGAGCGACCGGAAGAACCCTACGATGCGCTCGCGGGTCATCATCATGTACGCCGCCAGCATGAGCGTGATGAAGAAGAGGAAGATGACGCGGCTGATCGCGGCGACGAGCTGTCGCAGCCGACGCACGATCTCGAGCGAGTTCTGCTGCGCGTAGGCGAACGTCTTGCCCACGGCGTCGGCGAGCGCGCGGCCGGGGTCGAACGGCTCGACGCGGTTGCCGCGCGCGGGGTCGACCCGGAAGCCGGTCTTCGTCTCGGTGACCGCGAGCCCGGAGCCCACCTCGATGGCGATCGAACCGTCGGGCTGCGGCCGGGCGACGAATGCGCTCGTGGGCGCGGCCTCGGGCTCGGAGGGGGGAAGGGGAGGGGCGGCGAGGCCGAACGACCGCAGGCGGTCGGCGACCGCCGGTACCCACCGGGTCCTCGCCTCGTCGGCCAGGGCGGGCAGCTCGGTGCTCAAGGTGCGCAGCTCCTGCGCGATGCGCGGGGCGACGCCACGGGCGAACGACCCCACGGCGCCGAGGACCGCGGCGTACACCAGGACGATCGCCGCCGCGCGAGGCACCCTGAAGCGCTCGACGCGGGCGACGAGCGGCGTCAGGACGTAGGCGATCACGGCCGCCAGGATGAACGGCAGCATGACGTCGTGGGCCACCGCCATCACCCCGACGGTGACCGCGGCGCTCGCTCCCAGGAAGAGCCGGCGACGCCAATGCACGGCTCACTCTCCGGCCGGGTGCGTACCCGGCAGGTCCGCGAAGACCGGTGCGAGACGCACCCACGAGTCGTCGAGGTGCTCGGGCATGACGCGCACGTCGGCCAGGACGGGCATGAAGTTCACGTCCCCGCTCCATCGCGGCACCGCGTGCGCGTGCAGATGATCGGCGATCCCGGCGCCCGCGGCCTTGCCCAAGTTGAAGCCGACGTTGAGCCCCTCGGCCGTCGTCGCGGCCCGCAGCCGTGTGCACGTGTCGCGCAGCAGGCGCATGAGCGCGTCGAACGCCTCGTCCGGAAGCTCGGACAGGTCGGAGACGTGCCGTCGCGGTGCCACCAGCAGATGCGACGCCGCAAACGGGTAGCGGTTCAGGCAGACGAGCGCGTGAGGCTGCACCAGCAGCACGAGCTTCTCGCGGTACGCGCTCGGCGGCGCGGACCCGAAGTCACAAAAGATGCAGGCCCCCTGCTTGCTGCCGAGGATGTACTCCATCCTCCAGGGGGCCCACATCCGTTCGGACAAGAGAAGCTCTCTCTACTCGTCCTTCTTGTCGCCCTTCTCGGTGCTCATCTGCGCCAGCTTGTCGCCGAGCTTCTGCTTGATGAGCTCCCCGATCGTCCCGCCCGCGGCCTCGGCGGCGGCGGACTTCTTCGGGGCCTTCGACGCGCGCTGCGCCGGGCGAGCCTCGGGGGCCCCCGCCGTCGCCGCGCCGCCGACGCGCATCGACAGCGTGAGCTTGCGCTCCTGCGTGTCGACGTTCGCGATCTCGGCCTCGAGCTCGTCGCCGACCTTGAACGCCCGCTCCTTGCCGCTCTCGTCGACCGGCACGACCATCTCGTTCTGCGGGATCAGGCCCTCGACGCCGTCGCGCACGCGCACGAACGTGCCATAGTCGACGATGCTGACGACCTTCGCCTTGACGACCTTGCCGGGCGGGAGCTCCGAGAAGATCGTGGGCCACGGGTCATCCCACAGCTGCTTCACGCCGAGGCTGACCTTCTTCTCGTCGTGATTGATGCTGAGGATGATCGCCTCGACGTTGTCGCCCTTCTTGTAGAGGTCCGACGGGTTATTGACCTTGGCCGTCCACGAGATGTCGCTCTTGTGGACCATCCCGTCGACGCCCTCTTCGATGCCGATGAAGACGCCGTAGTCGGTGATGCTGCGGACCTGGCCGGCGATCTTCGCGCCCGGGGAGTACTTCTCGGTGAAGACCGTCCAGGGATCGGGCTCGAGCTGCTTGAGGCCAAGCGAGATGCGCTTGGACTTCGAGTCGACCTCGAGGATCTGGCACTCCACTTCCTGGCCGACCTCGAGCACCTTGCTCGGGTGCTTGACCTTCTTGGTCCACGACATCTCGCTGACGTGGATGAGGCCTTCGACGCCCGGCTCCAGCTCGACGAACGCGCCGTAGTCGGTGATCGACTGGACCTTGCCCTTGACCTTTTTGCCCGCCGGGAAGGCCTCCTCGGCGTGGCTCCACGGGTCTTCCTGCGTCTGCTTCAGGCCCAGGCTGACGCGCTCGGTCTCGGGGTTGTACTTGAGGACGCGGACGGTGACCTCGTCGCCGACCTGGAACAGCTCGGACGGGTGGTTGACCCGGCCCCAGCTCATGTCGGTGATGTGCAGCAGGCCATCGATGCCGCCGAGATCGACGAAGGCGCCGTACTCGGTGATGTTCTTGATGACGCCGCGGACGACCTTGCCCTCCTCGAGGGTCTCGAGGGTCTTGGTCTTCTGCTCGTCGCGCTCCTTCTCGAGGAGCACGCGGCGCGAGAGCACGATGTTGCCGCGCTTCTTGTTGAACTTGATGACCTTGAAGCTGTAGGTCTGCCCGATCAGCTTATCGAGGTTGCGGATGGGCCGGAGGTCGACCTGCGATCCGGGCAGGAACGCCTTCACGCCGCCGCGGATGGTGACCGAGAGGCCACCCTTCACGCGCTGGCTGATGGTCCCTTCGATGAGCTCGTCGCGTTCGCACGCGGCGGAGATCTCATCCCAGACCTTCATCTTGTCGGCCTTCTCCTTGGAGAGCATGACGAGGCCGTCGTCGTTCTCGCGGCTCTCGATGTAGACGTCGACCTGGTCGCCGGCCTTGACCGTGGCCTGACCCTGCGCGTCGGCGAACTCGCTGAGGGCGATCATGCCCTCGCTCTTGCCGCCGATGTCGATGACGACATTGTCGCGGTGCACGGCGACGACCGTCCCCTTGACGATCTCGCCTTCCTTGCCGAAGTCGCCGGCGGTGATGCTGGCTTCGAAGAGCGCGGCGAAGCCTTCGGCGGCGGCCGCGTGCTCCTGGGTCTTGCCTGCGGAGCTCAGGGAATGGGTGGTAGTCGACATGGGCCTTGAAGAGTCCTCGAACGGTCCGCAGTGCGTAGCGCTTTGCCACGCCTTTTTGGTGTCGTGCGCCCCGGGGGCTGAGGGCGGACCAGTGCCACGCTCCCGGGTCGGACGTGCGGGAATAGCTCTCGCACCCCCTCGTGTCAAAGGGCACCTGACAGGGCGCTCAGGAAGGGGCGCGCAGGCCAGCTCAGGGGTGAGCGGGCGCGGGCGCGGGCACCTCGAGCCCCAGGGGCTTCGAACCGGCGCCGAGGAGGCCCTCGAGGAGCGACGCGGGCAGGGGGGCGGTGACGACCACGCTCCGGCCCGAGGGGGCGACGGTGGCCCTTCCGAGCCAGGCGAGGCCCTCGCGTCTGGCGCGCGCGACGGCCCGGACGGTCTCTCGGAGCGCCACCTCGGCGAGCGCCGTCGCGTCGTCGTCGGCGTAGGCTAGCGTGACGCGCACGGCGCCGTCGGCACCCGGCGGCAGCGTGAGCGTGACGGAGCGCAGGCGCGCGCCGAGCGCGGAGAGGCCTCCGCTGCCCCGGAGCGCGGGCACGTGCGCGACGAGCGACGGGCCGTCGATGCGGACGAACGCGAGCGCCGAGGGGTCGAGGTCGAGGTCCGGCCGCCGGAAGGGGTGTGCGAACGCGTCGCGCGCGCGCCGCCGCGCAGGGCCCGTCGCGACCACCCAGGTGCGCCCCGGCAGCTCGAAGAGCGATGCGTCGGGGGCCTGCCCCGAGGGGTCCCGTTCGCGCACGAGCTCGCGGATCCCGCCGCTCGGGCCTGGGGCCCAGAGCGCCTTGCCGTCGTCGTCGACGAGCGCGGCGGGATCGATGTCGGCGCGGACGCCGCGCTCGACGAGCAGGAGCTCGCCGGCCTGCTGCGGCGTATCGGGCCGCATCCCGACGATGACCTCCTCGGCGTCCTCGATCGTCTCGAGGGGGTGGGTGGCTGCGACGACCCGGCTCTGCTCGCGCGCTGCCTGGATCGCGCGCCGGAGCAGCGGCCCGTAGACGCGGTCCTGACGAATCGCCTTGGGGCGCACCACCACGAACAGCTCGGGCATCGTCTCGAGCGCGTCCTGCCAGCGAGGCTCGAGCGCGACGCGGTCCGATGGCGACGCGGCCCGCCCGCCGCCGCAGGCGGGCAGGGCCCCGAGCGCGAGCGCGGCGCAGAGGATCGCCGCGGCCCCCCTCACTCAGCCCCTCTTCTCGCGGATCCGCGCGACCATCCGCGCGACCGTGTCCTCGATCCCGACGTCGGAGTTGTCGACGAGGAGCGCGTCGGGCGCCTGGCGCAGGGGCGCGACGGCGCGGCCGGTGTCCTGCTCGTCGCGCTGGCGCACGTCGGCGAGCGTCTCCTCGAGCGAGACCCCCTGGCCCCTGGCGATCAGCTCGGCGTGCCGCCTCTGCGCGCGCACCTCGGGGCGCGCGGTCAGGAAGAACTTCACCTCGGCGTCGGGAAACACGACAGTGCCGATGTCACGCCCCTCGAGCACGACGCCGCCGGCGCGACCGGCCTGCCGCTGCAGGTCGAGCAGCGCGTCGCGCACGCCCTTGTGGGCCGACACGGTGCTGGCGCCCATGCCGACCTCGGGCGTGCGAATGGCGTCGGTGACGTCCTCGCCGTCCAGGCGCACCCGGACGCCGCGCGCCTCGTCGCGCTCGAACGCGAGCGCCCCGCGCGTGACCAGCGCGTGCGCGAGCGTGCCCAGGCCCGCTGCGTCCCCGAACGCGACGCCGGCGCGCTGCGCGGCGAGGGCCACGACGCGGTACATCGCGCCCGTGTCGACGAGGACGTAGCCGAGGACCTCCGCGAGGCGCCGGGCGATCGAGCTCTTCCCGGCGCCGGCAGGACCGTCGATCGCGATGATCGGGCGGGGGCGGGCCGGGGCGCTCACGGCCCGCTCCATACCACGGCGGGCGCGCTACGGCTCCACGTCGACGCGAGCGCCCAGGCCACGGAGGGTCGCGACGAACTTCGGGAAGCTGGTGGCGATGCACGCCGCGTCGCGGATGCGCGTCGGGCCCGCGGCCACGAGGCCCAGGACCGCCGCGGTCATGGCGATGCGGTGGTCACCCCGGCTGTCGACGTCGGCGGCGCGCAGCGGCCCGGCGTGGCCCTCGATGTCGAGCCCGTCGGGCTGCTCCGCGCACTCGACGCCGAACGCGCGCAGCACGGTCGCCATCGTGGCGATGCGGTCGCTCTCCTTGTGCCTGAGCTCTTCGGCGTCGCGGATGCGCGTGGTGCCGCTCGCGCGCGCCGCGAGCGCGCAGGCGATGGGGATCTCGTCGATCGCGCGAGGTACGGTCTCGCCGCCGACGCGCGCCGCGCGCAGCGGCGCGCTCCATGCGTGGAGGATCGCGACCGGCTCGCCGCCGCGCTCGCCCTGCGGCTCCAGCGAGAGGCCCGCGCCCATGTCGCGGGCGATCTCGAGCAGGCCCGTGCGCGTCGGGTTGGCGCCGACGTCCCGGACCGTCACGCGCGAGCCCTCGACCAGCTGGGCCGCGACGATCAGAAACGCCGCCGCGGAGGCGTCGCCCGGGATCGCCATGTCGAAGGCCGGCATGCGGCCGTCCCAGCCGGACGGGTCGAGCTCGACGATCGACCCCACGGCCCGGACGGGGCACCCGAGCGCCGAGAGCAGGCGCTCGGTGTGGTCGCGCGACACCGACGGCTCGCGGATGCGCGTCGCGCCGGCGGCGCGCAACCCCGACAGCAGCAGCGCGCTCTTGACCTGCGCGCTCGCGACGGGGCTGTCGTGCTCGTGCGGCCCGAGCGCGGCGCCCTCGGGGAGGGGGCCCACGACGAGGGGCGCGAGCAGCTCCCCTTCGCGCGTCGGATGCGGGCGGCCCGTGAGGCGCGCGCCGCGCGTGCGCAGCGGCCCGGCCACGCGGAGCATCGGGCGCCGCGAGAGCGTCTCGTCGCCGACGAGCGTCGCGCGGAACCGGCGGCTCGACAGGACGCCGCACAGGAGGCGCATCGTCGTGCCCGAGTTGCCGCAGTCGAGGTCCGAGGCCGGCGCCGAGAGGCCGTCCAGCCCCTTGCCGTGGATGAGCAGCTCCGTGGGCGAGGGCTCGTCGATGACGACGCCCATCGCGCGCAGCGCGTTCGCCGTCGAGACGTTGTCCTCGCCGTGCGAGAAGCCGGTGATGCGCGTGTCGCCCTCGCAGAGGGCGCCGAGCAGCAGGGCGCGGTGCCCGATGCTCTTGTCCGAAGGGACCGGGACGCTCCCGGAGAGGGGGCCGGCGGCCGGGTGCACGAGGAGGGTGGTCATGGCCCCGGGAGCAAGCGCGGGGCGAGCCCCAGCAGGTTGGACAGGGTCTTGTCGTCGACGGCGAGCTTGCACTGCATGTCGGCGGCCTCCGTCTTGACGTCGAGGTCCTGGAGCGAGACCCCGCCCAGCAGCGGACCGAGGAGCTTGACCCAGCTGGCCGCCGCCCGGACGCCGTCCGCGGCCGACGACGCCTGCGCAGGGTTGCCATAGGTGAGCGTCGCGGCGACGTCGAGGCCCGGCTTGTCCAGGTTGCCGACGACGCGGGCGACGCGCAGGCCCTCGAGCCACGGCAGGCGCATCGAGCCGATCGCGGCGGCGGCGATCGGCTGCGTCGCGAAGTCTCCTTCGCCGGCGATCTCCGCGCCGGGGGTCTCCAGGGCCTGCAGGGCCCAGGCAGGAAGGGCGCGCTCGAGCTTGCCCGCGGCGATGCGGTCGAGGACGCGGCGCACGCCGTCGCTCGAGCCCGCGAGGACCGTGTGCTCCGTCAGCGGCGCGTAGACGGCCCGACCCGCGGCGTACGTCGCGTGTCCGGCGTACATCCTCTTGACGATCGCTCCTCCGTCGCGCGCCTCGGTCACCGCCGCGATCTTCGCGTCGTCGAAGCGCCCGCGGAGCACGGCGGCGACGTCGACGCCGGTCGTGGCGAAGGAGGCGAGTACGACGCGGTCGACGTCGCGCCTCGCCTCGAAGCCTGCCTCGGCCCCGAGGGGCACGAGCCGCTCGGCCAGCGCGGCCACCTGGGCACCCACCGCCGGGGCGTCGAACAGGGCGCGCGCGTCGACGCTGACGACGGCGACGGCCGACGCCGGGATCAGCGCGAGCGGGTCCGCGTCGAGATCCGGACCCTTTGCCGCGGCCGCGGCCCCCTGCCCGCCGCACGCGGCGAGGCCAGCGAGCGCGAGCACGGCGAGCCACGGACGACGCATCGGACGGCAGGCTAGCACCGCGCCGGCGGATCGAGGGACTCAGGGCGCGGGGTAGGAGCCGAGGACCTTGAAGAAGCGCGTGCTGCGCTTGATCTCCTCGAACGCCATGACGAGCGGGCGATCGGTGAAGTGGCCCGCCGTGGCGACGTAGAAGACGTAGCTCCACGCCTCGCCCTGCACGGGGTGGCTGAGGATGTTCGTGAGATTGATGCCTCGCTCGCCGAAGACCTTGAGGACGTCGAGCAGGGACCCCGGCGCATCCTGGACGCTGAAGACGACGGACGTGACGTCGTCGCCGGTGCGACCCGAGGGGCGCAGGCCCACGACCGCGTGGCGGACGCGGTCCCCTCCGCCGTCGAGCACGTTGCGGCGCGCCATCTCGAGACCCACCTGGGCGCCGAAGGCCTCGCTGGTGATCGCCGCGGCGCCGTGGTCCTCCTGGGCGAGCTGGCAGGCCATCAGGGGGGTCTTGACGTCGAGGAGGGGCGGACGCGGCGTCAGCGAGGCGAGGAAGCGCTCGCAGAGGGCGTGGTCGGCGGGGGTCGCGTAGATCTTGTCGACGTCGGCGAAGTTGCCCGTGCGGCTCATCAGGTGAAGCTCGAACGTCGCGTCGAGGACCTCGACGACGCGCAGATCGCTCGCCATGAGCGCGAGGATCGTCGACTGGACCGGCCCCTCGGTCGCGGTCTCGAACGGGACGAGGGCGAACTCGGCGTGGCGCCGCGTGACCTCGTCGAGCGCGCTCGTCGTCCCCCCGCACGAGAGCAGCGAGGCCCCGCGTCCGAACCTCGCGCGCGCCGCCGTGTGCCCTGGGCCGCCCTCGGGGCCGACGTACGCCACCTTGACCGGCAACTCGAGCGCGAGACACGACGCGAAGATCTCCCGGAAGATGTCGCGCAGCGCGTCCTGCGGCATGTCTCCGGTTCCGCGGGCCTGAAGAGCCCGCAGCGCCGCGTGATCGGTCAGCGGCAGCGACGGAGGCTGATCGCGGCGAAGCTCGCCGAGGTGCCGTGCGGCTCGCGCCCTCTTGTCGAGCGCGACCAGGATCTGCGCGTCGAGCTTCGCCATCTCCTGCCGGAGCTCGTCGACCTCGCGCTTGCCTTCGGCCACACGTGCAATCTACCCCCCGGGCCCCCCGATGTCACATCGCGTAGGCTTGCCCCGTGGACATCGAACGCGACGCGCTCGAGGAGCTGCGCGCCAAGTACGCCGAGATGCTCGCGATGCGGGTCGCTCGCGGCGTCGGCGAGCGCGAGGCGCGGGCGCGCATGGCCCGGCTCGCGGCGCGCCATCCG
>JAJYCT010000591.1 GCA_021778125.1 Myxococcales bacterium
GACCACCTGCTCGATGCGTGCGGCAACCCCGGGCTGATGACCACCGAGCTCAAAGTGACCCTCGCCGAGCACGCCGCCGGCAACTACCGCGTCATGATGAACATCGCAGACGAGCTGCTCGCCGCCGCCGTCGAGCGCAACCTGCCCAAGCTCGACGAGAAGCTCTACTTCGACGTGTTCCAGTCGCCCGCGCCCGCCGGCAAGCGCGCGACCGCCAAGAAGCGGTGAAGCACGTGCGGCGACCCCCGCCACCGCCGACGCTGACACCCCTCGAGCTGCTCGGCGCCCCCGAGCTGGCCGCGCTCGACCTGCTCCATCACGCCGTGCACGTCGTCGGCCTCGCGTTGATCGCCCAGTACCCTCATCTGCTCGGCGACGACTACGGGCGCGTGCGTCACGACGGCGACGTCGTCGCGGAGCTGGCCGAGCGACTGCTCCGCCGCGCTGGTGCCCTCGACGACGTCATCGGCCGCTACCGGCAGGCCGTCGCGAACGCCCAACGGCCCGACAACGACGACGACCTGCCCTTCTGACCGCGTCCGCCACCTTCCGCCCCCGCGCCCGTCCGCCCTCCATCGATTTCCGCGAACGGCTGACCATCGATTCACGCGACCCTGCTCAGCACACGGAGTTGTTGATGTTCGAGGGCATCACCGAGAAGAAGTCAGCGCTCGAATTCTGGCCTGCGGAGAAGATCGGCATCGCCCATCCGTTGGAGGTCCCGCTGGTCGACGGTTGGACCCACGCGCAGAACGTGAACGCCCCATGGAAGACGTAAGACGACGGGTCGTTGATCGTGGCGAGGGACGAGATGCCATCGAACGACAGCGCCTGCTCGCCGAGGACGCCGCCGGCGACGAACGTTGTCCCGCTGGCCGCGACGGTCGCGCCGCCGCCCGCGTGATCGGACAGGTCGCCGTCGAGCGGAAAGTACGCCTGGACGCCGGGGAAGTTGCAGCCGCAGGATCCCGCCGTGCAGATGCGGCCGGAGCCGCAGGCCGTGCCATCCGGCACGGGGCCGACGCTCATGCACTGGGCAACGCCCGCGGTGCACGAGATGACTCCCTGCTGGCAGGGGTTTGAGTTCGGCAGGCACGTCGCGCCGGCGGCGCACGCCTCCGCCGACGACTGATCCGCCACACCGACGTCGACGAGCCCCGCATCGAACGACGTCGCGTCGATCGAGTCGGCATCCTTCGGCGCCGCGTCGACCGGCGCCGCTCCCGTGTCCGCGACCGCGGTGCCTTCGGCGCCAGCGTCGGACGGCGTTCCGGAGGACGACGCCTTGCCCCCGCAACCGGTCGCGCCCCCGAGCAACGCCACCCAGACGCACGCCTCGCCCCAGATACGGTCGTCACCCATCATGGCGGCCATGGTACTCGGGGACGACGGGTCGCGGGGGGACGACACCCTCTCGACGTAGAGAGAATCGTCACGGCGCCTGCGCTGGCCACGAAGCCTCGAAGACTTCGACCTCGCTCAGGCACAGGAAGGTCTCCCGCGTCGCTGCCAGGCGCAGGTAGCGGGCCCGCAGGTGATTGGCGTGGATGCGCCACGGCCACTCCTGGGTGAAGACGTGCTCGCGCTGCGCGACGGTGCGGAAGTGCTCGCCGTCGCCCGAGATCTGCAGGTCGAGGGGCGCGCTGTCGGCCTGGGAGCCGTCGTCGCGGCGAGCAGGCCGTCGAAACGGGGTGCGGGCGTCGAGGGGGGCCGCCCTGACGTAACGCGCCTTAGCGGCTCAAGCGGCGTTCAATGCTACTGGAATGGCGCACTCACTGGTAGGCTTTGTGGCGGCGACATGCAACGCGTGCGTAGCGGCATCCTCGTCTGCGTAGTCTGGTCTGTGCAATGCGGAGGGGAGGCGTCGCTCGGACCGCGGGACGCCGGCGCTGACGGAAGGGTGGAAGCCGGCGAGGTTGACTCGGGCGCAGATTCAACCACGTGCCTTCGCGACTCCGACTGTCCACAGCCCGCGGGCAACTACTGCATCCCGTGCTTTGAGGTGGGCGTCTCGTGCGCGAGCACGCGCTGCATGTCTGGCCAGTGCATCGGGGTCGCGGCGGACTGCCCCGGGCCTCTTACGGATCCATGTGCCAGCAGGACGTGTGGGGACGCGTGCCAGCAGTGCTCAACGGTGGACGGGGGCTGCTACCCGGGTCTCTGCGATTGGTTCGGCGCCTGCAAGGCCCGAACTCCCACATGCTCGATTGATGCAGGGAGGGGATGTTCTGCGATGGACGCGTCCGGCGTGGGCGATTGCAATGATCCGTTCGGTTGGGCCTGGGACGGCATCAAGTGCGTTGCCGTCGTTGGATGCGAGTGCGTCGGGAGCGACTGCGGTGAGTTGCTGCCCGACTCGTCGACGTGTGCGGCGGTATTCTCTGGCTGCTGAAGCCCTGTATGCCACAGGTACGTCGATGATCGTTCGTCTGGTGCGCATTGAGCGGTGGGTAGCGACGTGACCCATCAGCGACACCGGGATGACTCGCGCGAGCGCGCCCTGCACACTCGGGCGCGACGGGAGGTGAGCGATGGCGCATGGGCGGAAGGTCCACGACGAGGTCGAGGCCCGACGGTGTCTGCT
>JAJYCT010000592.1 GCA_021778125.1 Myxococcales bacterium
CCGCGCCGAGACGGCCGCGTCGACGCCGCTCGGATTCCCGTGAAAGACGCGCTCCCACGCCATGGCGCGCTCCTGGAGCGCGTCGTCGCTCGCCCCGGGATCGACGGCGCGGGCGATCGCGACGCCGGCCGCGGCCGAGCAGCCAAGGCCTCCGCCCGGCGGTAGATCCGCCTCGACCTCGACCGAGAGCGGCTCGAGCGAGGGCCTGTCCTCGCGCACGGCATCGAGGAGCGCGCGGTACGCACGCGCCAGATCGTGGCGATCCTCGTTCTCGCGAACCGTGATGTTCCAGCCAAGCACCCGCAGACGGGACGCCCCGCCGTCGAGCGGCGAGGCCACGGCACGCGCCCCCCGGTCGATGCCCACGGCCATCGCCGGCACGCCGTAGACGACGGCGTGCTCACCGAGCAGGATCACCTTGCCGCACGCGTGGCCGCGCGTCTCCATCCTCAGCGCTCCCTCGTGGTCAGCAGCCCCACGGCCCCCTCGAGCAGCGTCCGCTTCTCGGCGGGGATCTCGGCGCGTGCGAGCGCCTCGCGCGCCTCGCGGGCCAGCGCGTCGATCCGCGCCTCTACGCGCGCCCGAGCGCCGCAGGCTTCGAGGGCCTCTACCGCTCGCGCGACGTCGGAGTCGCCGGCATCGGCGCGCCCCAGCACGGCGGCCACGGCCGCGGATGCGTGCGGGTCCGCCTTTGCGTGGAGGACGAGCGCCGTCCGCTTGCCCTCGCGCAGGTCGCCCCCGGAGGGCTTGCCCATCACGCGCGCATTGCCAAAGGTGCCGAGGACGTCATCGCGAAGCTGGAACGCGATCCCGAGCGGCTCGGCAAACGCCGCGAGGGCCCCGACCTGCCCCTCGGCAGCCCCCGCAAGCCGCGCCCCCATCCGGACGGGGCCCGTCGTGGTGTAGCTGGCCGTCTTGAGCCGGTGGACGGCCTCCACCTCGGCCGCGTCGTTCGCCTCGGCGCACACGTCGAGCACCTGCCCCTGCACGACGTCGGCGTGCAGGGTGCCGAGCTCGGCCACCGCCGCCATCGCACGGGCGGGAGCGAGCGTGAGCGCGGAGAACGCCTCGATCGCCCAGGCCGAGCCGAGATCCCCGGCGAGCACGCTCGCCGCTTCGGGTACGGCGGGGAAGCGCTCCGCCATCCGGGCGGGGACGCTGGGCCCCCCGCGGCGTACGTCGTCGCCGTCCATCCAGTCATCGTGGACGAGGAGGTAGCCCTGGAGGAGCTCGAGCGCCGCGCCCGCTGGCACCACGGCGTCGGCCCCCCCTTCCCCACCGCACGCTTCGTACGACGCGGCGAGCAGGGCCGGGCGGAGGCGCTTGCCGCCCCGCAGTACGAGCTCGGCCATGGCTTCGGCCACGGCGTGGACCGCCGGACCTCGACGCCGTGCGATCTCGATTCGCGCCTCGAGCCAGGACGCGAGCCACGCGTCGACCTGCCCACGCACGCGGGCGACGAAACGACCGAACACGTCCTCGCTCATCCTCTGGTGCGTTCCGGGCCCTTCGCCAGCGCGATGCGGCGCCGCCGGACCCCGTATCGTTTCGGGTAGCACGGCAGGGGCGGGCTGTGTCGTCACGGGCACCATTCGGCCGCGACGAGCCTAGGGGCGGCGGCGCCCCGAGTCAACGAGCGTGGCCCCCGTTTCACTCGCAAGTCCGCGCGCTTTCACAATTCTCTGAACACAACCGCACAGTCCTTGGCGGAGGACTTTGGAGTCTCCTACGCTCGTTCCCGTGACCGGCTCCATCGACGACCGCAAGGCCGACCACCTCGCGCTGTGCGCCAGCGAAGACGTCGGGTTCCGCGCCCGCTCCACGCTGCTCGAGTGCGTGCGCCTCGTGCACGATGCCCTGCCGGATCTGCGGGCGAGCGACATCGACACCTCGGTCACGCTGTTCGGTCGGACGCTCCGGGCACCGCTGCTCATCGCGGCGATGACCGGCGGTACCGAAGAGGCGGGGCGGATCAACCAGGAACTCGCGTCGATCGCCGAGGAGCGAGGCTATGGGTTCGGCCTCGGGAGCCAGCGCGCCATGCACCTGCGCGCGGCGTCCACGCCGACCTATCGCGTCCGGGCGAACGCGCCCACGGCGCTCGTGCTGGGGAACGTGGGCGTCGTGCAGGCGCGCGCGATGACGACGAGCGAGGTGCACGTGCTGGTCGACGAGGTCGGCGCGGACGCGCTCTGCATCCACCTGAACCCGGCCATGGAGCTGGTGCAGCCGGGCGGCGATCGTGACTTCGCGCATGGCCTCGAGGCGATCGCGCGCCTGGTGCGCGACCTCGGCGTGCCGGTGGTGGTCAAGGAGACCGGCTGCGGCGTGTCGCCGGCGGTCGGGCGCCGCCTCCACGACGTCGGCGTCCGCCACGTCGACACGTCGGGCGCTGGCGGCACGTCGTGGGTCGGCGTCGAGACACGACGCGCGGAGGTCGCCGGCGACGCGCGCGCGCGCGAGCTCGGCGAGGCGCTCTGGGACTGGGGAGTGCCGACGGCCGCGTCGGTCGGGCTGCTCTCGCCTCTCGGCTTCGAGACGCTCGTCGCCACCGGCGGCGTCGGCACCGGCCTCGACGTGGCG
>JAJYCT010000161.1 GCA_021778125.1 Myxococcales bacterium
CCTCGATCACGTGATCACCAAGGCTCGATCGGGACCGATCTCACCCTCGATCACGTGATCACCAAGGCTCGATCGGGACCGATCTCACCCTCGATCACGTGATCACCAAGGCTCGATCGGGACCGATCTCACCCTCGATCACGTGATCACCAGGGCTCGATCGGGACCGATGTCAGCCTCGATCAGGCGATCACCAGGGCTCGATCGGGACCGATCACCGTCTGGATCGAGCGATCGCCAAGGCTTCATCCCTCGCGGTCGTGACGATGCAGCCTGCTGGTTCAGGCTTCGTACGGTGGAGTACCCGGTCGAGCGAGACTTCGCACGCGGCGTGGCGCCTGGCCGGGGACAGCCCAGGGGACAGCCCCGAGCCGTCCCGCGGACACCTGCGCGTGAGTGCTGGGTTATCACCTACGCCCGGATCTCGTCGCCCCGGATCGCGGCGGCGTGCGGCGCGGACGCGATCGCGTCTCACCACGACGCGCAGGCGACGAACGCGATCTCGCCCCGGCCGCGGGACGAGCCCTCCCAGACGGGAGGGGACGCCACGCGCGGCCTCGTGACCGCACGACGAACGAGAGAGGCGCCGATGCCCCTCGCTCAAGGACGCGCCGCGCCTGCCGTAACGTCCGCGGCCAACGCTGCGCTTGAGCCCGCCGTGGCCGGCGTCGTCCCCACCGTTCTTTGACCGTGGCCGTCGCCGCTTGGCACAATGCCCGATCGTGACGGCCCGTCTCTCCGCACGCCTCGCGGCGGTCCTCGCGCTGTGCCTGCCGGGGGCCGCGCGGGCGGACGAGCCGCTGCGCTGGCACCTCGAGGCCGGCGGGGCGCACGCGCTCGGCGATCCGCAGCAGCGCGAGTTCGGCTTCGGGCCGCAGGGCGCCCTCGCCGCGGAGCTGCCCCTCTCGCGCGCGCTGGGGCTGCAGCTCGAGGCGGGTGGCCTCTTGCTGCCGCACGCCGCGGCCCCGTCCAACCCCGCCTTCGCCGATCACGGCGACGGCGAGGCCCTGACCGCGATGGGCGGCGTGCGGGTGCGGCCCTTCACCGTCGTCGCGGGTCCGTGGGCCGACGTCAACCTCGGCTACGTGCGCACCGGCAGCCTCGATCGCTTCGGCGTCGACGCGCACATCGGCTACGACTGGCGCGTCGGGCAGGGGCGCTGGGATGTCGGCCCCTACGTCGGCTACCTCGAGATCGTGCAGGCGACCGACGCGGTGCGTCCCGAGGACGCGCACATCCTGTCGGTGGGCATCCACGTGGCCCTTGGCGCCGAGCGGCCCGCGCCTCCGCCTCCCGCGGCGCCCCCGCCGCCTCCGCCTCCGCCCCCGCGTCCCCCCCTGCCGCCCCCGCCGCCTCCGCCTCCGCCGCCCACCGATCGCGACCAGGACGGCATCCCCGACGCGACCGACGCGTGCCCCGATCTGACCGGCGTGGTGACGGCGGACCCCAAGACCAACGGGTGCCCGCCCGCGGGCGATCAGGTGCGCGTCGTCGAGGACCACATCGAGTACGACGACGTCATCCACTTCGACACCGACTCGCCGCACGTCCACCACGCGTCGTGGCCGATCCTGCAGAAGCTCGCGAAGTTCATCGTCGCGAACCCGGACATCCGCGAGATCCAGATCCTGGGGCACGCCGACGAGCGGGGCAGCGAGGACTACAACCTGCGCCTGTCGGAGGCGCGGGCCGGGCAGGTCAAGTACCTGCTCGAGCACTTCGGGGTCGAGCCCGGGCGCCTGGTCACGTCGGGCTACGGCGCGAGCAAGCCGCGCGCCGCGGGCCACAGCGAGAACGAGTGGAGGCAGAACCGCCGCGTGGAGTTCATCATTACCAAGGTGAAGAACGTCCAGGGCGACGGGACGACGGTGGCGCCGCAGCCGCGGCAGGGAGGCACGCCGTGAGCGCGAGGGCCTGGCTGCGCGGGGCGACGGCGTGCGCGATCGTGCTCGGCGCGGGGCTCGCGCCCGCGGCGCTCGGGTGCGGGAGCGACAACGGCCTGGTGGGCGGGCAGTGCGCCGCCGGCTACGTGCCGTGCGGGGCGAGCTGCTGCGCCGCGGGGGCGGGCGAGGGCGGGGCGCTCGACGGCGGCCCGGACGCGACGATGGCCGACGCGACCGCCGAGGGCTCGCTCGACGCCCCGTCCGACGGGCTCGACGCGAGCGCCGAGGGCAGCCTCCTCGACTGGCGCGCCGAGGACGGGCGCATCCCCGACGGCGGCGACGGCGCGGCCTCGGACGCCTCGGCGACCGACTCGTCGTCGCCCCCCGACGGCGCCTCCGACGCGTCCGCCACCGACGCGTCCGCCACCGACACGGGCGCCACCGACACGGGCGCCACCGACGCGCCCGCCGACACCGGCCCGGTCTGCGCGCCGCCGCTCGTCGACTGCGGCGGCGTCTGCACCGATACGACCACCGATCCGCTCAACTGCGGCAACTGCGGCACGGTGTGCCCGTCGCAGCTCTGCTCGAACAGCCTGTGCGTCGGCACGACGACGGGCGGCGTCGTGTTCATCGGCCACGACTACTTCAGCACGTCGGCCGGCACCGCGCAGGCCCACGTCCTGTCCAACGCCGTGCTCATCCCGCAGGCCAACCCGCTGCACGTGATGAGCTACGAGCGCTACGCGAACACCCGGGCCGTCTCGAACGTCAAGGCGATCGTCAACGCCGCCGCGACGGCCGTGGGGCGCACGGTGACCATCACGAGCACCAGCGTCGACGGCGACATCCCCGCGCAGCTCGTCTGGCCGTCGTTCCAGGTGCTGGTGGTGACCGATCAGGCCACGGCGCCGGGCGGCGCGCTCGCGACGCTGGGGGCGAGCTGGGCCGGGACGCTCGCGACGTTCACGGCGGCCGGGGGCATCGTCGTCGTGCTCGACGGGGGCACGGGCGTCGATGAGATGCCGGCCTTCTCCACCGCGACGGGGCTGCTGTCGGTGACGGCCGACACGTCGGTCGCGACGGGCACGCCGCTGCTCGACGTGGCGCCGTTCGACGTCGTGGGCGCCGGCGTGATCAGCCCGTACGGGGCGGGCAAGAGCTCGGTGAGCGTGGCGACGGAGCCGAACGGGGGGAGCGTGGTGTACGTGATCGACGTGCAGGTCGACGGGGGCGGAGGGGCGCCGGTCGTGGTGCACAAGGTGCTGTAGCGCTCCTCACCCCGGCAGATCGTCCTCCGGCCGCCACCCCGCGTCCCGCTTCACCTGCCCCGGATCCCGCAGCGGCCGCTCTCTCCACCTCACCCCCGGCGGCGACGCGTCGATCCAGTGGTAGCTCGTGTCGCGCACGTCGAGGTGTACGTACTGCGTGCGCGGGTGCGTGTAGATCCCCACGCCCACCCGCGGCAGGTGCCGCAGCCACGCCGCCAGCGTCGCGGCGCGCACCCCCTCGAGCTTGAAGTCGATCGCCTCGCCCGTGCCGTGCCGCCCCGCGTGCTCGCGGAAGCCCGATACGACGACGACGCGCGCGCCCCCGAAGTGGTACGCGGCCTTGACCACGAGCTGCTCGAGGCGCGGCGCCAGCGCGTGCGGCGGGGCGTCGCCCGCGACGACGTGCTCGAAGCGCGCGCGCGCCTCGGGATCGACCTCGCCGTCGGGCCCGTAGAGGCGCACGCGCTCCCTGGCCCCGTTCGCGCCCACGAGGTCGACGGCCGGCAGCGTCTCGACCCACGCCACCGAGCGCGGGGCGCGCGGCGCGGGCAGGAGGCCCGTCTCGAACGCCGCGGGACGGGCGACCGCGGTCTGCGACGAGGCGCTCGTCGTGCCGAGCGAGAGCGCCGCCGCGAGCAGGAGGGGTCGCCGCCAGGGGGGGAGCCTCACGACCCCCCGAGCGTACCTCAGTCCTTCTTCGCCGCCTTCTCCTTGAGCTTGGCGACGATGTGGTCGTAGCCGCCCGCGTCCTGCATGTACTTGCGGAACTGGACGTACAGGTTCTTCGAGAAGCTCGAGCCCTCGGTGATGATGTCGACGACGAGCGGGCCGTGCGGCGTCTGCTTCACGACGTAGTCGACGCGCAAGGGCGTCTCGCGCGGCCTGGACTTGCTCTTGGCCTCGGTGAGCACGCGCGTGTCGCCGCCGGCGTCGCGCGAGCCCTTGTACGTCACGTCGTAGTCGAGCGTCTTCTGGAGGTTGCGCCGGTAGCTGTTTTCGACGACCTGCCGGAGCAGGTCGTGCAGCGTCTTCTTCTGGTCGTCGGAGTACTTCGCCCAGAGGTCGTCGCAGGTCGGCATCGAGGGGTGGCACGGCTCGCCGAACGAGCGGTGCGTGAGCTCGTCGTAGTCCACGAAGCCGTCGAGCGCGCGGTTGACCTGCTCGTCGCGCGACGGCGACTCCGGCGCGCGCAGCAGCTGGGTGAGGCGGGAGTGCTGGTGCTGGATGAACCCCTGGGCGTCCTCCGCGTGCGCGGGGGCGGACAGGGCCAGGGCTGCGAGCGAGGCGGTGAGGGCGAGGACGATACGCGGGCGCATGGGCGGCTTTCTTCCCTCCGAATCCGGCGTCTGGCAAGTCCGATGCACGCGCCGGGCCGGGGGTGGCTGGGGTCTCTGGCGGGTTGGACGTCCCGGGGCCGTGCGCGATTCAAGACCCCTCGAAGTCCTGGACGGTCGCGCTCCGCCGGCTCAGGAAGCGGCCGGGGCGAGGCTGCGGCTCAGCCCCGCGACGTCGCGGCTGAGCGTGACACGGAAGCTCGCCCCGCCGTGAACGTTGCGCTCCACCGCCAGGCGCGCCCCCATCGGCGCGTGGTCCTCGAGGATGCGCCGTACCACGGCGAGGCCGATCCCGGCCCCGTGCGTGCGCGTCGTGAAGAACTCCTCGAAGATGCGCGCGCCGACCTCTTCCGAGATGCCCGCCCCCTGGTCGTCCACCACGAGCGCGACGTCCTTCCCGGTGGGCACGACGCTCACGGTCACCGTACCGCCCGCGGCGGTGGCCTGGATGCCGTTGCGGACGAGGTTCCAGAGCACCTGGCGCATCTGGCCGCCGTCGCAGCGCGCGATCTCGGGCGTGGCCGGGCCCTGGTAGGCGACCGTCACGTCGGTGCCGGCGTTGCTCGCGAGCGCCACGACCTCGCGGGCGAGCGCCGCCACGTCGGTGGCCTCGGCCTCGGGGGCGCGCGGCCGCGAGAGGTCGACCATGTCGCCGACCAGCTCGTTGAGCCTGCGCGCCTCGCGCCGCACGATGTCGCAGAGGTGCCGGTCGTCGTCGGAGAGGGCAGGGGACTCGCGCAGCAGCTCGATCGAGCCGGTGATCGAGCCCAGCGGGTTGCGGATCTCGTGCGCGAGGCCCGCCGCGATGCGGCCGAGCACGGCGAGCCGCTCGGCGTCGCGCGCCCGCGTCGCCGCGTCCTCGAGGGCGCCGCCGGCCAGCTGCAGGCGCTCGGCCAGGTAGCCGGCGAGCAGGGCGACGACCGTGACGCCGAGCGTGTTGACGAGCAGCGGGTAGACCAGATCGTGCGGGGCCATCGCGTACGACGCCTGGTTCTGATCGTGCGGCGGCAGGATCCAGCGCTGCGAGAAGGCGAGGCACAGGCTCCCGTAGATCCCCATCGCGAGCGACGCCGCGAACGCCGCGCCCCGCTGTCCGGCGAGCACCGCGCCGACCAGGCAGGTGAGCGCGTAGAACGACGTCGCGCCGCTCGAGGCGCCGCCCGAGACATAGACGATCGCCGTCCACGTGATCTGATCCAGCGCGATCTGCGCCCACGCGAGCTGCGTGAGGTGCCGCCCCGTGCGCAGGATCGCCGCGTAGACGACGGCCTGCGCGAAGCCCGCGACGATCGTCGCGAAGACGATCCGCATGCTCAGCGGGTAGCGCGCGAGCGCACCGTCCAGGTACCAGGTCGCCGTCGCGCCGAGCAGCAGCACCAGGAAGCCGAGGCGCAGCCCGGTGATCCACGCCAGGCGCGCCGCCAGCGTGTGATCGAGGCCGCGGGCGCGGATGCCGAGCTCCACGGCGCCTACTCGGCCTTGATCTTCCCCGCGAGGCTGAAGATCGGCAGGTACATGGCGATGAGCACGACGCCGACCGTGCCGCCGATGCCGACCATGAGCGCCGGCTCGATGAGGCTCGTCATCGCCGCCACGGCGATGTCGACCTCCTCCTCGTAGAAGTCGGCGATCTTGTTGAGCATGGCGTCGAGCGCGCCGGTCTGCTCGCCGACGCCGACCATCTGCACCACCATGGGCGGGAAGACGTTGGTCTGGAGCAGGGGCTCGGCCATGTTCTTGCCCTCGGAGATCTTCAGGCGTGCGTACATGATCGCCTCCTCGACGATCACGTTGCCGGCAGTCTTCGCGACGATCTCGAGGGCGTCGAGGATGGGCACGCCCGACGAGAGCAGCGTCCCCAGCGTGCGCGTGAAGCGCGCCACGGCGATCTTGCGCAGGACCTCGCCGAGCACCGGCGCGCGCAGCATCGTCCTGTGGATGATGCGCTTGCCCTTCGGCGTCTTGCCCGCGTAGGTGAAGCCGACGATGAGGCCCGTCAGGGCGAGGAAGAACCAGACGAAGTTGCCGACGAAGAACGACGACACGGCCATGACGCCCTTGGTGAGCGCCGGCAGGTCGTCCTTGGCCCCGAAGTCCTTGAACATGTTCTGGAAGCCGGGGATGACGAACCCGAGGAGGATCGACAGCACGCCGACGAAGACGACGATGACGATGCTCGGGTAGACCATCGCGCCGCGCACCTGGCGGCGCAGCTTCATCGCCTTCTCGATGTAGACCGCGAGGCGGTTCAAGATCGTGTCGAGGATGCCGCCGACCTCGCCGGCCTGGACGAGGTTCACGTAGAGGTGGTCGAAGACCTTGGGGTGGCGGCGCAGCGAGTCGCTGAAGGTCGCGCCGCCCTCGACGCTGGCCTTGACGTCGCGCAGGATGACGCCGAGAAACTTGTTGTCCGTCTGGCCCTGCAGGATGTCCAGGCACTGCACGATGGGCAGGCCGGCGTCGATCATGGTGGCGAAGAGGCGTGTGAAGGTGACGATGTCCTTCGGACCGACGCCCGTGCCGATCTGGAAGTTGAATTCCCTCGGCTTCTTCTTGACCTTCGTCGGCTGGAGCTGCTGAGCACGAAGACGCTGGTCGACCGCGTCGGCCGACTCGGCCTCCATCTGGCCCTTGCGAACCTCCCCCGTCCGCGCTCGCGCCTCCCAAACGAATTCAGCCACTTTGGTGGGAAGTGTACAAGTCGCCGGAAGCCACGGTCAAAGAATGATGACGGTCATGACCCCTGCAATCGCGACTGCGGCGGCCGTCGCGGCTGCGCTCGTGGACGAGGGCGTGGCGCCGGCGGCCGCGGCGGGGTGCGCTCGCGTCACGCCGCTCGCGCTCGCGCCGCCTGCGCCCGCCGCCGGGGTCGCGCGCGAGTCGTCGGGCGGGGGCGCGCTCTTCGATCTGGCGAGCGTGACCAAGCCCATGCTCGCGGTCGCCGTGGCCTGGTCCGGGCTCGACGTGGGCACGCCGCTCGGGCAGCTCGTGGAGGAGGCGCGCGGCACGCCCAGCGAGGGCGTGACGCTCGAACTCTTGCTGGCGCACCGCGCGGGGCTCGAGGCGCACAGGCCGCTCTACGCGCCGCTCGTGCAGGGCGGCACGGTCGAGCCGTCCGGAGCGCTGCGCGCCGCGGCGTCGGCTCGCCGCGAGGACGCGCCCGGAGCCCCGACTCCCGGGGGGTTCGCGCCGGTGTACAGCGATCTCGGATACCTGCTGGCGGGCGTCGCGCTCGCGAGGGCCGTCGGAGCGCGCGACGCCGGCGAGGCGATCGGCCGCCTGGTGCTCGAGCCGCTCGGCCTGGGCGCCACCGCGGGCACCGTCCGCGACCTCGCCGCGCGCGGCGTCACGGGGCCGTTCGTGCCCACGGAGACGGTCGGCTGGCGCGGAGGTCCCGTCACGGGGGCCGTGCACGACGAGAACGCGTGGGCGCTGACGGGCCTGGGCGGATCGGGCCACGCCGGGATCTTCGCGACGATCGACGCGGTGCTCACCTTTGGCCTCGCGGTGCTCGAGCGGCGGGCCGAGCTCGAGTGGCTCGTCCGCGAGCGGCCCGGAGGGACGCTGCGCGCCGGCTTCGACGGCAAGAGCGCCGACGGGTCGAGCGCCGGGACGCTCGTGGGGCCGCGCGCCTTCGGCCACCTCGGCTTCACGGGGACGAGCCTCTGGATCGACCCGGACGCGGGCGTCGTGGTGTCGGTGCTCACCAATCGCGTGTGCCCTACCCGCGACCACCTGGCCATCCGCGGGGCTCGGCCGCGCGCGCACGACGCTCTCTTCGCGCGCGCCATGTCGCTCGCGCTTGCCCTGTGACCGGGGTCGCCGTAACCATACGGGCCATGGACAATGCGATTCGCTGCACCATCTGCACCTGGCGCGGCACGGAGTCCGAGGCGCACGGCGTCAACGTGCAGCCGGCGCCCCTGCCTCCCGAGCTCGAGGAGATCCAGCGCGCGTACCAGGAGAAGCAGCTCGAAGAAGAGCAGCTCGGCGGGCATCACCGCCTCCCGACGTGTCCCCAGTGCGGCCGCGTGACGGTCGCCGTGCACCTGCACCGCAGCCACGCCGCGCTCTGAGGGGCCGCCCCGGGGGGGGCGCGTGCCGCCGCGCACGCCGACCTGGCGATCTCGTGGCCGGTCGCCGCTGCCCTCGGTCAGGCCGCGATGTCGACCGACAGGCGCGTGCGCCCGACGAGCAGCTCGTCGCCCTGCTGCAGCTCCTGCTCGCCCTTGATGCGCACGAATACGCCCGTGCGCGAGCCGAGATCCGTCAGCAGGATCGTGCCGGCCTGCTCCTCGATGAGGCAGTGCTGCTCGCTGACGAGCGGATCGCTCGGGAACACGAAGTCGCCGTAGGTGCTTCCGATCTGCAGCGTAGTGCCGCGCGCCAGGACGCAGGCTCCGAGGCCGCCGCGCTCGAAGACCTGCACGACCCGGAACGACGACGGCCACTTGGGCGACGAGTAGAAGTACGTCGGCCCGGGATCGGGCCCGTCCTGAGGCACGGGGTTGCGCTCGACGCGCAGGAGCTGGTCGCCGACGATGAACTCGTCGCCGGGGCCCAGCTCGACGGGGGCCTTGATGCGCAGGAAGACGCCGTTGCCGGCCTCGAAATCGTGGAGCCACAGGCGCCCGGCGCGGTAGCGGATCGCGGCCTCGCGCGGGTGGCAGAAGCGCTCTCCGGGCAGCACGATGGCGCCCGCCGAGCCCAGGATCGCTTCGGTGCCCTTCGGCGCGTACACCGCCGGCCCTCCGCCCAGGCTCCGCATGACGTTGAGCCGGAAGTACACGCGCTCGATCTCGGTGGACGGCGCGGCCGGCGCGTCCGGCATCGAGCCGGGCTTGCTGTGCACCTGCCCGTCGGCCGCGACGCGCGCCTTCTTCTGCGTTGCGAGCTTCTGCAGATCGGCCTTGGGCGGGTAGTCGAGCAGCTCCATGCCGCCGACGGCGCGTCCCTCGATGATCGCGTCGAACTTGCCCTCGCGGAGCGCCAGCGCCATCTCGAGCTGCTGGCCCTTCATCAGCTGCCGCACGTAGGAGGCGACGTCGGGCTGGCGCACCTGATCGGCGTACGAGCGCTTGTGGCTCTTGATGACGCGCCCGCCGTCCGCGAACAGGTGCGTGACGACGTGCGGCTTGTCCAGGCCGCTGTCCTCGGTCTGGATATGAAAGGTCTGGCCCTTGTACTTGACGTTGTTGTTGAAGCCGACCTGCGCGCGGTTAAACGACGGGCGGACCGCCTCGCGTTCGAGGCGGCTCAGCTCCTCGCGAGTCCAGAAGGCGATGGCCTGGTCGAGCGGGGTCTGGTCGCTGGCGATGCCCTCCATCCGCTCGAAGGCGAGCTTCGCGAGCTGCGCGGAGGGATCGATGCGCAGCGCCTCCGCCAGGAGCTGCTGCCCCTCGCCGTCGTTCGGGCCGTTGGCGGCCCACACGGCGAGCAGCGCCACGGCGTCGTCCGGCCGGCTCCTGTCGAGCAGCCACTTGGCGACGCGCGACGCGATCGCGCGCTCCGGGTTCGAGCCGGTTACCATCAGCGTCCATCATCCCTGGGGCAGGCGCGCGCGTGCAAGTACCGTCTCGAAGGCTCGTGTTCTGGCGTTCCTGGCCCTGCGTTTTGTCGGTCGCGCTGCTCGGGGTGGCCGTCGCGACCGGCGCCCTGCTCCTGCGGGCCCTTCTGGCCGAGCGGCAGACGGTCGACGACGTCTTCATCTTCCTGCGCACGGCCCGCAACCTCGCCGAGCGCGCGGAGTACGCGTTCGACCCGGGAGTGCGCGTCGAGGGCACCTCGAGCGTGGCCTGGACGCTCGCGCTCGCCGCGGCCGCGCGCGCGGGCGTCGGGGGGATAGGGGGGGCCAAGGCGCTGTCGCTCGGCCTCGCGCTCCTCGTCCCCGCGGCCTGCGCCGTCGCGGTGTGGCGCGCCGCGCCCGGGCGCCTGCTGGCGATGCTCGTCCCCGCCCTCGCGCTGGCGCTCGACGCCGACCTGGCCACGTTGGCGGCCTCGGGCATGGACACGATGCTCTGGACGCTCGGGTGCGTGGCCGCCGTCGCGCTGGCCGCGAGTCCGGCGGCGGCGGCGGTGGCCCTCGGCGCCCTCGCGTGGATCCGCCCCGAGGGGCCGCTCTTCGCCGCCCTCGGTGTGCTCGCGCTCGCGCGGGACCGGCGCGACCTCGTGCGCCTGGCGGCGCTCGCCGCGGCCCCGATCGCGGTGCTCGAGGCGTGGCGCCTGGCCTACTTCCACGCGCTCGTGCCCAACACGTTCTGGGCGAAGATGAACGCGGCCGACGGGAAGGACTTCACTGGCGCGGGCTACCTCGCCTCGGCCCTGGTTCGGCGTCCCACGCTGCTGGTGCTCGCGCTGGCGGCGGCGCTCGTCGCCGGGCGCCGCGCGGCGCCCACGTCCACGGCGCGCCTGGCCCTCGCGCTCCTCGTCGCATCGCTCACCTTCGCGGGCCTGGCGGGCGGGGACTGGATGCCCGGACGGAGGCTGCTCGTGGTGGCGCTGCCCCTGGCGGCCATCCTCGCCGGGGTCGCGGTCGCGGCCGCGCGCTCCCGGCTCCTCGCCGTCGCCTCGTGCGCCGCGCTCGTCGGGGAGGCGGCCCTGACGTGCGATCGCACGCTCGACCAGACCTGGCGCCGCGCGGAGTGGCTCGACGAGCGCGTCCGCGCGTGGCGCCTGCCGGAGCGCCCGCTGCGCCAGCCGTACACGCTCGACTGGATGCCCGTGCATTTCCTGAGCTCGATCGCCCCCTACGTCGCGCCGGGCGACGCCGTCGCGCACGTGGACGTCGGCGAGCTGCCGTACGTGATGGGCGACGTGGCCTTCCTCGACGGCTTCGGCCTCGTCGATCGCGACGCGGGGCGCGTCGCCTTCTCGCCCGGCGATCCGGCGCTGCGCGCGGTCGCGCGTGAGGCGTTCTTCGCCGCGCGTCCCGTCGTCGCGATCGCCGTGCTCGACGAGAGCACGGGGCGGCCGCTGGCGCCGGCGCAGGACGCCGCGATGGAGGACCCGCGCTTCGCCGCGGGCTGGCGTGAGCTCGGGCGGGTGCGCACCTGGGGCGATCACCCCTGCGTCACGTACGTGCGCCGGGACGTCCAGGCGGCGGACCGGCGCGCGGCGCAGGCGCGCGTCGACGCGTGGCTGTCGCGCGTGCCCGACGTGGTCGCGCGGCTCGATTGATCGTTGCGGCGCGCGCGCTCAAGCCGCCGAGGCAGGCGCCTCGGGAGACGCGCCCGCGGGCGCTCGCCGGCGCGGCGGGGTGCCGTGCGTCCAGCGCGATGCCGCCTGCGCGAGGAACGGCGAGACGCACGCGAGGACGTCGAGCCCGGGATCGAGCTGCTTGCCGACGCCCTCGGCGACGAGCATCGCGAGCTGCACGACGGTGAAGCTCGGGTCGACCTGGACCCGGTGTTTGCGCAGGATGGCCATCGCGCCCCCGACCGCCGTCGTCACCTCCAGCTCCGCGAGGGGGCGCCCGCGGAGCGCTCCGAGGTGGGCGACGACGTCCGCCTCGAAGGCCGCGTAGTCTTCCGTCGCGACGGTGGGCGCGTACTCGTAAAAGAGCCGCGCGGCCCGGGCGCCGTCGCAGGTGGCGACCGCGAGGAAGGTCTCGACCCACGCCTTGCGCATGGGCTCGGGGATCTCCGCGACGAGACCCAGGTCGATGAGAACGACGTGCCCGTCACGCGTGAAGAGCATGTTGCCCGGGTGCATGTCGGCGTGCACGAAGCCGTCGAGGAACACCATCTGCGCGATGCACCGCAGGCCCGCGAGCGCGAGCTCCGCGCGCCCCTCGGTGACCTCCGTGGGCTTGACGCCCTCGATGAACTCCATCGTGAGCACCCGCCCGGAGCAGAGCGTGT
>JAJYCT010000593.1 GCA_021778125.1 Myxococcales bacterium
GTCGCACGATCCGTCCACGTCGGAGAGCACGTTCTTCGCAGGTGCTCGCGGGCGCGCTCGATACCGCGACATCATCGAGGTGACGCAGGCGCTCGTGGTGGAGTACCGTGCCTCGTGACCTGCGCGTACGACGAGACGACCTCGGGCCCTGGCACCGCGGGCTCGCAGAGGCGCGAGCGGCAAGTCGAGCTCGCCGTCTTCCTGCTGCTGATCGTGCCCACGCTGCTGCTCTCCTTCGTCCATGGCGGTCAAGGGCAGCTGAGCTTCTCGCTGCTTGCGGTCTCCGTGATCGCTCGTGATCTCGCGCTGGTTGCGCTCGTCCTGTTCTTCCTCTGGCGCAACCGGGAGCCGCTCCAGCGGATCGGCTGGGCGTTCAATCGCAACGGCCGGGAGATCGCGATCGGGGCGCTCCTGTTCGTGCCCCTGCAGGCCGGCGCTACTGGCCTGGAGCTGGTCCTTCGTCGCCTCGGCCTGTCCGTCCCCGCGCACCTCCCCACGGGCCTGCAGCCGTCGGGCGTTCCCCAGCTCGTGCTGGCGCTGCTGCTGGTCCTGGTGGTGGCGGTGGCGGAGGAGACGATCTTCCGCGGATACCTCCTGCTGCGGCTGAGGAGCTGGACGAGCAACGTGGCCGCGATCGTCGCCGGATCCTCGGTCATCTTCGCGATCGGCCACGGGTACGAGGGGTCGGCCGGGGTGGTCACGGTCGGAACGATAGGGGCCATCCTCGCCCTGGTGTATCTGTGGAGGAAGAGCCTCGTCGCCCCCATCACCCTCCACTTCCTGATCGACTTCGCCGGCATCGTCGTGCTGCCGGCGCTCGGGCACGGCTGAAGCTCCATCGGGCCCCGCCCCCTCGGGGGGTGGCGAGAGGGCCTGTCCGGGGCGCTTCCACGCGAGGGCTAGCCGGCTAGGATGCTCGGCGGCGCGCCTCCGGAGCTGTCGTTCGCACTCGCCAGGCAGCCAGTGGGCGCGCCCGCAAGCAAGGGAGCACGCTCACCATGAGATCCGCCACGAGCCTCCTACACGCCTGTGCCGTCCTCGGCCCCGTCGTCCTGCTGTCCGCCTGCGCCCACGAGCCGATATCGAAACCGTTCCGGCAAGAGGCGCGTCGTGGGGTGACCGTTCGCGCGGTCCAGGAGGACCCCGCGGCCTTCAAGGGCGCCGTCGTCATCTGGGGAGGCGAGGTCATCAAGACCGTGCCCACCTCCATTGGCTCGGACCTCTTCGTCTTGCAGCTTCCGCTCACGAGCGACGAGAGACCATCGGGACAGACCTCGGAAGGTCGCTTCATTGCCCACTCGCCGAGCTTCCTCGACCCCCGGGTCTACAGGGAGGGAAGACGGGTCACGGTGGCTGGAGAAATTGAGGGGATCAAGCCCGAGCGCATCGGCAATGCCGAGTACCCCTACCCCGTCCTGGACGTGAAACAGATGGTGATCTGGCGGCGGGCTGAGCGCTACTACGGCTCGTGGGGTCTGTACGGCTGGCCGTACTACTGGGGACCTCCAGGTTTCGGATGGTACGGGTGGGGCGACGATTGGGGCGACGACTGGGGCGACGAGGGGGACGATGACTGATACCGCCCGTCGTGAGTCGACGAGCCGGAGATTGCGCACCGATTAGCTCGCCCCGCCCCTTCGTTCCCGTGCTCGCCTCCGGTGCGCAGGGCCGCGGCGTGATATGGGTGGAGGCCTCGAGCGTGGCCGCCGCTCGCGGGCTCGCGGTCGTCCTCGTGCTTCGGGCCGACGGCAGGCCCGCTTCCCCGGCGTTAGATCTCCAGCGAGCCAGCTCACCATCTGCCCGATGACGCGCTGACCTCGTTCGGGAGGGAGCGTGTTCCTGGGCAAGATCCTCAACTCCTGGCTCTTCGAGAGCGGCGACCGCGCCGTGCTCGCCTCGGCGAAGCCGTTCCGCGACGAGCTCTTGAGCATCGAGCGACTCGAGGAGCGGGCGCGTGCGCTCGCGGCCAGGTTCACCGTGGACCCGAGCTCGCGCCGCGCCGCGCGGAGCGTGTTCCCGCGGTTCGACGACAACGCCCGTGCCTTGCACGACGCTTATCGGGCCCTGGCGGACGACGTGGATCGAGGCGAGTTCGTCACGCCCGCAGGGGAGTGGCTCCTCGACAACTATCACCTCGTCGCCTCCGAGATCCGGCAGGTGCGCCACAACCTCCCGCGTGGCTACTACCGCGAGCTGCCCAAGCTCGCGTCGCGAGATCAGGCCGGCGACGCCCGCGTGTACGCCATCGCGGTGGAGCTGATACGGCACAGCGACAGCCGCCTCGACCGCCAGCACCTCGCGCGCTTCCTCGACAGCTTCCAGACCGTCGCCCCCCTGACGATCGGCGAGCTCTGGGCCTGGCCGAGCATGCTGAAGCTCGCCCTCATCGAGAACCTGAGGCGCCTCGCGGACGAGATGCTGGCCGCGCGCGCCGCACGCCGCGCCGCCGACGCCTACGTGGCACGCATCGACGCCGCGGGGAAAGGGGACGCTCCGCCGCTGCCACGCGTGCTGCACATGGCGCACGTCGTGCAGCTCCTGCAGCGCGTCCGGGAGTACGGCCCGCGACT
>JAJYCT010000162.1 GCA_021778125.1 Myxococcales bacterium
CGGATCCGCCAGCGGTGGGTCGAGCGGCTCCGGTGGCTCGAGCGGGTCGAGTGGGTCGAGCGGCTCCGGCGGCTCGAGCGGATCGAGTGGGTCGAGCGGCTCCGGCGGCTCGAGCGGATCGAGTGGAGGCGGTGGCAGCAGCGGCGGCGGGGGCTCCCCCGCGGGCCTGCTCGACCCGAGCCGGACCACCACGTGGAACCCAGGCATTCTGGCGGACAACCAGCTCCGGCTGCCGCTCGGCAGCGATGGCCTTCCGGTGAGGACCGCCGTCTGCGCGCGGCCCGCGCCCGGCGCCGACCTCGACGCGGCGATCGCCGCCTGTCCGGAGGGCCAGGTCGTCCAGCTCGCCGCCGGGACCTACACCGTGTCGTCGACCGTCACGCTGAACAAGGGCGTGGTCCTGCGCGGCGCCGGCTCGACGGGCGCGGGCGCCACCACGCTCGTCAGGACCGGCGGGGGCTCGGTGCTGGCCATCGGAACGGCCCAGGACCAGGCCTGCTACGGCGGAGGGTACGGGACGCCGCAGCCCCTGGCGCAGGATGCGATCAAGGAGTCGACGACGGTCACCCTGGGCGCGAACGCCGGCAGCTTCTCGCCTGGCGATCTGGCGCTCCTCGACCAGGCCGACGACTCGACCGTGCAGGAGGGGGACTGCTCGTACTTCAAGAGGGTCGACAGGCGGTCCGTCGCCGAGCGCGTCGAGGTGGCGAGCGTCGATCCGACGGCCGGGACGGTCACCCTGACCTCACCGCTGCACTGGACGTTCAGGTCCGCCTCTCCCTACTCGGCGCAGATGGCGAAGGTGACGCTGCCGGTCACTCGATGGGCAGGGATCGAGAGCCTGGCCGTCCAGGGCGGGACCAACTCCGGATACACCGGCCAGATGGCGGGCGGCATCGACATCTCCAACGCGGCCTACTCCTGGGTCAAGGACGTGCAGACCGACGGCACCGTCGGCGGAATGCACCTGACCTTGACCGGGGCCTTCCGCACCGTGGTGCGCGACAGCGATTTCCACAACTCGGCCAGCTACGGCTTCGGCGCCGACTGCTACGGGATCGTCGTCCGCTGCGGCGCGGCGGACAACCTCGTCGAGAACAACATCGCCCGCTTCATGAACAAGCCGATCCTGTTCAACGCGTCCGGCGGCGGAAACGTCGTCGGCTACAACTACGCGGACAACTCCTGGGCCACCCCTGCGGCGTGGCAAGAGCTGAACGTCGACTCGCACTGCGCGTTTCCGCACATGGAGCTTATGGAGGGCAACTACGCGCCCCACATGGGCGCGTCGATCACCCACGGCAACGCGGGGTACCTGACGTACTTCCGGAACTACTCGTCCAGTCAGTTCGCGTCGCCCGCCGTCGTCGGATCCACCGGCGCGCAGACCGGGAACGTCGCGAGCCTGGAGTTCGACACCGGCGACCTCGACATGAACGCCGTGGGCAACGTCCTGGGGAGCTCGAGCGCGACTGACCTGGGCACCGCGCCCGTCAGCTCGATGTACGTCGACCCCGGCTCGGGCGTGGCGTCGATCTTCGAGGTCGGCGGGACGTCCGACGTCTCGTACACGAGCCTGTTCGCGCACGGCAACTACGACACGGTCAACGGCAAGGTGACGTGGGATCCGTCCGTCAGCGTGCACTCGCTGCCCGCGTCGCTGTACCTCGCGGCGCGGCCGGCGTGGTGGCCGGCGAGCACGCCGTGGCCCTGGGCGGGCTCCGACCTGAGCCCGATGGTCGGATCGCTCCCGGCGAAGGCTCGCTCGGACACGCTGGGTCACTGAGCGGGCGACCCTTGATCCCCTCCGGGCCCCCGTCGAGCATGGGGTCCGCGTCACACCCCGAAATCCACGTGCAGATCGGCGAGGCGGGCGTCGCACGCGCCCATCTTCTCGCGGCCCTCCCTCAGGAGCTCCTCGGCCTCGTCGAGCTTGGACGGCAGCGCGCGAGCCTCGGGCGAGCCGGCCGGGAGCGTGCCCTTCTCGATGTCCGCCACGCGAGCGGCCACCTCGTCCTTGAGGGCGAGCGCGCGCACGGTGGGCTCGATCGCCGCGACGCACGCCTGCTTGGCCGCGCACACCCGGTCGTCGCTGCACGCCACGGCCGAGACGTCGCGCCCCCTCCGCTCCTTGACGGTCCCCGCAGCGTGCCGGTATGCGTCGACCGCCGTGACGAGCGACGTCGCCTCGCGCTTTCCGGTGGCGCAGGCGGCGAGGACGAGCAGCAGGAGGGGCGCGCGCCGCATGACAGCCCGACCAGTAGCCGCGATCCGGGCGGACCTCCAGCGCCCCGTGCGCGCGTACGCGCCGATGACGCGTCGCACTACGCCTGCCTCCTTCCGGTGCGCGCGCCCTCGCGCTAAGAAGCCCGCGTGACCACGACCACCCCTCACGAGCCCCCGGGCGAGAGCGCGCTCGCGCTGCCCGCCGAGCTGCTCGTCCGCATGCACGAGAACATGGTCCGGGCGCGCTGCCTCGAGGAGCGCCTCATCCGCATGAACAAGCAGGGGGACGGCTACTTCTGGATCGGCGGGCCCGGCGAGGAGGCGTTCAACACCGCCCTCGGCCTGCTCGTGCACAAGGGCCAGGGACCGGCGTACGACTACCTGCACCTGCACTACCGGTCGAGCGCCACGCTGCTCGCGATGGGCGCCGATCCGGTCGATTCGCTGCGGCAGATGAAGAACACCGCGAGCGACCCGTACTCGGGCGGGCGGAACTTCTGCAACCACTACTCGGTCCGCAAGTGGAACGTGGTGCCCGTCAGCTCGCCCATCGAGGTGCAGTTCTCGATGGCGCCCGGCACCGCCATCGCCAACAAGCGCGCCGGCGGCCGCGGCATCACGATCGTGCAGGGCGGCGACGCCGGCACGGCCGAGGGCGACTTCGCCTCGTGCCTGATCTGGGTGTCGCGCCCGGGCAACGAGCTGCCGTGCCTGATGATCGTCACCAACAACCAGGGGGGCATCTCGACGCCCGCCTCCGAGCAGCACGGCGAGAAGCACATCGCCGACCGCGGCAAGGCGTTCGGCATGCGCACCGCCGTCATCGACGGCAACGACGTGGAGACCGCGTACCGCGCGCTCGAGAAGGCGATGGACTACGTGCGCACCGAGCGCAAGCCCATGCTGCTCGAGGTGGCCGTCTCGCGCCTCTACGGGCACTCGTCGGCCTCGGGCGCGAACCTCATCACCGAGGAGGCCGACTGCATCACGCTGCTCGAGAAGAAGCTCGAGGAGCGCAAGATCCTCCCGCGCGCGGCGATGGACGAGCTGCGCGCGCGCACGACGCAGGAGCTGCTCGAGGCGAGCAAGCGCGTCCGCGAAGAGCCGCAGCCCGACGGCTCGACCCTCTACGACCACGTGTTCTCCGATCGAGACCTCGTGCACGACGCCGCGAGCCGCGGCAACGGAGCCTCCTGATGGCGACCCTGGTCCAGGCCATCCGCCTCGCGCTTCACGTCGGCGAGGAGCGCCTCGGCGTCACCGACATCTTCGGCGAGGACGTGGGCCCGCCCCTGGGCGGCGTCTTCACGCAGTCGCAGGGCCTTCGCACGGCGTGGAACACGCCGCTCGACGAGCGCGGGATCGTGGGCACGGCCATCGGCCTCGCGCTCGCGGGGCAGCGCCCGGTCGCCGAGATCCAGTTCTGCGACTACGCCTTCAACACGATCGACCTGCTCAAGCTCGCGGGCGGGGTGTCCTGGTCGTCGGCCGGCGACTACAACTGCCCGGTGGTGCTGATGACGCCCGTGGGCAGCGGCATCCGCGGCAGCATCTACCACTCGCACTCGTTCGACGCGCAGGCCACGCGCCTGCCCGGGTGGAAGATCGTCATGCCGAGCAACCCGCTCGACGCCTACGGGCTGCTCCTGTCGGCGATCGTCGACCCCAACCCCGTCATGCTCCTGCCTCCCAAGGCGCTCCTGCGCGCGAAGGCGGGGCCCGACGAGCGCATCCCGGGCGAGCCGGACGACGAGCGAGCGCTCGCGAAGATGATCGACGCGCCGCTGGGCGACCGCACCCGGTGGCGCCCCGAGTGGCCCGACGTCCGGGAGGTCTTCGTCCCCATCGGGAAGGCGAGCGTCAAGCGCGCCGGGCGGGACGCGACGGTCGTCACCTACGGGCGCATGGTGCCCCTCGCGATGCAGGCGGCAGCGTCGGTCGCGAGCGAGGGCGTCGAGGTCGAGGTCGTCGACCTGCGGACGCTGCACCCGCTCGACTGGGACGCGGTCAAGGCGTCGGTCAAGAAGACGAGCCGCGTCCTCGTCCTCAACGAGGACACCGAGATCACCAACTTCGGCGAGCACCTGGTGCGCCGGCTGTCCGAGGAGCTGTTCTACGACCTGTACGCCCCGCCTCGCCTTCTGGCGGGCGCGCACGTGCCCGGCGTTGGCCTCGCCGACAACCTCGAGCGCGCGAGCGTGCCGCAGCTGGAGGGGGTCGTGGCGGCGCTGCGGGAGCTCGTGTCGCACCAGCCCTAGAGCGTGGAGCGAGGGGGCCGGCGCGAACGTGATGCGGGCAGGCGCGGCGCGGGGCAGGTGCGCAGCGACGAAGGGACCGTAATGGGCCTTCGAACGGGACCGGGGATCCCGACGAGCTGGCGGAGCACACGGGGGGGTCGCTCGATGAGCGTGGCTGATCCGGCGATAATTTCTCCTCGTACGTTGGCGATCTTGAAGGCGGTCTCGAGTTTCGTCGCGGAAACCTCGAGGCGAGCGACGAAGACTTCGATCCTCGGTCCTGGTGCTTCGTGCGCCGTCACGAGGATCGCGAGGAGAGTGGCGCGTCTCGAACGTCCTTCGAGTGAACTCGAGAGCAGCGTCTCGATCCTCGCGGGTATCGAGACGCGTCGTTCGAGGATCGTCTCGGTGGCTCGAGGACGACGCCCGGGGATCGAGAGGATCGTCGCTCGACTCGAGATGCCAGGGGCGCTCCTCTCGAGCTTCGACGCTGTCCTCGAAGCCCCAGCGGCTCGTCTCGAAGGGATCGATCCGCGTATCGAGACGCGCGGGAGGATCCTGTCGATCCTCGATCCTCGTCTTCGAGCACGAGCCTCTCGGCTCTCGATCCGCGAGCCGGGTCTCGAACGATCCGGAGGCTTCCTCGAGGCCCGCAGGCGTCGTCTCGACGTTCGCGACGGTCCGCTCGACCGAGGCGACCGTTCACCGGAGGTCCGCGACCTTGGCCTCGAGCGACGCTCGCCTCTCCTGGCGAGCATCGCTCGCTCGCGTCTTGGCCGGGTCACGGCCGCAGCAGCGCCTTGATCGCGCGGCGCTCGTCCATCGCGCGGTAGCCCTCCGCCACCTTCTCGAGGGGCAGCGTCAGGTCGAAGACCTTGCCGGGCTCGATCGTCCGGCTCCACACCAGACCGATGAGCTCGGGCAGGAAGCGGCGCACGGGGGCGGGGCCGCCGTGCAGGCGGACGTGCGTGTAGAACAGCTCCTGGCCGTCGAGCTGCACGCCGTGCGGGACGCCGACGAAGCCCACGGCCCCGCCGGGGCGGGTGGACTGGATCGCCTGCCTCATCGACTCCGCGGTGCCGACGCACTCGAGCACCGAGTCGGCCCCGACGCCGCGCGTCAGCTCCTTGATGCGGGCCACGCCCGCGTCCCCGCGCTCGGTCACGACGTCGGTCGCACCGAACTCGCGGGCGAGCTTTTGCCGGGGCTCGTGGCGGCTCATCGCGATGATCCGCCCGGCGCCCATTTGCTTCGCGGAGAGGACACCGAGCAGGCCGACGGCGCCGTCGCCGACGACGGCGACCGTCTTGCCCGGCTTCACGTCGGCCGCGACGGCGGCGAACCAGCCCGTGCCCAGGACGTCGGAGGCCGCGAGCAGGCCCGGGACGAGATCGTCCGGCGGGACCTCCGGCGTGGCCACCAGGGTGCCGTCCGCGAGCGGGACGCGCAGCAGGGGCGCCTGCGCGCCGCCGACGGGCTCGCGGTGCTGGCACGACGTCTGGTAGCCGGCCAGGCAGTGGGGGCACGTGTTGTCGGAGGCGAAGAAGGATCCGATGACGAACTGGCCGGGCCTGACCGACGTGATCGCGCGGCCGACCTCCTCGACGATACCGCAGTACTCGTGCCCCATCGGCGTCGGCCGGGGGACCGGGTTGAGGCCGCGGTAGGGCCACAGGTCGGACCCGCACACGCAGGTGGCCGAGAGCCGGACGATGGCGTCGGTCGGCGCGGTGATCTTCGGGGCGTCGCGCTCCTCGAAGCGAACGTCGCCCGGGGCGTAGAGAACGGTTGCTCGCATGACGGGTCTCCTTTGATCGGTTCTGGCGCCCGTCACGGTGACGAGCAAGACTCGGATCCTGCGGCGTCTGCGGGACGCCCCGGAGGGCGGAGCCCGGTCAGTAGCTCTCCCTCGGCTCGTCCTTGCCCACCTTCACCGTGGGCAGGATCTCCTCGACGAACCGATCGCGCACGGCCTTGGCGCGCTCGAGCTCGTCGCGCGCGGGCACCGCGACGCCCAGCACCAGGCAGGCCCCCGGCCACGCGGGGTAGGTCCCGTACGCCACGGCGTACTCGTCGTGCACGCCGAGCGTCGCGGTCGACGCGACCAGCGACTCGAAGTCGACGATCTTGCCATCCCACGGCGCGGCCTTCGGCGCGTCGCGGTCGAGCTTCACCTCGAACGATTCGACGTAGGGCTGCGCCCACGCCTCGAACTGCTTGCCGCACGCCCCCTGGTCCGGATCGTCCACGTGCATCACGACGCCCGCGACGACGGCGTGGTGGTCCTTGCCGTAGCGGAAGCCGACCAGGGTCTTGACTCCCCAGAACTTGACGCGGGTCCAGTGCGCCGCGTCGGGGAGCTCGATCTTCACCGAGTTCTGCCGGTCGTCGCGCCACCCGAACGGCGCCTTGCGCAGCTGCTCGAGCGCCGCGGCGTGCTCCTGCCCGCCGTTGCCCCCCTGCGCGGGGCTGCCGTCGTCCTTGGGCGGCGGCGCGGCCGCGACGGGCGTCGGGGGCGCGGCGGCGGGCGGCGGACCGCTGCACGCCAGCAGAAACAGGGCCGGAAGCCAGGCAAGTCGGGCGACGCGCGGGGTCACGTGGGTCTCCACGCATTGTTGGACGGTTCTCGCGTCCGCGCCATCTCCTGGTGCGTAGAGACCTACACGCGTGCACGTCCCCCCGGATGGAGGTAATTCAGCCGGCGCGCAGCGCGACGTTTCCCCGCCCGCAAGGAGCCAGAGAGCCACATGCAGTCGCCCACGGATCACGCCGGCAAGGCGCTCACCAAGAACAAGCACCTCGTCCAGTGGGTCGAGGAGATGGCCCGCCTGACCAAGCCCGACCAGGTCGTCTGGTGCGACGGATCCGAGGAGGAGCGCCATCAGCTGACCGAACAGGCGGTCGCCAGCGGCGTCCTGCTCCCGCTCAACCAGCAGAAGCTCCCGGGCTGCTACCTGCACCGCTCCAACCCCAACGACGTCGCGCGCGTCGAGCAGCTCACCTTCATCTGCACGCCCACCAAGGACGAGGCGGGCCCCACCAACAACTGGATGGCCCCCGAGGAGGCGTACAAGAAGCTCGGCGCCCTGTTCGACGGCTCGATGAAGGGCCGCACGATGTACGTCGTTCCGTACGTCATGGGCCCGGTGGGCTCGCACCACTCCAAGATCGGCATCGAGCTGACCGACAGCGTCTACGTCGTGCTCAACATGCGCCTGATGACGCGCATGGGCCGCGCGGCGCTCACGATGCTGGGCGAGTCGAACGACTTCAACCGCGGGCTGCACTCGACGCTCGACATCAACCCGGAGCGGCGCTTCATCTGCCACTTCCCGCAGGACAACACCATCTGGAGCGTGGGCAGCGGCTACGGCGGCAACGTGCTGCTCGGCAAGAAATGCCTCGCGCTGCGCATCGGCAGCTACCTCGGGCGCAACGAGGGCTGGCTCGCCGAGCACATGCTCATCCTCGGCGTCGAGTCGCCCGAGGGCGAGATGACGTACGTCGCGGCGGCGTTCCCGAGCGCGTGCGGCAAGACCAACTTCGCGATGATGATCCCGCCCAAGCGCTTCAAGGGCTGGAAGATCTGGACCGTCGGCGACGACATCGCGTGGATGCGTCCGGGCGAGGACGGCAAGCTCTACGCGGTCAACCCCGAGTTCGGGTACTTCGGCGTCGCGCCGGGCACCAACGTGAAGACCAACCCCAACGCGATGAAGACGATCGCGAAGGACACCATCTACACCAACGTCGCGCTCACCAAGGACGGCGGCGTGTGGTGGGAGGGCAAGGACGGCGCGACGCCGGCCGAGCTCACCGACTGGACGGGCAAGCCCTGGGATCCGGGCGCGCCCAGCAAGGCGGCGCACCCCAACTCGCGCTTCACCGCGCCCTCGACGAACAACCCGGCGCTCAGCAAGTTCTACGACGACCCGCACGGCGTCCCCGTCAGCGCCATCATCTTCGGCGGGCGCCGCGCCACGACGGTGCCGCTGGTCATGCAGGCGTTCAACTGGATGAACGGCGTGTTCTTCGGCGCGACGCTCGGCAGCGAGACGACCGCCGCGGCCACCGGCAAGGTCGGCGTCGTGCGCCGCGACCCGATGGCGATGCTGCCCTTCTGCGGGTACGACATGGGCACGTACTTCGGCCACTGGCTGCGGATGCAGGGCACGGTGACCAACCCGCCGAAGTTTTTCCTCGTGAACTGGTTCCGCAAGAACCAGGACGGCAAGTTCCTCTGGCCGGGCTACGGCGAGAACATGCGCGTGCTCAAGTGGATCGTCGACCGCGCGCGCCTGCGCGTGGGCGGCCAGGAGACGCCGCTCGGCTGGGTGCCGCGCTCGGGGGACCTCGACCTGTCGGGCCTCGACATCCCGCACGAGGACGTCGACGCCGCGACCAACGTCGACCTCGACGAGTGGACCGCGGAGCTCGACTCGATGGGCGAGTTCTTCAAGACCCTCGGGCCGACGCTGCCGAACGTGCTGGAGCTGCACCGGCAGGTGTCGCTCGAGCGCATCCGCATCATGCGCGACGGCCAGAAGGCCGCGACGAAGTCGGCGTGAGAGGGGCGCTCCTGCTTCTCGCGTCGCTGGCGCTCGGAGGCTGCGATCCGAACGCCAGCGCCGCCGCGTGCGACGGAGGCCCCACGCTCTACGCGCAGTGCACCTCGGTCTACCAGACGTACTGCGCCCAGGGGCCGCGCTGCAGCCTGTCGATCGACCCGACGGCGTGTCTGAACGACGCGCTCTTGCACTGCCCGTGCGCCGCCGAGGCGTGCGACGCCGGGTCCTGCGGGACGGCGGGCATGGTGTCCACGTGCCAGCAAGAGCTCGAGAGCGAGGACTGCAACGCCATCGTCAACTTCCCATCGGCCGCCTACTGGCCGGTTGACTGCACGCCGTTCCTGAGCTCGATGTAGCGGCCCCGGCGGCGGCTCTTGCGCCGCTGCGGGGGCGCGCTCACTATCGGGGCTCCCGCGTAGCACCAGGCCCTCTCCTCGACCTCCCGACGACCGGCCCCCCCATGTCCGACCGAATCGAATCGCGCCTCAAGGAAGACCGCCGCTTTCCCCCGAGCAAGTCGTTCAGCGACCGCGCGCGCGTGGCCTCGCACGCGGCGTACGAGTCGATGCACCGGCAGTCGCTCGAGGAGCCCGACGTGTTCTGGCGCGAGCACACCACGGAGCTGGTGTGGCGCGAGCCCTGGACGAAGTTCTCCGAGTGGTCGCTGCCGACGGCGAGGTTCTTCGTCGGCGCGAGGCTCAACATCACCGAGAGCTGCCTCGACCGTCACCTCGCGACGCCGCACCGCACGAAGGCCGCGCTGATCTGGGAGGGCGAGCCCGGCGACACCCGTACGCTGACGTACTTCGAGCTGCACCGCCACGTCGTGCGCATGGCCGCGGCGCTCACGGATCTCGGCGTCAAGGCGGGCGATCGCGTGGCGATCTACATGGGCATGGTGCCCGAGGCGGTCGTCGCGATGCTCGCGTGCGCGCGGCTCGGCGCGCCGCACTCGGTCATCTTCGGCGGCTTCAGCTCAGACGCCCTGCGTGACCGCATCAACGACTGCGGCGCCAAGGTGCTCCTCACGCAGGACGGCTCCTGGCGCCGCGGCAACATCGTGCCGCTCAAGAAGATGGCCGACGCCGCGCTCGAGCAGGCGCCGACGATCGAGAAGGTCGTCGTCCTCAAGCGCATCGGCCACGACCGCGAGCCGGTCGTGATGAAGGAGGGGCGCGACGTCTGGTGGGAGGACCTGATGGAGCGTCCGGCGTCGCCGACGAGCGTCGCGCACGCGCGCAAGCCCGACGCGTTCGACGCCGAGCACCCGCTCTTCGTCCTCTACACCTCCGGCTCCACGGGCAAGCCCAAGGGCGTGCAGCACACGACGGCCGGGTATCTGGCAGGCGTGCACCTGTCGACCAAGTACGTCTTCGACCTGCGCGACGACGACGTGTACTGGTGCACCGCCGACATCGGGTGGGTCACGGGGCACAGCTACATCGTGTACGGGCCGCTCTCGTGCGGCGCGACGTGCATGATGTACGAGGGCGCGCCGAACTTCCCGGACTGGTCGCGCTTCTGGCAGATCATCGAGCGCCACGGGGTGTCGATCCTCTACACGGCGCCGACGGCCATCCGCGCGTTCATCCGCGCGGGCGACGAGTGGCCCAAGAAGCACGACCTGTCGAGCCTGCGGCTGCTCGGAAGCGTCGGCGAGCCGATCAACCCGGAGGCGTGGATGTGGTACCACCGCGTCATCGGCGCCGAGCGCTGCCCCATCGTGGACACGTGGTGGCAGACCGAGACGGGGGCCATCATGCTGACGACGCTGCCGGGCGCGGCGTTCACCAAGCCGGGCAGCACGGGCCTGCCGTTCTTCGGCGTGGACATCGCCGTCGTGAAGGACCGAGGCGAGCCCTGCGCGCCGAACGAGGGCGGCAAGCTGGTCGTGCGCCGGCCGTGGCCGTCGATGGCGCGCACGCTGTGGGGCGACGACGAGCGCTACCGCAAGACGTACTGGGACGTGATCCCGGACGTGTACTTCACGGGCGACGGATCGCGGCGCGACGAGGACGGCTACTTCTGGGTGGTCGGTCGCATCGACGACGTGCTCAACGTGGCCGGACACCGCATCGGCACGGCGGAGATCGAGAGCGCCCTCGTCAGCCACCCCGCGGTGGCCGAAGCGGCCGCCGTGGGCCGTCCGGACGACCTCAAGGGCCAGGCGCTGTGCGTGTTCGTGACGCTCAAGGCCGGGAAGAAGGCCGGACGGGACCTCAAGGACGCGCTCGCCGCGCACATCGACCGGGAGATCGGCAAGTTCGCTCGCCCCGACGTGATCCGGTTCACCGACTCGCTGCCCAAGACCCGGAGCGGCAAGATCATGCGGCGGCTGCTCAAGGAGGTCGCCTCGGGCGGCGAGACCAAGGGGGACACGACGACGCTCGAGGACTTCAGCGTCCTCGCGAAGCTCCGCACCGACGAGGAGTAAGGGGCCCCTGCCGGGCTGCCTGCAGAGCCGCGCTCGACGTCCGTCCGCTGGCGGTTATAATTCGTCATACGGGGTCGACCGTTGCCGCGCAAGCCCAAGCCCAGCAAGCAGATCGTGGCGTTCAAGGTGGAGCCGGACCTCGCGGCTCTCCTCGACGCGATGCCGAACAAGAGCGAGTTCATTCGCAACGCCGTCGCGCGCCAGCTCTCGACGGCCTGCCCCCTGTGCCGGGGGACGGGGATCGCTCCGTTCAGCGGCGTCACCGACGAGCTGACGCGGCTCGTCCAGCAGCACCCCCTCTGCGTGTGTGCGGGCTGCGGCGTGAAGGTCCCGCGCCCGTGCCACACGCCGGGGCACTGCGAAGAGGAACCCCGGATCGAGGCGTTCGAGCGCTGGGGCGTCTTCTACTGCGAGGCCTGCGGGCCCCACATGGCCTTCTGCAACGACTGCCACAAGCCCCTCGGGCGCCAGGGGACGCGCAAGCGGGCCGTCTGCGAGGCGTGCGCCGCGGCCTGACATGGCGTCCGTCGCGGGGCGTGCGGACCGCACGCCGGCGGAGTGGCAGCGGCGACCTGCTACGCTGGTGGGGATGAACCTCCGGCGCATCTCCCGTCTGGACGCTGTGCGCGCGGGCATTGCGGGCACACGCGCGGTCGCGACCAGGTCGGCGGCGCAGGCGCTCTTCGAGGCGGGAGGGCGCAGGGTGCTACCGGCTGCCGTCCAGCAGGTCGTCCGCGGCGCCGTCGAGCGCGAGGCGTCGCGCATGCTCGCCGCGGTGGGCGTCGTCGAGCGCGCGCTCGAGCGTGGGGCCGCGCGGAGCGTCGCCGTCCAGGGCGCCCGCGCGGCGGGGCGCCAGATCCTGC
>JAJYCT010000163.1 GCA_021778125.1 Myxococcales bacterium
CGCAGCGTGCCCGCGTGAGGCCGCGGCGCGGCAGCTGGCGCGTCGCTCGGTGTCCGGACCACCTCGACGACGGGCGACGTCCCCTCCGGCACCTGCGGCGGGATGCGCAGCGTCGCGGGCGGAGACTCCTCGCCCGGCCGGGGCGGCGTCGCATGCGCTGCGCGGCCCGACAGCGCGTCGACGCTCATCGCGTGCTTGAGCATCCCCCAGAACTCGCCCGCGTCGCGCGGCCGCTGCGCGGGCGCGACGGCCGCGGCTCGCGCGAGGACCTGCTCCACCGCGTCGCCCACCGCGATGCCCAGGGCTCGCGGCGTCGGACGCGCTGCGGGATCGAGCGCCCGGCGCGCGAAGTCGCCGAGGTGCTCGCCCTCCATCACGGTGCGATCGGCCAGCGCCTCGAGGCACACGAGCGCGATCGCGTACACGTCCGTCCAGGGCCCGATGGGGCCCACGCCCTCGTCGAACTGCTCCGGGGCGCCGTACGCCGGGGCGAACATCCGGACGTTACCGACCGTCCGGCTGGTCGGCCCCATCGCGAGCGCCGAGTCGGCGAGGACCTTGGCGACGCCGAAGTCGAGCACCTTGAGGCGCGGCCCCGCCTGCGTCCGCGCGAGGAAGAGGTTGCCCGGGTTCAGATCGCGGTGGACGACACCCTGCGCGTGCGCGTACGCCACCGCGTCGATCGCCGAGTCGAGCAGGCGCACGACCTCGCCGAGCGGACGCCCGCGCAGGCCCTGCGCGCGCCGCGTCTCGAAATCGTCGCCGAGCGAGCGGCCCTCGAGCCACTCGAGCACCGTGTACGGTACGAGCGCGCTCGTCGCCGGAGCGATGAACGTGCCGCTGCCGATGGCGCGCACGATGTGCAGGTTGCCCTGCGAGAGGCGATACTGCAGGCGGCTCTCGTCGCGGAAGCGGCGGACGAAGGACTCGACCAGCGCCGAGCCGAGCGCCGACGGCAGCTTCAGGCACTTGATCGCAATGGGCTCGTTCAGGCCGACGTGCGTGCCGTGGTAGACGAGGCTGAAGCCCCCCTCGCCGACGAACCGGTCGACACGGAACTGGCCGTCGAGGACCTGCCCGAGCAGCCCAAACGGGTCCGGAGGGGGCACGAGCGCACCATACCAGACACGGGCGCTCCGCTCCGTCGCCGTGCACGGGGCGCAGCGACCTCCGTGGACGGCGCGCGCCTAGCCCGGGCTAGGGACCGCCGTAGAACGTCAGGCGCCCGCTGGCGAACAGCCCGTGCTCCTCGAAGGGCTGCGACCAGATGCCGTCGAACTCGAGCTCGGGCCCCGCCGCGAAGTGCCCGCCCAGGAAGCGCCCGAACGCCCACTCGTGAAAGACGCCGACGCCCGCGTACGACTGCGTGCCCCCCGCCTCAGGGTAGCCCGGGGCGGCGGAGTCGAGCTTGCCGCTGCCGATTCCAAGGCTGGCGAAGACGCCGAGCCCGCGCAGGCCGGGCCAGACGCCGAGCAGCGGGAAGGTCTCGATGCGGAAGCCGCCCCCGTCGCCGGTGGCGTGCCAGTCGGCGTTTCCGAGCGAGGCGCGGCCGTACCAGAGCCCGAAGCTCAGGTAGTCGCTGAAGGCCGCCAGGACGAACACCGTCCCGGACGCGCCTGCCATCAGGCCGCTCGCCGAGTAGTAGTCGGGGTTGCCGATCTGCTGGACGGTGTTCGGGTAGCCACTCGCGCCCGCGAGACCGCTGCCCAGCGACAGGCCGACGACGAGACCGCTGCGGTAGGCGTGCGCCGAGGGCAGCTCCGCGACGGGCGTGTCGCCCTGCGGCACCGCGGCTGCGGCCCCCTGCGTCGCGGCGGCGAAGATCAGCGGGGCCAGCATGAGCCTCGGGAGGCCTGTGTAGCACAGCCCCCCGGTGGTAGAAGGTGGGCATGCCCGCCTTCGATCCCGCCCTCGCCGAGTCCGACCCCGAGATCTCCCGCCTGGTCGCCGAAGAGAACCGGCTCGAGCACGACAAGCTGCGTCTCATCGCGAGCGAGAACTACGCGTCGCGCGCGGTCATGGAGGCCACGGGCTCGGTCCTGACGAACAAGTACTCGGAGGGCTACGCGCACAAGCGCTACTACGAGGGCCAGCAGGTCGTCGATCAGGTCGAGGAGCTCGCGATCGCGCGCCTCAAGCAGCTCTTCGGCGCCGACCACGTCAACGTGCAGCCCTACTCCGGCAGCCCCGCCAACCTGGCGGTCTACCTCGCGTTCTGCGCCCCGGGCGACACGATCATGGGCCTCGCCCTGCCGGCGGGCGGGCACCTGACGCACGGCCACAGCGTCTCCATCACGGGCAAGTACTTCAAGAGCGTGCAGTACGGCGTGCGCAAGGACGACCACCGCATCGACCTCGACGAGGTGCGCGCGCTCGCCCGGCAGCACCGGCCCAAGCTGCTCTGGTGCGGGACGACGGCCTACCCGCGAACGCTCGACTTCGGCGCCTTCCGCGCGATCGCCGACGAGGTGGGGGCGATCCTCGTCGCCGACATCGCGCACATCTCCGGCCTGGTCTGCGGCGGGGCGCATCCCTCCCCCGTGGGCATCGCCGACGTCGTGACGTCGACGACGCACAAGACGTTCCGCGGTCCGCGCGGCGGCATGATCTTCTGCAAGAAGGAGCACGCCGCGGCGATCGACCGCGCCGTGTTCCCGGGGCTGCAGGGCGGGCCGCACAACCACGTGACGGCCGGCATCGCCGTGGCGGCGCGCGAGGCGCTGGCGCCCGAGTTCAAGACGTACGCGGCGCGCGTCGTCGAGAACGCCAGGACGCTCGCGGCGGCCCTCGCCGAGCGCGGGTTCGGCGTGATCACGGGCGGGACGGACAACCACCTCTTGCTCGTCGACGTGACGAGCAAGGGCGTCACGGGCAAGCAGCTCGCGCAGGCCCTCGACCGCGCGGGGATCGTCCTCAACTACAACAGCGTCCCGTTCGACCCGCGCAAGCCGTTCGACCCGTCCGGGGTGCGCATCGGGACGCCCGCGATGACCACGCGCGGCATGGGCAAGGACGAGATGCGCGCTCTCGCGGGGTGGATCGACCGCGTCACGCAGGCGCCCGGCGACGAGGCGGGGCTCGCGAAGATCGCCGCGGAGGTCAAGGATCTCTGCGCGAAGTTCCCGGCCCCCGGCATTCGCGTCTGACGTCTCGCCACTCGCTGGACGAGTCGACCGGCTGGTTTCCCGATCACCCGGGCGACTTCTTCGGTGAATTCTCCGCGTCCCTCGAAGACTTCGAAAGCGAACGAGAACATCGTCTCGATCGGTTCGAGTCGACCGACGGATCTCTCGATCCTCGTTCCGGGAACCTCGTGAACCATCGCGAGGATCGCGAGGATCGTCCGTGAGCTCGGAAGTCAGATCACTCCATTCGAGGCACGACGACCGATCCTCGTGAGGATCGTCGGTCGACTCGACGTGAGCGCGACGATCCTCTCGACCATCGCGCGTGTCCTCGAGGATCACGACGGTGTACTCGAGCGGATCGAGAGTGATCCCGTGGTTTCATCGATGCTCCTCTCGAACATCGAGAGTGATCGTTCGGCACGAGCCTCTCGCCTTTCGAACCTCGATCCGGTCGACGGCCCTCGCGGATCGATCCTCGGGCTCTTCGAGCGCCGTGGTCGGAGACCTGGGTCGTTCTCCAGACTGACCTCGCGACCGTTCGAAACCTCAGCCTCTCGCGCCTCGAGCCGAGCCCGGCGGGCACTGGCAATGGACGGCGCGTCTTCGCTGGCGCCCGCGCGCCCCTCGCCGTACGACTCGGAGGATGCCGGCCATCCTCGACCAGCTCGTCGCCCAGCTCGCGCTCGAGCGCATCGAAGAGAACCTGTTCCGCGGGCAGTCGCAGGACCTCGGCTGGGGCGCCGTGTTCGGCGGGCAGGTGCTCGGCCAGGCCCTCTCGGCGGCCGTGCAGACCGTCGCCCCCGAGCGCCACGTCCACTCGCTGCACGCGTACTTCCTGCGCTCGGGCGACGTGAAGAGGCCGATCGTCTACGACGTCGACCGCAGCCGCGACGGCGGCTCGTTCAGCACGCGCCGCGTGGTGGCGATCCAGGGCGGACAGCCGATCTTCAACATGGCCGCGTCGTTCCAGCTCGACGAGGTCGGCTTCACGCACCAGGACCCAATGCCCCACGCGCCTCCGCCCGAGTCGCTGCCGACCGAGCAGGAGCGCTTCGAGGCGTACGCCTCGAAGGTGCCTCCCTTCCTCCGGGAGCAGGCCGTCGCCGAGCGCCCCATCGAGCTGCGCCCCTGCGATCCGCAGGACGATCCGCTCCGCCCGCCGCCGCGCGAGGCGAGGCGGTCGCTGTGGCTCAAGACGATCGCGCGCCTGCCCGACGATCCCGCGCTGCACCGGTATCTGCTCGCGTACGCGTCGGACTACTCACTCGTGACCACGTCGCTGCTGCCGCACGGCACGACCTGGCTCACGCCCGGGATGCAGGTCGCCTCGCTGGACCACGCCATGTGGTTCCACCAGCCCTTCCGCGTCGACGACTGGTTGCTCCACGTCATGGATGGCGAGGTCGCCCACGGCGGCCGCGGGCTGGTGCGCGGGCGCATCTTCACGCGCGACGGGCGGCTGGTCGCGTCCACCGCGCAGGAGGGGCTCATCCGGCAGCGCGGCGAGCGCTGAGGGGCGTCTTGCTGCCTATCCAGCGCCGCGCGGCCCCAGGGGGCGGGGCGGTCGACAAATGATGGAACCGATCACGTAGAGCAGGCCCGCGAGGACGAGCCCTCCGGCGAGGATGACGGCCCAGCGCGGCTCGAGGTCCCATCTCGACGCAGGCCGTTCCGTCACCAGCGGCTCCTGCGTGACGGGCTGAGGCCACACCGGCTCGCCTGGGGACGAATGGACGACCTGCCCGACACTCGAGGGAGGCCAGACCGTGACCGGGGGCGCAGTCGCCGGGGGACTCGTCACCGGTGCGGCTGGCACCTCCTGGTTCACCGGGGGCGGCGAGGCCGGCGCCTGAGGGGTGGGCGCTTCTGGAGCCGGAGGAGCTTCTTCCGGGACGAGGCCCGCGGTCGGGATGAGCGGCGCGCTCCCCGGGCCGGGCGGCAGCACGGCCCCGTGGGAGGGGGCCGCGGCCGGCGGGGGAGGCGCCAGGGGAACCGGGGCAGCATAGGGCCAGCTCGTGGGCTGGGCCAGCACCCTTGCCGCGTCATGAAAGTACGCCCCCGCCGGGCCCTCCGAGGGCATCGCCAGGGCGCTCGCCGCGTCGTGGAAGTACGCCCCCTCCGGACCACTCGGCATCGCCATGACGCTCGCGCCGTTCACGAAGTACTCGGACACCTGCCGTTCGAGCTCGACCGGGTCCACCGTCGACATCGAGCACACCGGGAACTGCCCGTAGAACGTGAGCACCATGAAGCAGGTCTGGAGGGGCACGGCGAGCGCCGGAGGCGCCGATGTGCCCTCCGGCTGAGCTCGCGCGTCACCCGCGACCAGAAGCGCGAGGAGCAGCGTGGCGAGCGCCCTGCGCATGCACTCCTCGAAGCAACATGCGTTCCCGGGCGACGGACCGTGCGCGCGGCCGCACGCCATCCACGCGGCGCGGGCTCAGGCCTCGCGGGCCAGATGAAGATAGAGCGTCGGCGACTCCACGGTCACGCGGCGGCCCTCGTACGGCCACGAGACGATCCAGGGGTCGACGCGCAAGCCGCGCAGGCGCTCGTTGATGCGCCTGGCACGCCCCAGCGCCGCGTCGAGCCCGCGCCGCGCGAGCCACTCGGTCAGGACGGCGGTATCGCTCACGTGCAGGTACAGCTGGCGTCGAGCCGGGCGGCGGGTGCACTGCTGGAAGACGACGTCGCGGCTGCCGCGGAGCAGGTCGGCCACCTCGCCGACATTCTCGACGAGCTTCGGCACGACGGCCCCTTGCAGCCGGAAGTAGAGCTTCACGTCTTCGAGCCCCGCGGGGGTCGCGTCGCAGCCGAGGATGTACACCTTGTCCGGATCGCTGCCACCGGTCGGCTCGAGCTCGAGCGAGGCGAGTAGCTCCCTGACACGCCGCCCGGGGTTGTCGCGGAAGACGAGGTAGTACTTGGCGCGCACGCTCTGGCCCGCGGACGGAGCCTCGATCCCGAGCACCACCTGGAGCACCGGACCCTCCCCCGGAGCGTCCGACGACACGAACGAAAGGAGGGCCGCGGGCAGTGTCACGCCGAGTTCCGCGGCGAGCCTCACGAAGCGCGCTCCCGCTTCGCGGGCCACGGCGGCCCCCCGGCGATGCACGTCGAAGTAGTAGGTGAGGCGGTTCGGCACGAACGCGCCACCGGCCCGGACCGACAGCTCGAAGAAGTCGGGCCGTGGCTCGCCGGTCGCGGCGACGCGATCGAAGACCTCCAGCTCGGCGGGCACGCCCCGATCGGCCGCTCGCATGGCTTCCAGCAGCTCGGTGCTCACCGCGGAGACCCTCGCTCGTCGCCGCGCATCGCCCGCAGCCCCGCCTCGCCGTGGCGCTGGAGGTAGCGCCGGGGAACGCCGCCGCAGCGCTCTCGCAGGACGCACCCTTCGCAGCACCTCGCGTGGGTGAGCGTCGGATCCATGGCGGAGACCACCCGCAGGAAGGGTCGCGTGCCCTCGTTCCCGTCCATCGACGGACGCAAGATGTCCTTGCTCGACGTGCGGCCGGCAGGCAGGTCCGAGGTGACGCACGGTGGGAGGTTGGCGAGCGCGACGCAGCCCGATGGTTGCTCCAGCCGCGCCCTCAACGGCTGGAGGGCCTTCATGACGGACGCGTAGTCCGGCACCACCTCGTCGAAGCGTTGAGCCGCGGCGCCCTTGATCCAGGGGTAGTGGAGAAGGATGTAGCTGACCTCGTGGCGATCGAGGAAGGTAACCAGCGCGGGGATGTCGGACAGGTTGCTGCGCGTGAAGATCGTGATCGTCTTGAGATAGACGCCCCCCCGGTCCTGCGCCGCGCGGTCGCCAACCATCTCGAGGAAGTGCTCGAACCCCCGGCGGCGGGAATCGAAGAAATCGGGTCGCCCGGTCTGCGCCCCGTCGGTGACGGCATTCGATCCGTGGATGCTGACGGCCAGCACGTTCACTCCGGCCGCGAGCAACTCGGCCAGGTAGGCCCGATCGGCCAGGCGGACGCCGGCCGTGCTGAGCTCGATCTCGACGAACCCGAGCCGGCGCGCGGTCGCGACGATCTCCGGGAGATCCGGGCGCAGCGTCGGCTCGTTCCCGGAAATCAGCAGGCCGGCCTTGCCCTTCTCGCGGGCGCGGCCCAGCTCGTCCTGCCAGAAGGAGGTGGGCCGGAACATCTCGCGCCCGCGCGAGTCGACGTCGGTGCAGAAGGTGCACGACAGGTTGCAGCCGTCGCCCACGTTGACGTCGAGGAGATTCGCCGCGCCGATCGTCGCCCGGCGGCGCAGGGCGGGAGGTACGCTCTCCGCGGGCCCCGACCGGGACTCGAGCGCGCCGAGCTCGTCGTCGCTCATCGACACGGTGTTCCGTCCGACGCCCGCCGCGAGCGCCCTGACGAATCGCTCGACGGCCTGGGGCGGCTGGGCGCTCGTGTCGAGGATGACGTCGATCCGCCCGGTCGTCGCGAAGTACTTCGCACCCGGTCGGCTGCGCTGGAACCGGATCGCGAACCGGTAGCCACGCGGGCCGAGAAAGCACAGGCGCGTCGCGGGGTAGGACTCCACCGCCTCGAGGACCATCCCGTCGCCGGTGATCGTGCCTGGGACGAGCGGGGAGACGGCGCGGAGCATCAACGCGGTCAGCGCGTCGCCTGGCATCGCGCTCACGACGTCCTCGCGGTCATGAGCGGACGACGGGCAGTCTCGCCCGCTCCGTCTCCGTTCCGGTCGTCCCCAGCCGAGCCGCCTCGCCGACGATGGCGGACCGAACGGCGTGGACCTCGGTCAGCCAGCCGGGCCTGCGCGCCGCGGCCCACGCCGCGAAGCCGTCAAGCGATTCCAGCACGCGCGCGACCTCGTCCGGGTCGTCGTAGTAGTCGAGCGAGTGCGATGGGTTCGCGTGGAGGGGGAGCAGACGAATGCCGAGGCCGCGAACGGCCGTCAGCTCGCCGAACTCGATGAGCGTGTGGGCATTGGCGGGCTGCACGACGAAGCCGGTGCGAAGGTCGAACGGGCGAGCACGCCCGGCGCGAAACTCCACGAGAGCGTCGAGGTTGTCGAGCAGGGTCTGGAAGGGAGCTCCGCGCTGGACGGCCTCGTAGGTCTGGGCCGTGCCGGCGTTCACGCTCACGATGACGGACGCGAAGGGGACCCGCGAGAGGTGGCGCAGCGTGGCCCGCGTCAGCAGGCTCCCGTTCGTCGTGAGGGAGATTCCCGTGTCCGGCCAGCGCGAGGGGTCGAAGCTGCGGAGGAACGTCATCGCACGCGGGTTGGCGAGCGGCTCTCCTCCCAGCATGACGAGCGTGGAGAGCGTGGGCAGGAAGTACGGGAGCTCGTCCCACACCTCGTCGGGGATGTCTCGCCTCGGTGAGCGGCCGTATCCGCACATGATGCAGTCGAAGTTGCAGTAGGTGCTCGGGCAGAGCCCCAGGTTGAGGGGGAGCGATCGCAGCTCGTCCCTCCCGTCGACCAGATCTTCGAGCATCCGCTCCTGATTCTTCACGAACGTCGCCGAGCCCGGGATGACCGAGAAGCGCGAGGCGTCGTTCGCGCGGTCGTGCAGGCGCGGGCAGATGGGCTTGCAGATCTCCGCGATCGGCCCGTGAAGCATCGTCCGCCGCGCCGCCCTGTACCCGGGCCCGTTCCAGATCTCTTGCAGGGTGGACACGCGACGGTCGCCGCGCGGCCCCACGGTCCAGTCCGAGCAGCACTGGTGGACGAGCGCGTCCGGATCGGTCAGCTCCATCTTGAGCCACGGCTCCAGGCACGGCACATCGGGCCGCGCCCGTCTCGAGGTGCCGGCCGGAGATCCGTGCGGAGAGCCACCGAAGCCGCCGGCGTCGGAGAAGTGGCAGCGCTCCGCCTGAGGACAGCTCGTGCAGCTCCCGAACGTGGTGTTGCGGCCGGAGCGGCCGGTCAGCACCTCGCGCCAGACCTCGGGCCGCGTGGCGTGAAGCTCGGGCAGAGCGCAGGGGGGCAGGTAGCCCGCGTCTCGACGGCGGTCCCCGGCGAACAGGGCCCCGGGCGCGCGCATGGCGGCGGCGACGGAGTCGGGCGCGAGCTGGACGGGGCGCCCGCCGACATCCTGTCGCACCAGCTCGACGCGGACGACGCGCGGTGCCAGGGCAGCCGCCATCGAGGCGAGGCGCCCGAGCGCGACGGGGCGAGCGCACAGGCGCGGGGAGACCGTGAGGCCCTGGCCCTCGATCTCGGCGACGCGCGCCACGACCTGATGGTCGCTCGCCCGTTCGCGCTCTAGCCTCGTCGCGTCGATCATCACGATCGCCTCGGTGACCCCGAGCTGGACCAGGCGCGCTGCGGTGCCCGGACGTGCGAAGGCGTGGAGCGGAGCCTCGAGGGCGACCTTCCGCCTCGCCCTGCGGGCGAGAAACCCTAGCAGGCCGGGCCAGCGCAGCGCGTCCCCGCCGCCGAGGGTGACCATGTCGGCGTCGGCCGCGCCCCGGAGCACGTCGTCCGCCGAAGGCGCCTCGGACGAGGCGTCGCACACTGCGCAAGACGGACAGGGTGCCTCACACCGCTTTCCGACGACGACGCGCATCTTCGTGTCCCCTGCCCGTCCCCTGCCCCAGAGGGCGAGGTCCGGCACTCAGTGTAGGCTGTCCAGGCGGAATGCGCTCGCAACAGGTGTTCACGAACCACCGCTGCAATCAGAACTGCGGGTTCTGTGTCTACCGTCGCGAGACCGACGATCCGCACGCGATCTCGCCTTCGGCCGTGCGCGCCCAGATCGACCAGGCGATCGCCGAGGGCGCCGCCTGCATCGTCTTCACCGGCGGCGAGCCCACCATGCGGCGCGATCTGACCGAGCTGGTGGCGCACGCCCGCCGGCGCGGGGCGGATCAGGTCGTCGTCGAGACCAACGCGACGCTGATCGACCCTGCGCGTGCCGGAGCGCTTGTGGAGGCCGGAGTGACGCTCGTGCGTGTGCACCTGCCTCGGGGCACCGCTGAGCTCGACGGCGTCACGCGCGATCCGGGGGGGTTCGACAGGACGATGGCGGGCCTCCGCGCGCTACGGAGAGCCCGCGCCCCCATCGAGATCGCGGTGCCGGTCGTTCGTTCGACGGCCGCCACGCTCGCCGAGGTCCCCGCGGCGGTGCACGCCGTGCTGGGAGAAGACCTTCGGCGCATCGTGATCAAGGTCCCCGCGGAGAGCCCCGACCCGGGCGAGCTCCTGACGTACGACGAAGCCGTCTCGACCATCCTGGCGCTGGATCGCGCGTGCCGCGAGCACGACGTGTACGTGCAGTTCGCCGATCGGCAGGGACCTCCCCCCTGCGTCTTTCCGGCGCGAGAGCGGCCGCACCACCTGTACGCGCTCAATCGGGGTTCGAGCGTCGAGCGGGGCATGCGACAGCTCCCTGGCTGCGCGGGCTGCACGGTACGCGATCGCTGCCCCGGGGTGTCGGACGCCTACCTCGCCCGCCACCCGGACACGACCGTCACGCCGATCGCCGATGACCGGGCGCGCCGCCGTCTGTCGATGCTCGACAGCGTCGACCGGCAGATCGCCCGCGAGCTCGTGCAGCCCAGCTTCCCTGCGGTGGGCCTCCCGGAGGCCCTGGTCCGCGTCAACTTCCGCTGCAACCAGGCATGCGACTTCTGCTTCGTGTCCACTCACCTGCCCTCGGCGCGCGTGGATGCGATCCGGCGTGCAATCGAGCATGCCGCCGCCGACGGGAAGCGCGTGGTGCTCACCGGGGGCGAACCCACTCTCAATGCGCACCTCGCGGAGTACGTCGGCCTCGCGAGCCGACTGTCGGAGGGCCGATGGCCCGTGGAGATCCAGACCAACGCCGTGCTGCTCGACGACGAGAGGCGAGTGCGGGCCTTGATCGAGGCCGGTCTCGGGGCGGCATTCGTCTCGCTCCACGGAAGCAAAGCGGAGATCAGCGAGGCCGTCACGCGGGCGCCGGGCACGTTCGGCCGGACGGTCGCTGGGCTCGACAACCTCGTCCGCGCCGGCGTCTCCGTGGTCATCAACTTCGTCATCTGCACGGCCAACCGAGACGATCTTCCGTCGATGGTCGACCTCGTGGGGAGGCGCTGGCCCGGCGTGTCGCTGAACGTCTCCTTCATCGCTCCGTCGACGGAGGTCGTCCCTCGCGAGTCGTGGCTCGTCCCTCGATACTCGGACGCGATGCCCAAGCTCGAAGAGGCCCGGCTTCGTGCGCTCGCGCTTGGCGTCCGACTCGTGGGCTTCGAGTCGATGTGCGGCATCCCGCTCTGTCTGGTGCCCGCCGAGTTCTCGACGTCGGCCGACGATCGCGTGATCCCGCCGGGCGCCGACGAGGGCGAGTTCGTCCGCGCGGACGCGTGCAAGGATTGCGATCTGGGCACGCGCTGCTGGGGAGTCCGGCGCGGCTACGCGAGCCTCTACGGAACGAGCGAGATGCGAGCCGTTCGCCGGGGAACGAGGGCGTGTTGAGCGTCTCTCCGTGCGCTCTCGGCACGGTCTCGCGGCGGGCGGGCCGGTGGACACCCCCGCGCACGGACAGTAGGATCCACGAGGCCGGTCCGAATGCGACCCACCCGAATTGCCTTCCTCGCCATCGACTGGCGATGGGACGAGTTCGCCTCGTTCTCCTACGCGGCGAGGAAGCTCGAGGCCTCGGTCCGCAGCGCGCCCGATCTGCAACACGTCGAGACCCACGTCATCGACCTCGACGTCGACGATCCCGACGCGTTCCTCGAGGCGATCCGCGAGGTGCGGCCGACCCTCGTCGCGTGCTCGACGTACATCTGGTCGGTGGCCACGTTCCTCGAGGTCGCGCGCCGCGTGAAGCGATGGGACCCGACCGTGCGGGTCGTGCTCGGCGGTCCGGCGGCGCGCGTCAGCCTGCTCTCGCTCGAGCCGTATCGCCATCTGCTCAAGTACGTGGACGCCATCGCGACAGGAGAGGGCGAAGAGATCATCCGCGCCCTCGCGCGCGACGTCGACGGTACGGGGCTCGCTCACATCGCCGATCTCACCCTGCCGCATCCGCTCGGGTTCCGATCGACGCCGGCCGGCGAGAGGCCCGACCTCGACGCCTACCCTTCGCCCTACCAGATCGGTACGGCGCCGGCCGACCATACGGGGTTCATCGAGACCTTCCGTGGCTGCCCGATGACCTGCGCCTTCTGCCAGTGGGGCGACCAGCGGGCCGACCGCGTCTACGGAGCCGAGTACCTTACAGCGCACCTGCGTGGCATGCAGCGGGC
>JAJYCT010000164.1 GCA_021778125.1 Myxococcales bacterium
TGGGCAACGCCATCAAGTTCACGCCGCGGGGCGAGGTCGTTCTCGGGGTCGAATGGGCGGGGGCGGCCGATGTCGCCGAGGCCGACGGCCGGGTACGCCTGCGCTTCCACGTCCGCGACACGGGCAGCACCAACGGCACGTGGCTGGGCCCGCACCGGATCGCGGAGGTCGAGCTCGCCCCGGGGGCCGAGATCGTCGTGGGCAGCACGACGTTGCGCGTCGAGCTCGACGACAAGACGTCTCCGGCGAGCGTGAGCGAGTCGGGGACCTTCGGTCAGCTCGTCGGCCGCTCGCCGGAGATGCTGGAGCTCTTCGCAACGCTCGAGCGCGTGGCGCCCAAGCACCTCGCGGTCCTCGTTCAGGGCGAGACCGGGACCGGCAAGGAACTGGTCGCGCGCGCGCTGCACGCACGCAGCACGAGGGCCTCTGCGCCCTTCATCGTCATCGACGCGACCGCGCTGCCCGAGGCCCTGGCCGAGTCGCTGCTGTTCGGCCACGAGAGGGGCGCGTTCACCGGCGCTGATCAGCGACGCGTCGGGTACTTCGAGGCGGCCAGCGGCGGCACCGCGTTCATCGACGAGATCGGCGAGCTGCCCGCGGCCCTCCAGTCGAAGTTCCTGCGCGTGCTCGAGCGGCACGAGGTCGTGCGCGTGGGCGGCAACACGCCCGTGAAGGTCGACATCCGCGTCGTGTGCGCGACGCACCGCGACCTCCGCAACGAGATCGACGCGGGGCGCTTCCGCGAGGACCTCTACTACCGCATCGCGCAGGTCCGCGTGATGGTCCCGCCCCTGCGCGATCGCCTCGACGACATCCCGCTGCTCTGTCAGCGCCTCCTGGCCTCCCTCACGGGCAACCGCGCGGAGCCGGTCCTCATCGAGCAGGCGGCGGTCGACTTCCTGCGGACGCAGCCGTGGCCGGGCAACGTGCGCGAGTTGCGCAACGTGCTCGCGCGCGCCTCCGCCCTCGCGCAGGACGGCGTGATCCGCCGCTCCGACGTCGCGGGCGAGGGCTTCGGCTTCCGGGGAACGCGGCACGAGCGCGAGGTCCTGGACCTCTCGGGCACCTTCGCCGACGCCAAGGAGCGCTCGGTCGAGCGCTTCGAGGCGGCGTACCTCGGCGCCCTGATGAAGCGCTGCGGCGGCAACCTGTCCAGGGCCTCCCGCGAGGCCGACCTGGCGCGCCACTACCTTCGCGACCTGCTCAAGAAGCGGGGCCTCTACGGCGTGAGCTGGCCCGACGACGGGGATGGGCGCTAGTAGGTCGAGGCGATGACGTCCTGGGTCGCTCGCGGGATGCCCGTCGTGGCCTTCGCCCTCGCGGCAAGCGCAGCAGGCTGCGGGGTCCCCGACGTCACCTTCGTGAGCGACGCTGCCTCCCCCCCGAGAGACGGGTCCCTCGAAGCCGCCGACGTCGACTCCTCGGGCGGGAGCCCCGACGGGGCGACCGACGGGCCGCCGGACGTCGCCTCCGAGGCCGCCACGAACACGTGCCCGGGCACGGTGCCCCCCGGCGCGACGACGTGCTGCAGCGCGATCGCGTGCTCCGGCTGCGCGACCACGGACTGTCCGATGTGCGAGTCCCGGTGCACGCTGACGGAGATCTGCTGCGTGAGGTCCCTGTCGGTGAGCTGTCACACTGGCGCCTGCCCCTGAAGGGCGGTGCACGAATGTCGTCGTGCCACCTGCACGGCGACGGAACGGGTCGGGCTCGGGTCTTGCGTGGGTCCCGAAGAGTCGAACGCGGACCCCGGAAATCCCGGAGGAACCCGACGGGCGACCTGGCCAGGCGATCGACCGCGTCTGGCCAGTCGGGTGACCACGCCATGCCCAGCACCGATTCCCCGACCTACCGCGACGACACCCCGTCGAAAGTGTGCGTGCGACGGCCCAGCGTGATGCTGGTCCGCGTGGAGCCCGACGACGAAGCCTCGCTCGGCCTGGATCAGCTCCCCGTTCGCGTGTTGCGCGTGCGGCACCCCCTTCCCGCCTGCACCCGGATGAGGATCCTGCGTCCCGAGGTGCTGCTGGTCGGCCCGACCGTCCACCCGCGCGACATCGGGCTGCTCACCGACGCCGCCTACGACATCGCCGCCGGGATCCTGCACGTGGGCCCGTTCATCGGGCGCGAGGGCCTCCACGCCTGGGTGGTCCGCACCCTCGGCATCGTCCAGTCGCGGCGGGCCGAGCGCGCGGCGTAGCGCTCCCTGGCGAGCCCTCTGCGCGCCGGTTCGCATCTTGCTTGTCCTCGAGCGACCGGAACGGAAGACTGTGATCCTCGCCGATTCGCGGCGGACGACTGGTCGATGTTCTTGCCATCCAGGCACCTTCTCGTGCCGCCCCGTAGCCCCAGGAGCCAGACGACATGAACCTCTCGCGCTTCGCACTCGTGACCGCGACGCTCGTCGCCATGAGCGGCGCCGTGACCTTCGCCGGATGCGGCGGCAGCAACGGAACGGGGGCAGGTGCAGACGGCGGCGACGACGCGACGTCGGAGGGCGGCGACGACGGCTCGGCGGGGAACGACGCCACGACGGACGCGGGCAAGTCCGACGCGAAGGCCGACGCCAAGAGCGACACGGGCGCCGGCGACAGCGGCGCCAGTGACAGCGGCTCCGGCACCGGCGACAGCGGCGCGCCGTCGGACTCGGGGTCCAGCGGGGATGGAGGGAACATCTTCGGCGACGGCGGATGCATCACGCCCGGGAGCGGCTGCACGTCGAACGCGGAATGCTGCAGCGGCACATGCGCGGGCAACGTGTGCGGCGTCCCGGCGTGCGGATCGGTCGGGCGGACCTGCGCCGGCAACAGCCAGTGCTGCAGCCAGACTTGCACGGGCGGAGTGTGCGCGTCGATCAACGGCGGCGCGTGCGGCTCGCTCGGAAACTCCTGCACCGGGAACGCGGACTGCTGCTCCAGCAACTGCGTCCTGGGCGCTTGCCAGGCGGCGTCGTGGTGCCAGCAGACCAACGACATCTGCTCGAAGAACGGTGACTGCTGCAGCGGCTCGTGCAACATCGCCGCGGGTGCGAGCGTCGGGTACTGCAACGCCGTCGGGTCTACCGGCTCGAGTTGCACGGCCGTGGACGGTCAGCTCTGCACGCCCGTCTCGTTCACCGACGGGGGTTGCGGCGGCAACTGCTGCAGCCGCCTGTGCGCGCCCTGGGGCCTTACAGGCATCGACGTGTGCCAGCCCGCCACCGGCTGCCATGTGTCGGGCGACACGTGCACCAGCGACAGCGAGTGCTGCGGCAACGTGCAACTCACCGACGCCGGGCACGCCGCGACGTGCATCAGCGGCTTCTGTAGCCACAAGCAGGCCTGCGCCCCCAACGGCGACGTGTGCAAGTTGCAGACAACGTCTTGCAACGCCAACCAGGACTGCTGCGCCGGTCAAGGTAACGCGAACACCGCCTGCGCGCCGGACAACGTCGGCGTCCCGCGGTGCGCCGCCACGACGTGCGTCAACCCCGGCGGCACCTGCTCCACCAGCGCCGACTGCTGCAACGGTTATCCGTGCGTACCCAACCCGAGCGACGCCGGCGCGCCGTACATCTGCGCCAGCACGACGTGTGTGCCATCGTGCAGCACATGCTCGACCACTGCCGACTGCTGCCCTGGCTACTCGTGCATCGGTGGCGCCTGCGACCCGTGCGGCGGCGGCGCGACGAACGACGGCGGTACGACGACCGATGGCGGTACGACGACCGAGGGCGGTACGACGACCGAGGGTGGGTCCACCTCGCCGGACTCGGGCGTTCTCAACTGCTCGCAGTACGGGCAACTCTGCGATCCCGACGCGGGCGTGTCGTGCTGCCCGGGCTCGGGCCTCATCTGCCTGTCGGGTCGCTGCCAGCTCGGATGATGATGAACGCACATACGATCGCCGCATGACGGCAGTACGCGTGAAGCGACGGTCTCCCATGACCCAATGAGGAGGGCAACGTGAACAAGCGCTCTTGGATTGTTCTGTCGGTGGTGTCTCTGGGGGCAGTGACCTGCGCTTGGGGCTGCGGAAGCAACAGCAGCAGCGGCGGCCCCGGAGGGGACGGCGGCGAGGAGGCGGGAGACGCCGCCGCGGAGGCGGGCGACGACGGTGGAGGCATGGACTCCACCACCGGCACCGACGCCGGCAAGGACAGCGGGACGGGCAAGGACGCGACGACCGACTCGTCCGCCAGCGGCGACTCGTCCAGCACGCGCGACTCCGGCTCGACCGGCGACTCGTCCAGCACGGGGGACTCGGGATCGACCGGCGATTCGTCCAGCGCGACGGACTCCTCGTCGGGCGACTCTTCGTCGCTTCTCGACAGCGCGCTGCCCGACGCGAACGTCGGCTGCGGGGACGCCACGACGGCGTGCTCGCTGACGAGCGAAGCGGGGGCGACCATCAACGCCGTCTGCCTGTCGGCCACGTGCGCGCCGTGCTCCCTCGACACGGAGTGCACGACCGCGTACGGCGGTGGCTACATCTGCGACACCGCCAGCGGCTCGTGCGTCCAGGGCAACTGCCACTCGAACACGGACTGCACGGGCGACGGCGGGGCTCTCTCGCTATGCGTCAACAACACGTGCACGGCGTGCAGCGCGGTCGCCAACGGCGAGTACTACGTCGACCCGGTCAACGGCAGCGACTCGCTGGGGACCGGCAGCGACACCGCCGGCTCGCAGACCGCGTCGGTCTGCGCGTTCAAGACGATCACCCGCGCGCTGCAGGCGATCGCCGCGAGCAGCTTCACGACCGGCAACATCCACCTGCTGGGCGACGATCCCGGGAGCAACGGCGAGACCTTTCCGCTCACGATCCCCACGGGCTTCACCGTCCTCGGCGCGGCGCCGACGACGACCGTCACCGTACCGGCGACCCAGGGGTTCGTCCTCGTGGGCACCGCGGCCATCAACGCACTCACCATCGTGGGGAGCGCCACGGGCACCGCGGGCGTCACGGTCGGCGGCACGAGCGGGAGCAACGCCTCGCTGACGAGCGTCACCGTGTCCGGCTTCGCGGTCGGCGACGGCGTCCTGGTGAACCAGTCGGGCGTCGTGACGATCAACGCGAACGTCACCCTCACGCTGAACCAGAACGGCCTGCACGTGACCGACTCCGGCAAGGCCGGCAGCACCGTCACGAGCGCGGCGACCCCGGTCCTGTTCACGGCGAACACGGGCAACGGCGTGCTCGTCGACACCACGGGCTCCGTCGATCTCGAGGGCACGGCCGGAGCGCTCGGGGCGGGCTCGATCGTGGCCTCGGAGAACGCGCTCAACGGCATCTTCATCCAGCAGACGGGCACCAGCGGCGCCCAGACCCTGCCGACGAACAAGCTGCTGGGCGTGGTGACCTGGCACCAGGCCGCCGGTAACGGCGTCAGCATCAACACCGGCTCCAACGTGCTGATGGGGGCCTCGTACGCCGGCGCCAACCTGGTGGGTGTCTCGATCAACGGGTCGACGACGAACTACGACACGTCGGCGATCGTGCTCGGCACCGCGACCGCGTTCGGGCACAACATCCTGCAAAGCTCGGCGTCGACGGACGCGGGTCTGAGCGCGCTCAACACGAGCTGCGGCGTCCACTACGGCATCCCGGCGGCCAAGGGGCAGACGCTCTACGCCGCGGGCAACACCTGGGGCAGCCTCGACTGCTCGCAGAGCGGTACCCCCGGGCAGATCTCGTATGCGGTGGCGTGCGCGGCGGGCGTCGACCTGGCCGGACAGTCGTCCGGCAACACGATCAGCGTCAGCAACTGCACGTACTAGCCTGGCGGCCGGCGGTGCGCCGGCCCCTGGTGATCTCCGGCGACCCTCGGCTCCCCTCGAGCCGGGGGTCGTCGCGTATTTGCCCCCTGGTCACGCCCCACGCCGCGGGTACGATGGGTACCCTCGGCACGTGTCGTCGACACTTCGGGAGGGAGGCGTGTCATGCTGGAGGGGTCTTTCCGGTCGCTTGCAGTGGGAGTCGTGCTCTCGGTGCTGGCCGCGTCGGGGGTCGCGTGCGGCGGGGGAAACGGGACGAGCGCGGGCAACGAGGGCGACGCCACCGCCGACGGTGCGGGCGACGACGGCTCGGCGCTCGACGGCGCCACGGGTGAGGACACCGGAAGCGACGGCACCGTCGTCGACGGGAGCGTGGGCAAGGACGCCACGGCGACGGACGGCTCGGGCGGAAAGGACGCGAACACGGATGGCGCCCCCACCGACAGCGGCTCCGTGATGGACAGCTCGACGACCGACACCGGCTCCCCTGCCGATGGCGGAACCTCCACCGATAGCGGGTTCGCCGGCGACAGTGGCTCGACGACGGACAGCGGGGCCACGACGGACAGCGGGGCCACGACCGACAGCGGGACCACGACCGACAGCGGGACCACGACCGACAGCGGCGCGACGACCGACAGCGGCACCGATGCCGCCGTCGCGTGCGATCCGACCACCTGCCCCTCGGGCTGCTGCGACAGCGCCGGGGTGTGCCAGCCGGGCACGTCGACGTCCACCTGCGGCGGGGGCGGCTCGACCTGCGTGACGTGCAACCTCAGCGCGACCGACCGCTGTACGCAGGGGATCTGCACGTGCGGAGGCGGGGCCGCGTGCGGAACGGGCCAGCAGTGCGCGGGCGGGGCGTGCGCGTGCAACGCGAGCTCGTGCCCCAACGGCTGCTGCAGCGGAACGACCTGCCAGAGCCCGTCGCTCGCGACGTGCGGCTCGGGCGGTGGCGCCTGCGCGACGTGCGATCCGTCGACCGCCGACAACTGCACGAGCAATGGCTGCCAGTGCGGGTCGAATCTGGCGTGCGACGCGACCGCCGGCCTCGCGTGCGTGAACGGGCAGTGCGTGTGCAACAGCACCAACTGCGGCGGGTGCTGCGACGCCAGCGGCGTCTGCCAAGCGGGCAGCGCCGCGGGCGCCTGCGGGTTCGGCGGCGCGGCGTGCACCAACTGCGGCGCGGGGGGCGCCTGCATCGGCTTCGCCTGCGCCGGCTGTTCGATGACGTGCACGACCGGGTGCTGCTCGGGCAGCACCTGCGAGACGCCGTCGGTGACCAACTGCGGCACCGGGGGCAACGCCTGCGCCTCGTGCAACACGACCCTCGCCGACGGCTGCAACAACGGCACGTGCAGCTGCGGCACCGGCCCGGCATGCGCGGCGGGCCAGGTCTGCCAGAGCGGCTCGTGCCAGTGCACCACCACGTCGTGCGCAAACGGCTGCTGCTTCGGGACGGCGTGCTTCGCGGGGGTCAACTGCGCGACGTGCCTGGCGTACGCCAAGGCGTGCACGCAGAACACCGACTGCTGCTCGGACAACTGCGTGGCGGGCAAGTGCAGCGTGCCGGCGTCGTCCTGCCTGCTCACGGGCCAGACGTGCACCTCCAGCAGCCAGTGCTGCGACGGTCACTGCGACGCGGACGTCGACGGGGTCCAGCGCTGCAGCGGCCCGAACATGTGCAAGGCCGCGGGCACCGCGTGCGCCGAGTCGAGCGAGTGTTGCTCGCTCTACTGCGATCCCCTCTCGCTCACGTGCTCGACCGCTTCGGCCTGCACGGTCGGGGGCGGCACCTGCACCTCGAACACGCAGTGCTGCAGCAACGAGTGCAACGCCGGGACGTGCTCGCTGCTCAGCGGCAGCTGCTCGACGCTCGGCGAGACGTGCAGCTCCGGCGGCAACTGCTGCTCCGGGGAGTGCCTCACCGGTCGCTGCTCGTTCTACAACTACTGCCGGGCGGGAGGCGATATCTGCGAGACGGACGCCGACTGCTGCGACGGCGGGTGCAACCCCGCGACGCACACGTGCAACCTCCTGACGCAGTGCGTGCCGACGGACGAGCCGTGCAGCGGCCTGCGCTCGTGCTGCGACACGCTCTGCGTGCCGAGCGGGTTCGGCAGCTCGTACTGCTACGCAATGTGCGGATGCCGCGCGTACGACGACGTCTGCACGTCGAACGGGGAGTGCTGCTCGGGCGTCTGCGGAGCCCCGGACTCGCTCGGCGTCAGCCGGTGCGTGCGCGCGCAGAACTGCGTCCCTGACGGCGACGTCTGCGGCGGCAACGGCGCCTCGCAGAACTGCTGCAACGGCGGCAAGGCGAGCTGCGTTAACACGAGCGACGGCGTGATGCGCTGCGATCCGGCCGCGGGGGGCGCATGTTACCCGGCCGGACACTCGTGCGCCCTGTGCGACGAGTGCTGCAGCCACATTTGCGTGCAGCAGACCGAGGCCGACGGCGGCCTGGGGGCCTTCGCGTGCGCCGCGGCGTGCATCCCGCTCGGAAGCGGGACCTGCACGAGCAACTCGGACTGCTGCTCCGGGGGCGTGTGTCAGGGCGGCGTCTGCAAGAGCTCCGGCTCGACGTGCTCGCCGATCGGCGGCACGTGCACGCAGACGTCGGACTGCTGCAACGCGGCGTGCGTGGGGGGTTTCTGCACGCTGAACTGAGCGGGACGACCGCGCCGGCCTGACCTCCCGGCCGGCGCGGGACGCGACGTCGGGCTCGACCATCGAGCCTGATTCCTTCATGCTTCCCGGATGCGCTTGCCGGTCCTCCGCATGGCCGCCGTGCTCTGCCTTGCCGCCGGGGGTATCGCGGCGTGCGGACTGGACCGCGGCGGCCTGAACGAGACGGCCGACGCGAGCGACGACGGCGCGTCACCCGGCGACGACGCAACGGTGGAGGCCTCGCTCGACGGCGCGCGCGACGGCATCTCCCCGGCGGACGCGTCCCGGGACGCTTCCTCCCGCGACGCACACGTCGACGGCGCCTCTCTGACCGACGCGAGCCTCGAGGCTGACGCACCCCCACCCGGCTGCACCCAGAAGAACGGCTCCGACTGTCCCACCGGGATGTCGTGCGACCCGACGACGCACACGTGCACCACGGCGTGTGCCGCGGGCCAGCCCTGCAACGGGGGCTGCTGCAACGGGGGCACGTGCTCGGACGGAACGGCGAACGGCGCCTGCGGCACCAGCGGCAACGCCTGCACCGCGTGCGGGGGCGGGAATCCCACGTGCTCCGCGGGCAAGTGCACCAGCGCCTGCGGAGGCTCCGGCGACGGGACGTGCGGGGGCAACTCGTGCTGCGGCGCCGGGGGCACGTGCACCGGGATCGACCCGAGCGCATGCGCAGCGCCGGGCGGCACCTGCGTCGACTGCACGTCGTCGCCAGCGGGCACGGCGTGCGTCAACGGAGACTGCGGCTGCAACGGCAACCCCGATTGCAACGGCTCGACGCTCGGCAACCAGTGCCTGAGCAAGGGGACGTGCGGGTGCACCGGGCCGGCCAACTGCAACGGCAACCCGAACGGCGCGGCGTGCCTCTCGGGCAACTGCGGCTGCTACGGCTTCACGGACTGCCCGACGGGCCAGGCCTGCGACGCGACCACCCACCAGTGCACGACGGCGTGTAGCCCCACGTCGCTCTGCAACGGCGGGTGCTGCGCGTCGGGCACGTGCGCCCCGGGGAACACGGACACGGCGTGTGGCACCGGGGGGACGGCGTGCGCCGACTGCACCGCGCAGAACAAGAACTGCACCGGCGCCAACTTCTGCAACTGACGTCGGTCAACCCATGGCGGCGTCCGCCGCAGCGATCGTCGCGTCGATCTGCGCTTCGGTGTGCGCCCCGGAGATGAACGCGGCCTCGAACTGCGCCGGGGGCCAGTAGACGCCCCGCTCGAGCAGGCCCGCGTGCCACGCGCCGAAGGCCTTCGTGTCGCACACCTTCGCGTCCGCCCAGGACCGCACCGGCCCGCGCGTGAAAAAGAGCGTGATCATCGAGCCCACTCGCTGCACGCAGGCGGCCGCGCCGCGCCGGGCGATCGCGGCCTCGAGGCCCGCCTGCGCCCGCGCGCCGAGCGCCTCGAGCCGGGCGTAGAGGGCGCCGTCGAGACGCTCGAGCGTCGCGAGGGCCGCGCTGACGGCCACCGGGTTCCCGCTCAGCGTGCCCGCCTGGTAGACAGGCCCGAGCGGGGCAACCTTTTCCATGATCGCCCGGCGCCCTCCGTAGACGGCCAGCGGCAGGCCGCCGCCCACGATCTTGCCGAGACACGTCATGTCCGGCCGGAGGCCCGCGCGCTCCTGCATGCCGCCGCGCGCCACGCGGCAGCCCGTCATTACCTCGTCGAAGATCGACACCGCGCCGTGCTCGCGGCAAACCTCGACGACCGTCTCGAGGAACCCGGCCACGGGAGGCACGACCCCCATGTTGCCGACCACCGGCTCGACGATGACCGCGGCGATCTCCCGGCCGCGGGCGGCGAAGAGCGCTCGCAGCGCGCCGGCGTCGTTGTACGGCAGCGTCACCGTTCCCGCGACCGCCCCCGCCGGCACGCCGGCGGAGTCGGGGACCCCGAACGTGGCCGCGCCGCTGCCCGCCTTCACGAGGAGAAAGTCGGCGTGGCCGTGGTAGCAGCCCTCGAACTTCACGACGAGATCGCGCCCTGTGAAGCCGCGCGCAACCCGCAGCGCGCTCATCGTGGCCTCGGTCCCGCTCGAGACCGCACGCATCGTCTCGATCGACGGGTAGAGCGCGCAGACCTTCTCGGCGAAGCGTACCTCGAGCTCCGTCGGGGCGCCGTAGCTCGTACCGCGTGTCGCCGCGTCGCGCACGGCCTCGACCACCGCGGGGTTCGCGTGACCGAGGATCATGGGGCCCCAGGAGCCCACGTAGTCGACGTAGCCTCGCCCGTCGGCGCCGTAGAGCGTCGACCCTTCGGCGCGCGAGACGAAGACCGGCGAGCCGCCGACGGCGCGGAACGCCCGGACCGGACTGTTGACGCCGCCGGGGATGACGCGCGCGGCACGCTCGAAGAGCGCTCGGGAGATCGGATCGGTCATCGTGTGGCCCACCATAGCAGCGCGGCTGCCAGCGCCACGCCGAGGATGACCAGCGACAGGATCGCGACGACTCCGCGCGCGGACCGCTCTCCTGGCGCAGGCGCGGGGGCCGGCCCCGACGCAGGGGCCGGCCCGAACGCGATCGGAACCGACGAGGACGCCGGCGGGGGCGCCGGGACGCTCCGCGGCAGACTGCCGCTGCTCGACGGCGGAGGGAGCTGACCGGACGCGCGCGCGACGCGCGTCAGATCCGCCCAGAGCTCTCCTGCCGACTGGTGGCGCAGCTTCAGGTCGATCGCCACGGCGCGCACGAGCGCCCGCTCGACGCGGGTCGGAAGCACGAGCCCGAGCGCGTGGGGCGTCACCTTCGCCCGCGGGTCGGTCGCTTCCATCATGCACGCGGCGATACCTTCCGCCTTCCGCACGCGCTCGTCGCGCAGCACCTCGAGCAGGACCAGCGCGAGCGCGTAGACGTCGGTCCACGGCCCCACCTCGCCGCGCGACGAGTCGAACTGCTCGGGCGCGGCGTACCGGGGAGAGCACGCCAGATAGCCGGTGGCCGTCTTGGCACGCGTGATCCCGAGCGTGTCAGCCAGGATCTTGGCGAGACCGAAGTCGAGCACCTTCATGCGCACGCCGCCGCCCGGCGTCGTCACCTCGAACAGGTTGCCGGGCTTCACGTCACGGTGGACGACGCCCTGCCGGTGCGCGTGCTCCAGCGCGATCGCCGCAGGCTCGAGCAGCGCGAGGGCCTCGTCGAGGGGGCGCCCCGACAGACCGCGCTGCTTGCGCTCGCGAAGGTCGGCCGAGAGCGACCGCCCCTCGAGCCACTCGAGCACCAGATACGGGACGGGCGCGCCGGTCCGGGGCGACGTGGTCATTCCGCTGGCGAGGCAGCGCACCGTGTCGGGGCTGCCCTGGCCGAGGCGGCGGAGCAGCCGGCCCTCGTCGCGGAACCTGCGCTCGACCGTGCGCGTCGACTCCTCGTCGAGGCCTGCGGCGAGCCGCAGACACTTCACGGCGACCGGCGTGTCCGATCCGAGGTGGGTCCCGCGATAGACGACGCTGAAGCCCCCCTTGCCGATGGGGCGCAGGAGCCGGAATGGCCCCTCGACGACCTGGCCTGCGAGACCGAGCGGGTCGGGGTCCTTCACGCTCAACCCCCGGAGGCAGGCGCCGCGACGTGGGTCCTCGCCGCTCGGCCGTGCAGCGCGATCCAGGCCCCCGCGACGACCACCAGGAGGATGCACGCCACGAGCGCGACCAGCAGGAGCGCCGGGCCGCGCGAGCCCGGTGTAGCCGCCACCGGCTCGATGACCATCGGGGTCGGAGGTGCGGCCGCGGGCCTCGCCGGCATCCCCAGGGTCACCGCGAGGGGCGCTGCGGGTGCGGGCGTCATCGCTTTCGTGGTGGGATATCCTCTGTCGCGCTTGCGGGGTATCGCGCTGCCGATGGCGACCTTCGCGCTTCTCGTGATCGTCCACGTCGTCGCTTCGAACT
>JAJYCT010000165.1 GCA_021778125.1 Myxococcales bacterium
GCGAGGATGAGCGCGAGCGTCGTCTTGCCGAGGCCCGGCGGGCCGGAGAGCAGGATGTGATCGAGCGACTCGCCGCGCCTGCGAGCGGCCTCGACGAAGACGCGCAGGTTCTCCTTGTGCTTGGTCTGGCCGACGTAGTCGTCGAGGGTGCGGGGACGCAGCGTGCGATCGATCTGCGCGTCGTCCCCCTGAGGCGCGGCGTCGACGGCCCGCGGCGCGGGCGTGGGGTCGACGGGGGAGGCCGCGCGCTTCGGCATGGGGCGACCTTAGCGCAGGGCCGAACCCGGCGCGCGACGAGTCGCTCGGGCCCCGGACGGACGCTCGTATAGTGCCGCCATGAGACACGTCTTCGGGCTCCTGCGAGAGGAGCTGTTCACGCTCTCCAACACCCCCGTCTCGCTGCTGTCGATCCTCATCTTCCTGGCGGGCCTCGCGGCCACGTGGGTCGTGGGCCGGGTCGGGCGCGCGGCCACGACGCGTTTCCTCGAGAAGCGCCGCGGCAGCCCGGGGGTGAGCTACGCCGCGGGGCGCATGGCGCAGTACGCGCTGGTCGTCTCGGGCACGCTCGTGTGCCTCGACACCCTCGGGGTCGATCTCGGGACGCTCGCGGCCCTCGGCGCGATGCTGAGCGTCGGGATCGGCTTCGGGCTGCAGAGCATCACGCAGAACTTCATCAGCGGGATCATCCTGCTCGTCGAGCGTCCCATCGAGAAGGGCGACTTCGTGGTCGTCGGCGAGGTGGTCGGGACCGTGATCGAGATCGGCATGCGCGCCACCAAGATCGTCTCGCGCGACGGGGTCGCGATGATCGTGCCGAACAGCGAGTTCATCGCCGGGCGCGTCCTGAACCAGAGCCACCCGACGACGCGCAAGCGCGTGCGTATCGGCGTCGGCGCGGCCTACGGGAGCGACACGCAGCTCGTGCAGGACACGCTCGTGAGCGTCGCGCTCGCTCACCCCGAGGTGCTCCGGGACCCTGCGCCGCTGGTCCTCTTCAAGGACTTCGGGGACAGCAGCCTGGACTTCGAGCTCGCCGTGTGGCTCGACACCCCTGACCGCGAGCCGCTCATCATGAGCGACCTGCGCTTCGCCATCGACCGCGCCTTCCGGGAGCGCGGGATCGAGATCCCTTTCCCGCAGCGGGAGCTGCGCCTGCGCCAGCCCACGCTGCCCGCCTGAGCGTCACACCTTGGCGAGGTACTCGCCGATCTGCGGCAGGGGCAGCACCTCGTGCGCGAGCCCGGCGCGCACCGCCGCCCCCGGCATGCCGTTGACGACCGCGGTCTCCTGCGACTCCGCGATGACGATCCCGCCGGCGTCGCGGAGGGCGCGGGCCCCCTCGACGCCGTCGTCGCCCATCCCCGTGAGGATGACCCCGACGGACCGCACGCCGGACGCCGCGACGCTCTTGAAGAGGCGGTCGGCGCTGGGCACGTAGCGGTCGCCAGGCGCCGCGGGCTCGACCCGGAGGCGAAGCTCGGCGCCCTGCCGCGTGAGCTCCATGCACTTGCGCCCCGGGCACACGAAGCCGGTTCGCTGCGCGAGCAGGTCGCCGTCGCTGGCCTCGGCGGTCGTGACCGCACCCCGCTTGTCGAGCCGCTCGGCGAACGTGCGCGTGAACTTGTCGGGCATGTGCTGGGCGACCAGGAAGCCCCCGGTGGTGGTCGCGGGGAGCTTGGCGAAGATGCTGAGCAGCGCGCTCGGCCCCCCGGTGCTGCTGGCGATCGCGACGACCGTGCGCGGCGCACGGTACGGCCGGCCCGTGACGGCCGAGGGCTCGTCCCACGACGCCACGGACCCGTCGGAGAAGAAGGCGCCGCTGTTCTGTCGCCGGATGAGGGAGGTCGGCACGAACGACGCGCGCAAGGAGCGCACCAGCAGGACCTTCTGCAGGATCTCCTCGCGCACCTCTACCGCCTCGGGGCCGAGCCGATCGGGCTTCGGGACGAAGTCGAGCGCCCCGAGCTCGAGCGCCTTGAAGACGTTCTCGCGCTGCGCGTAGCTGCTCACCACGATGACGGGCTTGGGCGCCTTCGACATCAGGATGCGCAGGAAGGTGAAGCCGTCCATGCGCGGCATCTCGAGGTCGAGCGTGATGACGTCCGGGGACAGCGCCGTGACCAGCTTGAGGGCCTCCTCGCCGTCGGCGGCCTTCCCGACGACCTCCACCTCGGGGTGATCGGCGAACACGTCGGCGATGTTGCGGCGGTTGTACGCCGAGTCGTCGACGACCAGGAGCCGGATGGGCCGGTTGATCGAGGGGGCCGTGGGGGAGCTCACGAGGGGGAGGTCACGAGCGAGGGCGGGTCGGGTCAGGCTCGCGGGCGGCGAGCGGCTTGCGGTACACGAGGTCTTCCTTCAAATGTAATAGCTCAAACGCGGTCGAGACGTTGAGCAGCGACTCCGAGTGGCCGAGGAAGAGAACCCCGCCCGGGTTCAGCCGGTCGTAGAGGGCCTCGATCGCGAGCTTCCTGGCCCGGTGCTCGAAGTAGATGAGGACGTTCCTGCAGAAGATGGCGTCCGCGTGCCCCAGGAGCTTCGCCCGGTCCTCGTCGAGCAGGTTGACGTGAGCGAAATGGCAGAGCTCCCGGACGGGGGCGATGGCGCGGAACCCCCCGGGAGCCCTCTCGAAGAACGCGTCGCGCTGCTCGGGCGTCGTCGCGCGAAACGCGCTCTCGCCGTAGATCCCGCGGCGGGCCGCCGCGACGCACCGCCGCGAGATGTCGAACCCGTAGACGTTCACGTCCCAGCGCAGGTCCGACGGGACATCCCGCGGGAACAGCCCGGAGGCGTGGATGATGGCGGCGAGCGTGTAGACCTCCTCTCCCGTCGCGCAGCCGGCGCTCCAGATGGCCAGGCGGCGACGGGTCCGGGTCACGTCGTGGAGCCGCGGTAGCACCTCGCTCTCGAACGCCCGCAGCTGCCGGCCCTCGCGGAAGAGGTAGGTCTCGTTGGTCGTGAGCAGGTCGACCGCTTCGTCCCACTCGGCGGCGGCGCCCGCGCCGAACCGGAGGAGGTGGTGGTACTCGGCGAAGCTCGACAGCTTGAGCACCGTGAGCCGCTCGCGGAGGCGTCGCTCCATCGAGAAGCGCGACTCCGGGCCGAAGTGCAGCCCCGTCCGCGCGGCGAAGAGGTCTCGCAAGAGCCGGAACTCGTCCGCCTTGAGAACGATGTCCTCGCCGAACGGCGGCGCCCCGGCCACCTCCTACCCCCGCTCCGAGGGGCGCGTCGTTTCGCCCGGCGGCCGGACGCTGACTGCGGCCGCGATGGCCTCGCGGACGAGAGGGTCCTTCTCGCGCTCGTAGCGGGCTCGCAGCAGCGCCTGCGCACCGGGGCTCTTGTCCTGGCCGAGCAGCTCGGCGGCAAGCCGCCGCACCTCCCACGAGCCGTGATCCAGGCACAGGCCGAGCCGCGCGAGCGCGCGGGCGCCCGGCCACGCGCCGACGAGCGAGAGGGCGAGCTTGACCACCTCGGTGTCGGGGTGGTCGAGCGCCGAGAACACCGCGTCCTCGCAGGCGGCGGCGACGTGGGCCTGCGCCCGCGGCGACGCGCCGAGCCCGCCGATCGCCTCGATCGCGGCGCACGCCACGGCCGGATCGTCGTGCCTGACGAGCGGCTTCGCCGCCGCGAGGGCCCGAGCGGGGTCGGCCTCGCCGAGCGCCCGCAGCGCGGTCGCGGTGAGCGCCGGATCATCGGAGTCGGCGACGAGCGCCGCGAGGGGGTCGGCGCGACCGAGCTTGCCCAGGGCGCGTACGGCGGCCAGGCGCACCTCGGACTCCTCGTCGGTCAGCGCGAAGACCACGGCGTCGGCGGCGGCGCCTCCCCCGGCGTGGGCCAGGGCGTCGATCGCCGCGCGGCGGACGCGTGGATCGGCGTGGGCCAGCGCGCGACGCAACAGGTCGACGTCCTCCTCGGCGAGCGCGCGCGTGGACGCGATGGCGCCGAGCAGGATGCACCCGAGCGGCAGCGGATCTTCCGCCCCCACCCCGCGGAGCAGGGCCCGCGCCGCCTCGACGTGCCGGGCGGCCAGCTCGGACACGGCGTTCGTGGCTATCGCCGCAATGCGCTCGTCGGGGTGGGCGATGAGGCTGGCGACGCGGCGCAGGTCGTCGGCGTCACCCACCGGCCCGAGCGCCTCGAGCGCCCCGGCGACGACGTCCAGCGAGGGATCCGCGAGGCCCTCGCGCAGCGCCTCGCGCACGGGCTGCACCTCGGCGCCGTCGAGCGAGGCCGCGAGCGCCAGGGCAGCGGCGCGCACGTGCGGGCGCGCGAAGCGGGCCGACGCGAGCAGGGGCCCGGCGGCGGCCGGCCCGAACAGACGCACGGCGAGATCGGCCCTCTGCTCGACGTCCTCCTCGGCGAGCGCCTCGACCAGGACCGGCACGTCGGCCACGTCGCGCACGAGGCCGAGCAGGATGAGACCACTGCCGCGCGCCCGCCCGTCCTCGGCGTCGAGCGCCGCCTTCCGCGCGCGCGCCTTGCCCACGTCGTTGGCGACCATCGCGGCCCGGGCCACCTCGACGAGCCCGGCGTCGTCGGGATCACCGGCGATCACGTCGCCGAGCGCCACCACGGCCTCACGTGCGATGGTCGGCGAGAGGTCCGCCGTCGCGTGCGCGAGGGCGCGGACGGCGTCGGGCTCACGCGATCCGGCCGCGGCCGCGATCGCGTAGCGGCGCAGCAGGGGATCGCGCGCATACGGCTCGAACAGGCTCCATGGCAGCCGGGCCTCCAGGCGGGCCAGCGAGTCGAGCGCCGCGATCTTCAGGAAGGTGTCGCTGGTCGCCAGGGCCGCGACGAGAGCCTCGGTCGCGGAGAGGCGCGAGTCCTCGCCCGCGAGGGCGGCGTTCCCCAGCGCCTCGGCGGCCGCGACGCGGACGTTGGGGTCCTCGTCGGCGAGGGCGCCGACGAGCGCGGTCGTCCCGCGCGCGTCGGGGACCCCCGCGAGCACCTCCACCGCGAGCTTCCGGGCGTCGGCGTCGAGCCGGGGCATCGACTCGATCGTCGCGCCGACGGCGTCCGGCCCGATGGCGACCAGGGCCTCGACCGCGGCATTGCGCAGGCCGATGTTGAGCGTCTCCTCCAGCGCCGCAACGAGCGCCGCGACGACCTCTTCGCGGCGCTCGAGCAAGGACGCCACGGTCCCCGCCTCCTTGCGTACGCGCCAGTCATCGTCCCCGAGCGCGAGCAGGAGGAGCTCGGCGGCCTCGGGGCCGCGGACCTTGGCGATCTGGCCGACGGCAACGCGACGCGCCTCGGGCTCGGCCTGCGCCAGCAGCCACGTCACGGCCGAAGCGGCGTCGCTCACGTGGCCGTCCCCGGTGGCAGGCTGCGCACCTTCGCCGCCGGTCCGATCTGTCCGGAGTCGGCGAGCGGCTCGACGAGCTCGCGCAGGCGGGCCGTGTCGAGGACGAAGATGAGCGCGGCCCCGCGGGTCCCGACGCCCGCGATGCCGCGGAGATCCTCCCCACCCCCGAGAGGCGGCGCCGGGCGCAGCTCGGCGCCTCCCGTACCGAAGACCTCCGTGACCCCGTCGACGACGAGCGCCGCCTTGCGAGCCGCCACGTCCACGACGAGCCACTTGGTACGGCGCGTGGACGGGACGGAGGCGAGACCGAAGCGCGTGCGCAGATCGATGACGGGGACGACCTCCCCGCGGTAGTCGGAGACCCCGACGATGGCGTGAGGCGCGTGGGGCAGGGCGACGACGGGCAACGGGTTGGCGATCTCGCGCACCCGCGCGATCTCTACGGCGTACTCGACGTCGCCGACGACGAAGCCGACGAGGTTCTTCGACGGATCGTGGCGCTGGCGATGCATCACCGTCCCGCTCCTCGCTTCACGGGAGCTCCAGGATAGGCCGGAGGTCGAGCAAGACCAGAATGGCCCCGCTCGCCCCGGCAGGACGACCGATGCCGACGATGTGCGCGGGTTGTTCACCCCCCAGGACGCTCGCGGGCTCGATCTCGTCGGCGGCGAGGCGCCAGACCTGCTGGACCTCGTCGACCAGGAGGCCGATCTGCTCTCCGGCTCCCCCGTCGGCCAGCAGGATCCGCGTCTTGCGATCGACGGGCGTCTCCGGGAGCTGGAAACGGCGGCGCAGATCGATGACCGTCACCAGCTTGCCGCGCACGCTGATCACGCCGAGCACGGTCGACGGCGCGCGCGGCACCTCGGTGATCGGCGGCGGACGGCGGATCTCCGCGACGTGCGCCATCGCGACGGCGTAGAGCTCACCGGCCAGCAGGAAGGCCAGGTACTCGACCCGACGTCCGCCCTCGCCCGCACGGCGCATCGCGCGACGTTCGGCCCTGGCCTTCACCAGCGCGGCCACCGCTAGCCCCTCCCGCCGTCCGGCGCCGACGCGAGGAACCGCGTCTCGGCGGGCGCGAGCACCTCTTCGAGGAGGGATGCAACGTCCAGCACGAGCGCCACGCGCTGGTCGCCGAGCTCGGTCGCGCCCGCGAACCCGCGCACGCGCGCGAGCGACTTCCCGAGCGGCTTGATGACGATGTCCTGCTGACCGACGAGCTCGTCGACGACGAAGCCGAGCCGGCGGTTGCCCACCTGCGCGAGGACGACGAACGCCCGGGCGCGCTCGCGCTCCCGGTGCGGAACGCCGAACATCCGCGCGAGCCGGCAGATGGGCAGCGAGGCGCCGCGCACCGTCAGGACCTCCCGCCCTTCCACCGCCCGCACCAGAGTCGGGTCGAGGGCGATCGCCTCCTCGACGTTCGCCAGAGGAATGGCGAAGAGGCGCGGGCCGATCTCGACCAGGAGCACGCTGATGATGGCCAGCGTGATCGGGAGCGTGATCGTCATCTTGGTCCCGATGCCGACGTCGCTCGCGATGTCGACCACGCCGCCCAGCTTCGCGATGTTCGTCTTGGCCACGTCGAGGCCGACGCCCCGCCCGCTCAGGTCCGTGGCCACGTCCTTCGTGGTGAAGCCCGGCATGAACACGAGTCCGAACACCTCGCGCAGGCCGAGCTCCTTGGCCTCGTCGCGCGTGACGACGCCTCGACGGATCGCCGCCTCCAGGATCACCTCGGGGTCCATCCCTCGCCCGTCGTCCTCGACCTCGATGACGACGTGGTTGCCCTTCTGGAAGGCATTCAGGGCGATCGTACCGACGGGGGGCTTGCCGACGCGGAGACGCTCGTCACGCGTCTCGATGCCGTGGTCGATCGCGTTGCGGATCATGTGCATGAGCGGGTCGCTCAGCTCCTCGACGATGAGCTTGTCGATCTCCGTCTCGGCGCCCGTGATGACGAGGTTGACGTCCTTCGAGTGCTCGCGCGAGATCTGGCGCACGACGCGCGCGAGCTTGTCGAACGCCTGGCCCAGCGGGACCATGCGCACCTCGAGGATGCCGCCCTGCATCTGGGCCAGATGGCGATCGAACGTGCGATTCAGGCGCGCGAGCTCCACGCCGACCTCGCGCGCGTCCACGGCGCGCCCGCGCACGCGCTCGGCGAGCTCGCCGATGGCGGTCTTCACGATCGCGAGCTCGCCGACGACGGTCATCAGCCTGTCGAGCTTGCGGATGTCGACGCGCACCGTCTGGCTGACCGAGCGCAGCGACAGGTCGGGCCCCGCCGCGCGCGCGCCCCGCGCCGCGGCGGAGGCGACGGGCACCCTCGAGGGCGACGCGTCGCGAGGCGTCGACGGGTACGAGTCGACCGGGACGCTGTGCGTGTCGCGCGAGACGGCGCCGTAGGCCGTCGTGGGGGGCGGACCGGCGTCGTCGAGCGCCGCCGGCGGGCTCGTGGCCCCCGCCGGCGGCGGCGCGGGCGTGGAAGGAGAGAGGCCGTGCGCCGCTCGCCTGCCCACCTCGTCCAGGGAGACGTTGGGTACGGTGATGGCGCTGCGCAGCAGCTCGAGCGAGGCACGGCTGGCCAGGAGGATCTCGAGCTCCACCGTGTCGATATCGGAGCCCGAGCCAGTCGGTAGGTACGTGATGATCTCGCCGTGCGGGCGCGCCTTCGCCTTGAGATCGTCGAGCGCGCTGTCGATGGTCGCAAGCGAGAAGCGCACGCGGATGCGGTAGAGGCGCTGCCCCTGCTGGATGTTGGCGCGGAGCCGGTGCTCTTCGTACTCGGTGAGCACGCCGAGCAGACCCGGGTCGAGGTCGTACTGCGCCATGACCCCCGCGCCCCCGCCGGCCCCCCGGCGCTGCGAGAGCTGGCCGACCGCGAGCAGGAACTGCTCGACCTCCTCGGCCGGATCGGCCCCCTCGCCCCCCTCCGCGGCGAGGATGCGACCGTACAGACCCACCGCCTGGAACAGCGTGTCGAGGACGGCCTGGGAGACCTCGATGCGCCCGAGGCGCAGGTCGTCGAGGACGTCTTCGAGCTCGTGCGAGAGGCCGGCCATGCGCGCCGCGCCGAAGAGCCCCGAGAGCCCCTTGAGCGTGTGCACCGCGCGGAAGACCTCGTTGATGACCTCCGCGTCGACCTGGTCCCGCTTCAGCCCCTGGTCGAGCACGAGAAGGTCGCGCCCGAGGCCGTCGACGAGCTCCTGCGCCTCGCTCAGGAACTCGTCCCGCGCCTTGTCGCCCCCCTCGCGACCGCCTCCCGCCTCCCCCATGGTCCTAGGGTGCGCCCGGAGGCGGCTCGCTGCGGCCCGCGGGGGCGACGAAGAGCTTGCCGCACGCCTCGCGGAGCTGCTCCGGGGTGAAGGGCTTCGGGAGATAGGCATCCGCCCCGAGCGCGAGGCCGCGCTCGACGTCCTGCTCGGCCCGGAGCGTCGAGATGATGAGCAGGGGCGTGGTGCGGTGGTGCTCCGAGCGCCGAATGAAGCGCACGAGCTCCAGCCCGTTGATGTCGGCCATGTTGATGTCGGTGATGATGAGGTCGTAGGGCCCGCGCGGCAGCAGGCGCATCGCGTCGAACCCGCTGCTGGCCTCGACGACCTCGAAGGGGCCGGGCGACTCGGCGTCGGCGGATTCGAGCACCGCGCGCACGAAGGCGCGCGCCGAGACCGAATCCTCCACGACCAGGACCCTGCGCATCGGGCTATCTCGGAGTCTACACCCGCCTCCCCCCCGGCGGCGCCCGAAATCCGGTGTACGTTGAGCGAGGCTCGTCCTCTGCTCTCCCCCGAGCCGCCCGCCCACCCCGCGCTCTATCCTTCGATGCACCCGTCCGCGCCCCCCGTCACCGCCGCCGCGCTGGTCATTGGCAACGAGATCCTTTCCGGCAAGGTGGAGGAGGCCAACGTCGCGGCGCTCGCGCGGGCCCTGCGAGGCACGGGGGTGCTGCTGCGGCGCGTGGTCGTCGTGATGGACGAGGTCGACGCCATCGCGGCGGAGGTGCGGGCCCTCTCATCGACGCACGACTGGCTGTTCACGAGCGGGGGCGTCGGGCCGACGCACGACGACGTGACCGTCGAGGCGGTCGCCAAGGCGTTCGGGGTGGCGGTGGTGTCGGCACCGTCGCTCGAAGCCATGCTTCGAGCGCACTACGGGCAGGAGTGCACCGAGGGACACCTTCGTATGGCCCTCGTGCCGGAGGGTGCGTCGCTCGAGGTGACCGAGGAGATCACCTGGCCCACGATCCGCCTGCGAAATACGTGGCTCCTGCCCGGGATCCCGGAGGTATTCCGGATGAAGCTGCCAGTCGTGCTCGCGCGCCTGGGGGATACGGGGCGGGCCTTCGTGTCGCACGCCGCGTACCTGCAGCTCGACGAGGGCGTCGTCAAGCCGGGCCTCGACCGCGTGGTCGCGGACTTCCCGGACGTCTCGGTGGGCTCGTACCCCAAGTGGCACGCGACCGACTACCGCACCAAGATCACCTTCGACGGCCGCGACGAGGCGCGAACGCTCGCGGCGCGCGACGCGTTCGTGGCGTCGCTGGCGGCGGGTGACGTCGTGCGGCTCGACTAGCGAGTTTCCGCGCTGCGCCGTGATACCGTCGCGACCGGGCGGCGAGGGGGGGGGCGCTCCCGCCTACGCCGCGTCCTTGCGCAGGCGATCCTGCAGGTCGCTGAGCGACTGGGCGACCTTCTCGAGTGTCTTTGCGCTGGTCTCGAGGGCCTTCCTGCCCTGGCCAACGCCGAACTCCGCCCACGCGAGGCCGATGTCAAAGAGCGTATCGACGAGCGTCGTCGGCTCCTTCTTCTCCTCGACCACTTCCGCCTTCACCTCGTTGTTCACAGTCTGCGGCTTGTCGTTGCTCATGGACACACCTCCATCGGGGTGGCCGTGGGCCACCGGTTTGGAACACTCGGAACCGCCGCGCGCCGGGTCAGGCGCGCGGCAAGCAGTCTTGGCAAACGAAGCGCCGCGGATGCCCCGGCGACTCGCCGATTCCCATGTGCGCCTTCACGCCGCGCGCGAGTTCAATCCCGCACTTGGCGCACGTCGCGGGCACGGCCAGCACGACGTCCTGGAACGCGACGATGCCCTCCAGAGGATCGTGCTCGATGCGCTTCTTGATGCGCTCGCGCTCCTTCTCCAGGTGCCTGGCGGCCATCTTCAGCCGCTCCTCGACGTTCTCGGTCGCCGCGTCGGCCACCGACACGGCATCCTCCAGGATCGTCCGCACGAGGTTGGAGACCGGCACCCGGAGGTTGTCGGCGAAGCGCTTGAGCTCTCGCTCCAGCACCGCCGGGACGCGCGTGTGGAGCACGCGCTCCTTCTTCGCGTCTCGCCCGTCGCTCGACGTCGACGGCTGCTGCGGTCCGGCGGCCTTGTCCTGGGGATCCGGTGTCACGCCGTGATACATACGACCGCGTGTATCACGCGTCAACCCCTCGGACGGAAATCCCCCTCGACGCGCCCCGGGCCCCGAGCGAGGCGTTGCCAGAAGCGCGCGGCGATAGCTAGACTTTCGCCCAAGCGCGTCGGGCCCCCGCGCACGAGCTCTCTCCTCCCCTCTGTTCGAGTTCGAAAGGCGATCGTAAGCGGACCGCCCATGTGGAAGCTGGTCATCGAGGACGACGAAGGGAAGCGGACCGTCGTTCCGCTCACTCGGGAACAGTATTCCATCGGTCGCAAGGACGGGAACACCATCCGCCTGACCGAGCGGAACGTGTCCCGGGAGCACGCACGCATCTTCCGCAAGGCCAACGGGGTCGCTGCGCCCGCGGTCCCCCACGACGACAAGTCCACGTACGTGCTCGAGGATCTCACGAGCTACAACGGGGTCTTCGTCAACGGGCTGCGCATCACCCAGGCGCAGGATCTATCGCACGGCGACCTCGTTCAGATCGGCGACTACCGCATCGTCCTGCAGGACGAGGGCCTCGCCGAGGGCGCGGCGCCGCCCGTCAGCGATCCGAAGCAGACGATCCCCCAGGGGCCGTCGGCGCGCGCCGCGACGCTCCTCGATCGGCCCAACCGCCTCGTGATGCTCGCGGGCCCCACGCCGGGCGCCGAGTTCCCGATGGACGGCGAGCGCCTCACGATCGGGCGCGCCGAGGACGCCTCGATCTCGGTCAACCACAACTCCGTCTCGCGCCTGCACTGCGAGGTGCACGCGCTCGGCGACGGGCGCTTCGAGATCGTCGACAAGGGCTCGAGCAACGGCGTTCGCGTCAATGGGGCCGACCTGCGGCGCGGCATCGTGGAGCCGGGCGACGTGATCGAGCTCGGCGACGTGAAGTTCAAGTTCGTCGGCGCTGGGCACGTCTTCCGCCCCACCGAGAGCCAGCAGCTCGCCCTGCTCAACGATCGCGCGGCCGACGAGCTGGTCGGCGGCGGCAAGCGCTCCGCGACGGCGCTGCCCATCGCCATCTTCGCCGTGGTCGTCGTCGCCGGTGCGATCGGCGCCTGGGTGTACACGCGCCCCAAGGCCGAGGCCACGCCCACCACCATGACCGCCGCGGTGTCGCCCGACCAGGCCACACTCGACGACGCAAAGCGACGGTGCTCCTCGGGCGACTGCGCCGGGGCCCACGCCGAGCTCGCCAAGATCGCCGACGGGTCGCCGCTGCGCGCCTCGCCCGACTTCAAGGACATCGAGAACCGCTGGGCGGACCAGTCGCTCGCCAAGGCCGACGCGGAGCAGGACTCGGCGCGCAAGCACGCCCTGCTGCAGCAGGTCGCACAGGACGTCGCCGTCGATGCGCCGCGCCGCAAGGCCGCCGCCGACCGCCTCCAGGCACTCGACGCGGTCGCCGAGATCCCGACCGCCACGCCGGCCACGCTGCCCGTCGCGTCGGGGAGCGCGCCGACGGCCAGGCCCGACAGCACGAAGCCCGACTCGCCGCGCCCGCCGCCCACCTACGCCGATCCCGGCTCCACGCAGGCCGCCGTCGCCGTCGCGGCGGCTCCGCCCGCGCCGCCGACCACCGTCGC
>JAJYCT010000166.1 GCA_021778125.1 Myxococcales bacterium
GCCCTCGACGACCAGGTGCGTCGACGCCCGCGCCCGCCCCGGCGCGTTGGCCAGAACCCACGTCTCGCCGTGCGGCAGCGCCGCGAGGTGCGCCACGCCGCGCGCGTCGACGTCGCGCGCGGCGGCCAGGTAGGCCTGCCCCCCCAGGAGCGCGAGGGCCTGCACGCGTGCGCCGCGCACCGGCACCCCGCTCGCCCGGTCGCGGACGGTCACATCCAGCGCCCCGTCGCGATCCTTCACGTCGGCGTGCACCGGCGGCGCGACCTGCTCGCGGAGCACGTCGTGCAGCACGGCCCCCGGGATGCCGCCCAGGGCCAGCACCACGATCACGCTCGCGAGGACGGCGCGGAGGATGCGGGGCGCGGCCTCGATCAGGATCACGGCGACACCGAGCGTAGTGTGTGTGGGCGACCGGCGGCACGTCGGGTTTGTTCCCGGCTCGCCGCGCGGGGGCCCCGGGCCCGTCTGCTGCTACGCTGGAGGATGGTGCGCTCTCGGGCTTCGCTCGTCCCGCCGGTCGTCGCGACCCTCGTGGCCGGGGCCGCGGCCTGCGGCGGGTACGAACGAGCCCCGGGGTTGCGCGGCCAGCCGGCGGGCGACGACGGGGGGGCCGACGCCACCCCGTCGCTCCTCGGGAGCTCCGGCCCCGTGCTCAAGAGCTGCGGCACCGGCCCCGACGGCGGCGTGTGCGCGTGCGCCGACGAGCCGCTCGTGCTCGATCCGCCGACGCTCTACTTCGTGCTCGACCACTCCGGGAGCATGATCGTCGGCGACAAGTGGACGACCGTCCGCGACGTCATCGGCTCGCTCGCCGTCGGCCTCGGCCCGCGCGCGAAGTTCGGCGCCGCTGTCTTCCCGGCCGCCGCGGCGGGCGAGTGCGCGCCGGGCGGCCAGATCTTCCCGCCTTCGTACGTCGGCGCGCCCACGTCGCCCCCGGTGCAGGGCGACGGCGCGTTCGGCCAGCCGGGGCCCGTCGACACGGGCCTCATCGACGCCCTCGGGCGCATCGTCGCCACGGGCGGCACGCCGACGGCGGCCACGCTCGAGGCCCTGCTGCCGATCGTGCAGGGGTTCGGCGGCAAGACGTACGTCGTCCTGGCCACCGACGGGGGCCCCAACTGCGACGCGGCCGCGTCGTGCACGAGCGCGATGTGCACCCTCAACATCGAGAGCGACAACTCGTGCACGCCCACGGGGCCCAACTGCTGCGATCCGGCCAACTCGGGCAGCTGGACCGCGTGCCTCGACGCGCAGCCGACGATCGACGCGGTCACCGCGTTCGCGAGCGCAGGCATCCCCGTGTACGTCGTCGGCGTGCCGGGCAGCGAGCCGTACGCCCAGCTGCTCGACCAGCTCGCGATCGCCGGCGGCACCGCGCGCGGCAGCGAGCCGCAGTACTACGCCGTGTCGACCTACGACCAGCAGGCGCTCGCGAGCGCCATGAGCAAGATCGCCGCGCAGGTCACCGGCTCGTGCACGCTGACGCTCGACCACGTGCCGCCCGTGCCCGACCAGGTCAACGTCTTCCTCGACGGCAGCGCCCTGCCGCAGGCGGGCCCCGACGGCTGGACGCTCTCGGGCACGACCGTGACCGTCCTCGGCACGAGCTGCCAGGCCATCCTCGACGGCAACGTGATCGACGTGCGCGTCGTGGCGGGGTGCCCGACGGTGGCGTACTGACGGGCGGGGCGCCGCTCCTACGTCGCGTACACCCGGTAGTCGATCTGGGGGAACAGGTTGTCGCGCCGCTCGACCTCGGCGAGCCACGCCTCGTCGATCGCGCCGCCGCGCGAGAGCTGCTGGTAGAGCTGCGTGAAGCGCTTGACGTGGTCGTTGGTCCGCTTGGTCGCGTACGGCACCGTCGTGCCGGTCTTCATGATGAACGCCCAGTCGCTCGACTGCGCCAGCATGACCTCGCGCGCCGCCTGGTCGAGCGCACGCCGCTCCAGCCCCTCGGCGGCGGGGAACCGGCGCGCCAGCTCCACCATGCGCTCTGCCATCTTGTGCAGGTGGCGGTACACCCACGCGTTGCTGCCGCTGCACCAGTACTCGCCGTACCCCTTCTCGCCCCACGACGACAGCGACGGCGTGGCCACCTGGTTGGTCGCGTACTCGGCCAGGTACCCGCTCGGCGTGATCGGCGCGATCGAGCCCTGGTCGAAGTGGATCTTGCGGAACAGGAGCTCGAGGAACGCGGGCCCCTCGTACCACCAGTGACCGAAGAGCTCCGCATCGTAGGGCGCCACCACGATCGGGCGCCGGTCCATGTTGGCGCGCAGGTGCTCGATCTGCCGCTCGCGGTTGAACATGAAGTTGCCCGCGTGCTCGGCGGCGCGCAGGTAGGCCAGGTGCGGATCGTAGGGCCGCTTGCCGTCCATCTTGCGGTGGGTCACCGCGTGGTACTTGATGCCCGTGAGGGTGCGGATGCCCTCCGGGTGGATGTACGGCTTGACGTACTCGAAGGGCAGATCGAAGCCCACGTCGCGGTAGAAGTCGCGGTACGCGGGGTCGCCCGGGTAGCCCTCCTCGGCGCTCCAGACCTGCTTGCTGCTCTCGATGTCGCGCCCGAAGGCCGCGACGCCCGAGCGGCAGTACACCGGCGCGTGCACGCCGTAGAGGGGGCGCGGCTCGGCGAAGAGCAGGCCGTGCGTGTCGACGAAGAAGAAGCGGATGCCCTCCTCGCGCATCAGCTCGTCCACGCCCGGGACGTAGCCGCACTCGCCCAGCCACATCCCCTGCGAGCGCCGCCCGAAGAGGCGCTCGTAGATGGTGGCCGCCGTGTGGATCTGCGCGCGGAACGCCGCCCAGTTGCGGTCGAGCAGCGGAAAGAACGGGTGGGTCGCCGTGCACGTGATGATCTCGAGGTAGCCCGCGTCCTGCAGCGCCCGGAACGCGCAGACCAGATCGCCCTGGGTGCGCCGCCACCTGTCGCGGATCTCGTGGAAGCGGTGGCGGTACATCTTCGCCAGCTCGTGGAAGGTGCGGTCGTCGCGCCAGGTGCGGTCGACCTCCTTCTCGGCGAGCTCGATGAGCGAGTCGAGCCGGCGCGCGTAGCGCACCTTCAGCAGGTCGTCGGTCATCATCGACAGGAGCGACGGGCTGAAGCTGAGCGTCAGGCGGAAGTCGACGTCGTCGCCCGCGAGGCGCTCGAACGCGAGCAAGAGCGGGATGTATGTCTCGGTGATCGCCTCGAAGAACCACTCCTCCTCCATGTAGGAGGGGGCCTCGGGGTGGCGCACGAACGGCAGGTGCGCGTGCAGGACAACGGAGAGATATCCGTGCGGCATCTCACTCTCCCTTCGGTTCGAGGCGACCGCCCCAGCGCTCGCCGGGCGGGGCGTGCTCGCTCGCCCCGAGGAAGCGGCTGGCCTGCGCGCGCTCGCTGCCGCCCAGCCACTCGCTCGCGCCGAGGCGCCCGCTCGCCGCGAGGAAGAGGCGCTCGGAGGCGCCGCCCCAGAGCGTCTCGGACGCGCCGCCCGCGACCCACTCGCTCGCCCCGAGCCACATCCGCTCGGAGCCGCCGAGGGCGAGCAGCTCGCTCGCGCCGCGCGCGAGCAGGGCGTGCGCCTCGGAGCCGCCGAGCACGACGTGCTCGCGCTCCCACGCCGAGACCACGCGGCGCCCAAGGACGCGCTCCCATCGCTCGATCATCGGCGTCGTCGCCTGCACCCAGCGCATCGACCACGTCGCCAGCACGCGCCGCCCCTGCCCGCCGTCGAAGCCCCGTACCGTGACGCGCCAGGGCCCGTAGACGACCATCTCGCCGCCCTCGAACTGCACGTGCCCGGGCGTCTCGCCCAGGAGCTCGACAGCCACGCGCTCCGGGTCCAGGTGCTCCCAGCGCAGGAAGCGCAGCCCGGCCCGCCACTCGGTGCGCCAGTCCTCGACCTTCCACCACCGCTCGGCGTGCCGCTCGATCAGGGTGTGCGAGCTCCACGAGCCCGTCTCGCGCGCCGGCGCGGCCTCGGCGCCCGGCGGCGCGTTCCCGCTGCGCCAGACGTCGACGTACCCGGCTCCCTGCCGCTCGGGCAGGGCGGGCTCCGGCCCCGCGTAGCGCGAGCGGCACGGCCTCGTGCACGGCGGCGCGCCGGCGCTCGTCACCGTCATCCAGTCGAGCGCCGCGTCGGGCGACGGCGCGCTGCGCGGGAAGTCCGCGCGCCCCGACCGCGCGATGGCCTGGAAGTACCCCTCGTGCGTCTTGATGCCGATCTCGACGTGGATCGTCGAGCCCGGGCGGCGGATCATGACGAAGTACTCGCGGTCGGCCCGGTCGACGCGCAGGTCGAAGTAGTCGTTCGCGTTGGTCCCGTCGAAGTCGCGCGCCGTCGTGTCGTAGACGCGCAGCGCGCACCCCCCCTCCGCCCCCGCCGGCCCGAGCCGCTCGCGCGCGGCGGCGATGCCGGGGTCGGTGATCTCCCAGTAGAGGTACGCCGAGTCGGGATCGCGCACGACGACCGTGATGCGGTCCTCGCCGTACGCCCAGGGCAGCTCCCCCGCGTCGATCGCAGGCCCGTGGCCGTCCGCCTGGAACTTCGCCTGCTCGATGCGGATGTCGTCCATACCCCCTCCGGCGAGGCCGAGGGTAGGACAAGTCCGGGGGCGGGTCTCGTCTCGAACATCAGCGACCCGGCGTTGCCACGGGCACGCCCGATGCAGGGCAGCCGGTTCTCCGTGGCGCTCGGTCCGCCGTCGGCCGCGGGCACGGCGCTCCGTCTTCGTTGTCGGTCTCCTGCTCGTGCTGCCGGCCTGCGATCCTGCGGAGCTCCCGATCCCACGCGCAGGCGGGGCTCGCGGGCGCGCGCCCCGCGTGGATGATCACCGGCTTGTCCGCGGCCTCGCAAGCGGCGTAGATGGCGCGAGCGTCGGGCGCGTCGGGCGCGAAGCACTGCACGTGGCCGTGGAGCTTGATGCCAGCGAGGCCGAGCGCGAACGCCTCCGCGACGATCTCGACGGCGCCCTCCTCGCCGGGCATCACCGTCCCGAGACCGACCACGCGCGGCTCGCGCGCGGTGACCTCGGCCATGTAGCGGAAGCATCGTCGTGAGGCCGGCGCGGGAGGCGAACCTCCCGCCATCGTAGGCCCGCCGGCCGAGGGATCCAGAGGCGCCGCCCACCGCCGCTCACTGCAGCGTGAGCGTCAGCCCGCGAGGATCGAGGCGCGCCGCCGGCTGACTCCCCTCACCGATACCGGTCGGTCGCCTCGACCAGCTCGTGCAGGTTCCCCGGCTCGCTGGCCGAGTGCCCCGCGTCGGGCACGACGCGGAGGTCGGCCTCGGGCCACGCGCGGTGCAGCTCCCAGGCGGTCTCCATGGGGCACACGACGTCGTAGCGCCCCTGCACGATCGTCGCGGGGATGTGCCGGATGCGCGAGACGTTGCGCAGCAGGTCGCGCGCCTCGTCGACGAACGCGTCGTTCACGAAGTAGTGGCACTCGATGCGCGCGAAGGCGATCGCGAACTCGTCGCCCGCAGTCTTCTCGATGAGCGCCGGGTTGGCGAAGAGGCAGCTCGTCGTCCCCTCCCAGATGCTCCACGCCCTGGCCGCGGCCAGGCGCACGGCCGGATCGTCGTGCGTCAGGCGCCGGTGGAACGCGTGCAGCAGGTCCCCGCGCTCGCTCTCCGGGATCGGCGCGACGTACTTCTCCCACGCGTCGGGGAAGATCGCGCTCGCGCCGCGCTGGTAAAACCAGTCGATCTCGCGCTTGCGGACGAGGAAGATGCCGCGCAGCACGAGCTCGGTGACGCGCTCGGGGTGCGTCTCGGCGTACGCGAGGGCGAGCGTGCTGCCCCACGAGCCGCCGAAGACCTGCCAGCGCTCGATGCCCAGGTGCGTCCGCAGCGCCTCGAGGTCGCCCACCAGGTGCCAGGTCGTGTTGTCCTCGAGCGAGGCGTGCGGCGTCGACCTGCCGCAGCCGCGCTGATCGAAGAGCACGATGCGGTACGCTGCCGGGTCGAAGAAGCGCCGGTGCGCGGGCTCGGTGCCGAAGCCCGGGCCGCCGTGCAGGAAGACGACGGGCTTGCCCGCGGGGTTGCCGCTCTCCTCGAAGTAGAGCTCGTGCACCGGCGAGACACGCAGGCGCCCCGTGCGGTACGGCTCGAGCGACGGGTAGGCGGTGCGCATCCGTCTCGTGTGCCTTGCCGTCGGCCCGCCTCCGGCGGGACCTCAGGCCCCCTTCTTTCGCTCGCGCGCCTCGCGCCGCGAGCGACGCGCCTCGGCGATCTGCGCCTCGCTCGGCCGGGCGAGCAGGCCCATGTGGAAGCGGCTCGTGTTGGCGGCGGCCTCGGCCTGCTTGATGCGCTCGCGCGTCGTCTCGATGAACTTCGCCTGCGCGCGCACCAGCGGCGCGCCCGGCTTCGGGGTGATCCGCTCGTACTTGCCGTCGGGACGCAGCACCCACGTCTTGACGTTGTCCGAGAGCGAGACCTGCAGGACCTCGAGCAGGCGCGCCTTGATGGCCGCGTCCTCGACGGGCACCATCGCCTCGACGCGGCGGTGGAAGTTGCGCGGCATCCAGTCGGCGCTGCTCATGTAGAGCTCGTCCTGCCCGCCATTGGCGAAGTGAAAGACGCGCCCGTGCTCCAGGAAGCGGTCGATGAGCGCGCGCACCTCGATGCGCTCGCTCACGCGCGGCAGCCCGGGACGCAGGCAGCAGATGCCGCGCACCAGCAGCGTGATGTCCACGCCGGCCTGCGACGCGCGGTAGAGCGCCTCGATGACGTCGGCGTCGACCAGCGCGTTCATCTTGGCCACGATGCGCGCCGGCCGCCCGGCGCGCGCGTGCTCGGCCTCGCGCGTGACGAGGCCGAGGATGGCCTCGTGCAGCCCGAGCGGCGCGACGACGAGCTTGTTCCACTTGGGCGGCGCCGAGTACCCGGTGAGCAGGTTGAACAGGCTCGAGACGTCCTCGCAGATCTCGGGCTTGCTCGTGAACAGCGAGAAGTCGGTGTAGAGGCGCGCCGTGGTCGGGTTGTAGTTGCCCGTGCCCAGGTGCACGTAGCGCCGCAGCTTGCCCTTCTCGCGGCGCACGATGAGCAGGCACTTGGCGTGCGTCTTGAGGCCGAGCAGGCCGTAGACGACGTGCGCGCCCGCCTGCTCGAGCATGCGCGCCCAGACGATGTTCGACTCCTCGTCGAAGCGCGCCTTGAGCTCGACGATGGCCGTGACCTGCTTGCCGCTCTCGGCGGCGCGCACCAGCGCCTTGACGATCGGCGAGTCGCCGCCGGTGCGGTAGAGCGTCTGCTTGATCGCCAGGACGTCGGGATCCTCGGCGGCGCGCGCGACGAGCTCGACGACGCCGTCGAACGACTCGTACGGGTGCTGCAGGAGCACGTCCTGCTCGCGCAGCACGGCGAAGATGTCGTCGGCGTCGCGCAGCGGCGGCACGGCGTGCGGCTGGAACGGCTCGTCGCGCAGCGCGCGCTCCTCGGCGCGCGTGACGCTCATCAGGTCCGCGACGTTGAGGATCCCCGGGACCGTGTAGACGTCGCGCTCGGGATCGAGCTTGAGGGCCTTGACCAGCTTGGCGAGGCTCGCGGCCGGCGCGGCGCCGGAGACCTCGAGGCGCACGGCGTTGCCGCGCTCGCGGCGCCGCAGCTCCTGCTGGATGCTCTGCAAGAGGTCGTCGGCCTCCTCCTCGTCGACCTCGATGTCGAAGTTGCGCGTGACGCGGAAGACGTACAGGCCCTGGATCTTGGCGCCCGGGAAGACGGTGCCGACGTGGCGCGCGAGCAGGTCCTCGAGCAGGACGAACGCGCGCGCGGCGGGCTGTCCGCCCGGCGTCTTGCCGCCCGAGACGGGGAACAGGCGCGGCAGCACCGACGGCACCTGCACGACGCCGAAGGCCTGCTCGGCCGACCCCGGGCGCGAGAACATGACGCCGAGGTTCAGGCTGCGGTTGCGCACCTGCGGGAACGGGTGCCCGGGATCGATGGCGATCGGCGTGAGGATCGGGAAGACCTCGCTGCGAAAGCGCGCGTCGAGCTCGGCGAGCGCCTTGTCGGGCAGCTCGCCGGTCTTGAGGAACACGATCCCGGCGTCGGCCAGGCGGGGCAGCAGCGCCCCGAGGCCCAGGGCCTGCGCCGCCGTGAGCTCGTGGGCGCGCGCGGCGATCGCGGCGAGCTGCTCGCCGACGGTCATGCCCTCGGGGCCGACCTCGTCGAGCTCGCCGGTCATCTGCTGCTTGAGGCCCGCGACGCGGACCATGAAGAACTCGTCGAGGTTGCTCGCGACGATCGCGTGGAACTTGAGGCGCTCGAGCAGCGGGACGGCCTCGCTGTCGGCCTCGGCGAGCACGCGCGCGTTGAACTCGAGCCAGGAGAGCTCCCGGTTCAGGTAGAGCGCCTCGGAGGCGACGTCGGGGGCCTCGGACGCCCCCAGGCCGGCGAGCGACGGCGCCGGCGTCGGCGCGGAGGCCGAGGGCGGCGGCTGCGCCGTCCACGAGCTCTGGCTTACCGGCGCGGTCTCGGCCTCGTCCATGGGGGGGGCGAGAGCCTAGCTCACGGAGCTGGATCCGGCGCGTCGTCGTCGGGCGCGGGCGCGGGCCCGGCGTCCAGAGGCGGCGCGATATCGTCTCGTAACCACACGTGATCATGGCCGAACTCCGCCGACTCGCGATAGTGGTCCTTCACCCAGGCCGCCGTCTCCGGGCAGTGCTTCTCGAGGTCGTCCCAGGCGTCGTCCTCGCTCATGAGCGGCGACCTGTCGAGCAGCACCCACGCGGCCGGAGGGTCCTTCTGCACGCGCGCGAGCAGGTCCGCCTCGTGCGCGTCGCGCAGGGCCCGGATGCGCGCCCGCTGCCGCTCGTCGGGGGCGCCGCCGGTGCTGCCGCGCATCGCCGTGTCGTCGTCGAGATCGTAGGCATAGATGTACGGCGTGGCCGACCGGCGCCCGGCCAGGAACAGGACGTACGGGTCCATGCCGTAGGTCTGCACGCGGTCCTCGGGGCGCGTGTGCGCGCGCACGTAGTCGGCCGTCTGGTGCATCTCGTAGGGGAAGAAGTCCGGCTCGGGGAAGTGCGCGTAAAACTCGCGCGTCGTGCGGTCCTCGGCGCGCGAGACGCCCCAGAGCATCCACGTGGCCCGGATGTGCGGCGAGTCCTCCATCGACGTCGCGACGCGCAGCGCGACCGCGACGCCGACGGCGACGGGCACCAGGCGCACGAGCGCGAGATCGCGCCGCGCGACGCGCGTGCGCTCGGCCAGCCAGGCCACGAGCAGCAGCCACTGCAGGTGCACGCCCGCCGTCAGCGGGTGAAAGTGGTACGGAAACCCCTTGGCCTGCGCCAGGACGCTGCCGAGCGCCGCGATCGGCAGCAGGGCCACGGCGACCACCCGAACGGGCATCTCGCCCATCACGACGAGCGACAGCAGCACCAGCGCGCCGACGAGCCCGTAGATGATCTGCGAGGCGTTCCAGGGGTTGGACAGGATGTCGGCGGCCGAGCGCGGCCAGATGAAGCGGTACATCGCCGGGACGTCGGAGAGCTGAACGCGGACGTACGCGCCGACGTCGCCCACCGCGGCGAGCCACGCGAGCGGCACGAGCGCGCCCAGGGCGCCGCCGACCGCGAACCGCGCGAGCGCCCGCCGGCGCGTCACGACCAGATCGCGATCCGCGAGCAGCGCGAGCGCCTGCGCGACGGTGAACAGGGCGTAGGTCGGCTTGCCGAGCCACGGCACGACGCTGAGCGCGCCAGCGACCATCAGCAGGCGCTCCTGGCGCGCCGGCGCCTCGTGGCCGCGGAAGCGCGCCTGGGCGACGAGCTGCAGGCCGACCGACGGCAGCAGGAACCAGTCGAAGAAGCTCTCGCGCTGGGCGAGGTCCCAGTACCCGTAGAGCAGGTACTGCCCGCTCAGCACGACCCAGCCGGCCAGGGCCCACGCGAGGCGATCGACCGCCTCCGGGGCGCGGCGGCCGCGCAGGCCCGGCAGGCACGCCCCGGCGAGCGCGAAGGTCGCGCCCGTCATGGCCAGGTCCAGGACGCGGAAGCGGTGCTCGTCGGCGCCGCCGAGCGCGAGCAGGACGCGGTGGACGAGGTGCGTGAGCGGCCCGTTGACGTCGCGGATGTCGCGGTAGTCGCGCTCGCCCTGCGCGACGGCCCAGGCGATGTACTGGAAGATGCCCTGGTCGCGCCCGAGCGGCGTGTACGACGCCCGGCGCGTCGCCTCGGCCACCCAGTACAGGGGCGGAATGGCGAGGGTCAGCGGCGCGACGAGCGTGCGCACGAGGCGCGCGAGGTCGAGGTGCCGAGCCTGCATCGCCGGGCCGCGACCGTACCATCTTTCCCCCACATTTTCGCGCCCGTGGCGCGGTTGGCATCGCGCGTGCGTCCCGACGCAGGGCCGGGCCAGCCGAGCTGTTCCGCGCCGGGGACGCGCGGGCATGACCTGGATTTGTCGGGACAAACGTGACCACAATCCCGTCCACGATGAACGAACCGGTCCGGCGCCTGTCGACGGCCGCGGCGGGCAGCCCCGAGCCGCGGTCGAAGGCGTTTGCCGAGGCGCTCGCTGCGGCGCGCGGCAAGAGTCTGCTCATCCTGCTGCGCGGCCACCCCGATCCCGACGGGATCGCGTGCGCGATCACGCAGGCGCACATCGCGCAGCGCATGGGCGTCAGCCAGATCGTCATCGGCTACACGCAGGAGGTCAGCCACCGGGAGAACCGGGCGCTCGTCAAGCTGCTGGGCCTCGAGCTGCGCAAGATCAAGACGATCGCCGAGGTGGGGCGCGTCGACTTCCTCGCCCTGGTCGACGCGCACGAGGTCGACCCCGAGGTCGCCGACACGACGAACGTCGAGGTGCTGACGATCGTCGATCACCACCGCGCCGTCACGCCGCCCAAGGCCCGCTTCGTCGACCTTCGCTACGACGTGGGCGCGACGGCGACGATCTTCGTCGAGTACCTGCAGGAGCTGGCCCCGCTCGTGGCCGACGTCGAGGAGGACCGCCGCATCGCGACCGCGCTGATGCACGGCCTGGCGACCGACACCGACGACTTCATGCTCGCGCGCGCGACCGACTTCCGCGCCGCCGCACAGATCGCCGAGGTGTGCGACCGCGATCTGCTCGAGGATCTGTCGCGGCGGCTCATCGCGCCCACGGCGATGGACGTCATCGCGCGGGCGCTCTCGGCGCTGGTCGTGCGGCGCAACTTCGCCATGGCGGGCGTCGGCTTCGTCAGCGAGTCCGAGCGCGACACCGTGGCCCAGGCCGCCGACTTCCTCGTCCGCCGCGAGGACATCGACACGTGCGTCGTCTACGGCGTCGTCGGCGACAAGTACATCGAGGGCTCGCTGCGGACGCACTCGCCAAGCGTCGATCCGGCGGCGTGGCTCGAGCAGGCCTTCGGCCACGACGAGAAGGGCCGCGCCTACGGCGGCGGCCGGCGCGACAAGGGCGGCTTCCGCATCCCGATCGGGTTCCTGGGGCGCGTCACCGACCGCGGGCAGCTCTGGCAGCTCGTCGAGCACGCCGTGCGCACCGCCCTGCTGCGCCAGTCGGGCGAGGAGCCCACGCCGGGCGTCATCGTCCCGCCCGTCACGGCGAGCTAGGGCCGCCGCGCCGTGGCGCCTTCGCCCCGCGCGCTCCCCGCCCCGGCGCACCGCTAGAAATGCGCATTGCGTTCTTCGGCCTACCGCTCGCCGCGGTGCTGCTCGCGCGCGACGGGCACGAGCTGGTCTACGCCGGGGTGCTCGTCGAGAAGGGGCTGCGCCGCCTCGAGCGGCGCCTCGCCCCCGGGCGGACGCAGCGCACGCCCGACCTCGAGCGCGACGCGACCTTCGCGCGCATCCGCGACGGCCGCCCCGAGCTGCTGGTGAGCTGGTTCTGGGTCAAGCCGGTGCCGCCGCGCGTGCTCGGGCTCGCGCCGGCCGTGGGCGTGCACCCCTCGCTCCTGCCGCGGCACCGCGGCCCTGATCCGTACTTCTGGGCCCTCGACACGGGCGACCGCGTGACCGGCGTGACGGCGCACCGCCTCGACGCGACGTACGACACCGGGCCCGTCCTCGCGCGGCGGGAGCTCGCCGTCGATCCGTCGTGGGACGCGTGGCGGCTGGCGCGCGCGCTCGACCGGCCGAGCCTGGCCCTGCTGCGCGAGGTCGTGCGCGCGTACGCCGAGGGACGGCCGCCGGCGGAGGTGGCGCAGGATGAGGCGGGCGCGACGCAGGCGCCCGCGCCGACCGAGGACGAGCTGGCCGTCGCGTGGACGTGGCCCGCCGAGCGCATCGCGCGGCGCGTGCGCGCGGCGGCGCCGTGGCCGGGCGCGTGGACCGGGATCGG
>JAJYCT010000594.1 GCA_021778125.1 Myxococcales bacterium
CGAGCCGGCCTCGGCGGCCCGCGAGCGCGCGCGCCGGGCCGTGCTGGCCCTCGACGAGGGCCTCCGGCGCACCGTGTCTCCGGGGCGCTACCCGCTCGGCGTCACGCAGCCCCTCGCGGCCCTGCGGGCCGAGATGCTGGCGCGCGCCGCCGAGCGGTAGGAGCGCCCGGCGCTCGTGCTCAGGCCTTCTTGAGGTTGGCGAGCGCGAAGTCCCAGTTGACCAGCGACCTGAGGAACGTCTCGACGTACTTGGGGCGCAGGTTGCGGTAGTCGATGTAGTAGGCGTGCTCCCAGACGTCGATCGTGAGCAGGGCCGTCTGGCCGTGCTTCATCGGCAGATCGGCGTTGCTCGTCTTGGTGACGGCGAGCTTCTTGTCCTTGCCGAGGACCAGCCACGCCCAGCCGCTGCCGAACTGCGTGACGGCGGCGGCGGTGAGCTCCTCGCTCAGCTTCTCGACGCTGCCGAAGTCGCGCTTGATGGCGTCGGCCAGCTCGCCGGTCGGAGCGCCGCCGCCCGCGGGCTTCATCGAGCTCCAGTAGAAGGTGTGGTTATAGACCTGCGCGGCGTTGTTGAAGACGCCGCCCTCGCTCGACAGGATGATCTCCTCGAGGCTCTTGCTCGCCTCGGGCTTGCCCTCGAGGAGCTTGTTGAGGTTGGTCACGTACGCGTTGTGGTGCTTGCCGTGGTGGAACTCGAGCGTCTCGGCGCTGATGTGCGGGGCGAGCGCGGTCTTGTCGTACGGCAGCGGCGGAAGCGTGAAGGCCATGAGCGTTCTCCTTGTCTCGAGGGACGAGAGGATGGGCGCTTCGCGCGCGGCGTGTCAACGGCGAGCGGCCCCGAACGCTCGTTTGGTCTACTCGGTGGCGAGCGCGCGCTGGACGAGCAGCTTCTCGATGAGGTCCTTCGAGTAGGCGCTGATCTCGCGGAAGACGACGCCCATCCCGACGACCCCGGACGGATCGGCGTCGACCCGGACGACCTCGCCGATCCCCTCGATCGTCTCGATGTCGTCCATGATGACGGTGAACCGGAGGTTCACCCGCGTGCCGACGGGCAGCGGCTGCTGCGACTTGATGAACACCCCCGTGCGGGAGATGTTGGTCACGTACTCCTGGATGAACGCGTCGAAGGACTCGAACTCCTTGTTGATCGTGACGCGCTCGCCGTCCCGCTTCTCCGGATCGCCCATCGGTCCTCCCTCGTCTCCCGTGCGCCTCGCGCGGTCGGCCCGCCTCCCGGGCGGGGCCCTGCGTCACTTGCCGATCAGGTCGAACTGCTCGAGGTGGTACTCGGTCCGCGAGTTTACCGTGATCCGGCGCATGTAGCGGCTCTCGGCCTCGGCCAGCACGCTCTTCTCGCTGCCGGTGAGCAGGTCGGCGACGGCGGGGTGGCAGTTGACGACCACGGTGTAGCCCGGCAGGTCGCCGCGCTTGCGCCGGATCTCGCGGAGGATCTCGTACGCGATCGTCTCCTTGGACTGCAGGTGGCCCGTGCCGTCGCAGTAGAAGCACGGCTCGTGCAGCAGGCGCCCGAGGCTCTCGCGGGTGCGCTTGCGCGTCATCTCGATGAGGCCCAGATCCGAGATGCGGTTGAGCGTCGTCTTGGCCTTGTCCTTCTGCAGGAGCTCCTCGAGCGTCCGCCGGACCTTCTCGCGGCTGGAGGCCTTCTCCATGTCGATGAGGTCGAGGATGATGAGGCCCCCGAGGTTGCGGAAGCGCAGCTGGTAGGCGATCTCGTGGACGGCCTCGAGGTTCGTCTTGAGGATCGTCTCCTCCATGTCCTTGCTGCCCTTGCCGACGAACCGCCCCGTGTTCACGTCGATGGCCGTCAGCGCCTCGGCCTCGTCGATGATGAGGTAGCCGCCGCTCGGCAGCGGGACCTTGCGCGACAGCGCGCGCGCGATCTCGTCCTCGATGCCGTACGCGTCGAAGATCGGCTCGCTCTCCGAGAAGTAGACGATGTCCTTGAGCCGCTCGGGCATGAACATCTCGACGAAGCGGCACAGCCGCTCGTACTCGGACTTGTTGTCGATGACGATCTCGTCGACGTCGTCGGTGAACAGGTCGCGCGCCGTCTTGAGGACGATGTCGAGCTCGGAGAGCAGGTTGGCCGGGGAGCGCGCGCCCTCGCGCTTCTTGGCGACCTCGCCCCAGAGGCGGACGAGGTAGCCCACGTCCTGCTTGAGCTGCTTCTTGGTGAGCCCCTCGGCGACGGTGCGCACGATGAGGCCCCCCGTCGGCGGCTTCATCGCGTCGATCGTCTCGCGCAGGCGCGCGCGCTCCTTGTCGCTGCCGATGCGCTTGCTCACGCCCACGTGATCGAGCGTCGGCAGGTACACGACGTAGCGGCCGGGCAGCGAGATGTGGCTCGAGCAGCGCGCGCCCTTGGTGCTGATGGGCTCCTTGGTGACCTGGACGATGATGTCCTGGCCCTCCTTGACGACGTCGCGGATGGGCGTCGACTTGGAGAGCCGGCCGGCGGCCGGGCCCGGGCGGCCGCGGTGCTCGCGCCCCTCGCGGCTGCCGCGCTCGTGGCCGCCCCGCTCGTTGCCG
>JAJYCT010000595.1 GCA_021778125.1 Myxococcales bacterium
CCCGAGGGCGCCGGGCAGATCCACTTCCAGGACGGCAACGTCGTCGACGCGCGGTGGAACGGCCTGCGCGGCGAGGACGCGTTCTTCGCCATGCTGCGGCTGCAGGACGGCGACTTCGCCCTCGACCCGTCGTTCAAGCCCGGGGCGCGCGCCATCCACACCTCGAGCGAGGGCCTGCTGCTCGAGGGGATGCGCCGGATGGACGAGGGGATCTAGGCCGGCGCGCGGCTTCGCGCGATCGCCCCGAGGGCGTCGTACGCGGCGTACTTCAGCATCTCGCCGAGCGTCGGGTAGTTGAAGACCATGTCGATGAAGACGTCGATCGTGCCGCCGAGCAGCAGCACGGCCTGCCCCACGTGCACCAGCTCCGTGGCGCGCTCGCCGATGATGTGGCACCCGAGAAGCCTGCGCGTGGCGCGCTCGACCACGAGCTTGATGACGCCGTCCTTGTCGCCGACGATCTTGCCGCGCGCGTTGTCGCGGTAGAAGGCGCGCCCGACCACGAAGTCCATGCCCTGCTCGCGCGCGGCCTCCTCGGAGTGCCCGACGCAGCTCACCTCGGGGATCGTGTAGATGCCGAAGGGCAGCGTGTGCGAGACCTGCTTCTTGTACGTGAACCCGAAGGCGTGGCACACCGCGACGCGCGCCTGCTCCATCGACGTCGACGCGAGCGCCGGGAAGCCGATGACGTCGCCCGCGGCGTAGACGTTCGGCACGGCCGTCCGGTAGTCGCCGTCGACGACGACGTAGCCGCGCCCGTCGACCTGCACGCCGATCTCGGGCAGGCCCACGCCCGCGGTGGAGCCCGAGCGCCCGCTCGACGCGAGCACCTTGTCGGCGGCGATCTCCTGCCCGTCGGCGAGCGTCGTGACGATGCCCCGACCGCCCTCGCGGCGGATGCTCCGGGTCGTCTGCCCGAGGTGGAAGGTCACGCCCAGCGACTGCATGGCGCCTCGCAGGCGCTCGGCGATCTCGGCGTCGAGGAAGGGCAACAGGCGCGGGCGCGTCTCGACGAGCGTCACGGGCACGCGCATCGCCGCGAACATCGACGCGTACTCGCACCCGATGACGCCGCCGCCGACCACGAGCATCGAGCGGGGCAGGCGATCGATCTGCAGGATCGTGTCCGAGTCGTCGACGTCCGCGTCGTCGAAGGGGATGTCGGGCGGGTGGTGCGGCCGCGACCCCGTGGCGACGAGGAACACCTCGCCCGTCAGGCGCCGCGGCGAGCCGCCGGCGCCCGTGACCTCCACGGTGTGCGCGTCGACGAAGCGCGCGCTGCCCTGCACGGCCGTCACGCCGTGGCGCTCGAGGTTCCACCGGATGCGCGCGACCTCCTGGTCGCGCACGGCGTCCTTGCGCGAGAGCAGCCGCGGCACGGCCGTGTCGGCCTTGAGATCGACACTCAGGCCGTAGAGCTCGCGCTGCCGGTAGCCCGACAGGAAGATGGCCGTCTCGCGCAGCGTCTTGCTCGGCAGCGTGCCCGTGTGCACCGCGGCGCCCCCCGGCTCCGGCGCGCGCTCGACGCACGCCACGCGCTTGCCGAAGTAGGCCGCCTGCGCCGCGCCCTTCTCGCCCGCCGGGCCGACGCCGAGGACGACCAGATCGTAGTCGTAGGCCATGGCGCCGAGCGTACCAGCGTCACCAGACCCGGTCGCCGCCCTCGAAGACCTCGGCGACGAGCGCCGCGAGCCGGTCGGCCTCGGCGCGGCAGAAGCCGCTTGGGTGGGGCGAGTCGAGATCGAGCACGGCGCGCAGCGTCCCGCCGGCGACGACGGGGACGACCAGCTCCGCGCGCGTCCCCTCGTCGCACGCGATGTGCCCGGGGAACGCGTGCACGTCGGGCACGAGCTGCACGGTCTGCGTGCGCGCGCACGCCCCGCAGACGCCGCGCGCGAAGTCGATGCGCAGGCACCCCATCGTGCCCTGGTAGGGCCCGACGGCGAGCGCGCGCTCGCCGACGCGGCGGTAGAAGCCGCACCAGCTGGCCTGCGCGAACGTCTCCCAGAGCAGGCACGCGAGCGTCGCCTCGAGCGCCACGGCGTCGGTCTCGCCGGCGGCCGCCGCGCGGATCTGCGGCAGGGCCTCGTCGAGGCGCGCGAGGCGCGCGGGCTCCGCGAGCAGCGTCCCGCGCGCGAGCGGCGGCAGCGCGATGCCTTCGGACACGGGCGCGACTACTTCTTGGGCTGGACGAGCTCGACGTCCCAGTCGAGGGCGACGTCGGCCGAGCCGGCGTAGGGCGGGAACTGGATCTTCTGGAAGGCGTGCACGACGCAGAGGCCGACCGGCTTGCCGTCGTACGGCTCGGGGATCGTGACCTGCTTGATGTGCCCGTTGCGCCCGAGCGTCACGTTGACCTTGGTCGTGCCCCAGGGGCCGCCGGCCGTGCCGGTGTCGTCGGTCGCCGAGCCGCAGTTGGCCTTGACCTGGCGCGCCGCGCGCTTCAGCTCGATGTCGACCGCGTCCTTGTCGTAGGGCGTCTTGTCGCCGCTGTCGCCCCCGCCGCTCGCGGCGCCGCTGCCGCCGCCGCCGCCGCCGCCGGCCG
>JAJYCT010000596.1 GCA_021778125.1 Myxococcales bacterium
CAGCGCGGGCGCGTCGCCCGGGGCCACCATCGCGCCCAGGCGCGAGCGCCACGCCGCCACCGGCGCCGCGCCCGGCATCGCCGCCTCGAGGCCCGCGAGGACGAGCGGCGGCACCTCGAGGTCGAGCGGGAACTCGACGTGCGGCGCCGTCTGGTCGGCGTAGAACGAGAAGCGCCCGCCGGGCCACGTGAACAGGTCGACGAAGCGGTCGCGCCCCTGATCGCGGATGGCCTGGAAGACGTCGAGCGACGACACCAGCCCGAGCGAGACGAGCGTGTCGCCCATGCGCCCGCCGTAGCGGGGCAGGACGGCCAGCGCGAAGTGCAGCTCGTCGCGCGAGATCATCTTCTTGCGCGCCAGGTACTCGCCGAGCAGCTCGCCCGCGTTGTTCGACGCGACGTGGTGCAGGCGGCCCTCGACGAAGTACAGGTCCTTGCGCCCGATCTCGGGAGCCTCGGGGCTCGCCGCGCGGCGCGACTCGGTGGGGCCCTCGGTGAAGAGCACGCCCGTGGCGCCGCGGATCGCCAGGCGCAGGAGCACCGACACGAGCGACGCGGTCGAGACGTCGTCGGCGAAGTCGGGCGTCCCCACGGCGCCCATCTGGTGGGTGGTGGCCGTCAGCTGCGGCAGGAAGCGCGCGACGTCGTCGACCGTCTCGATCGGCGCGAGGCCGCGCCCCATGTAGTCGACCATGTCGCCGCGCTGCACCTGCCCCGTGGCGATGGCCTCGACGAGGCGCGCGAACGCCCAGGGCCCGAGCTCCTGCCCCGCCTGCGTCACGACGGTCGACGGGATGGCCGTGTACTCGCCGGTCCGGCGCGCCGAGTCGAGCTCGCCGTCGCGGTCGGTGCGCTCGTCGTCCTCGGCCGCCTCCTCCTCGACGACCTCGCGCGCGGCGACGGTGGCGCGGATCTTCCCGGCGCTCTCGCGCACGGCGGCCATCTGCTCGGAGGACGGCGAGGTCTGCACCCAGCGCACGAGCGCCGCGAGCTCGGCGCGCGACGGCGCCGCGGCGGCCTCGAACGGCGCGAGCGCCTCGAAGAGCGCCGCGGCCGTCGGGTAGCGGCCGGCCGGGTCGCGCGCGAGGGCGCGCTCGAGGACCTCGAAGAGCCCGCGGGGGAGGATGGCGCGGATCGCGCGCAGCGGGTCGAGGCGGCAGTCGCGGATGGCCAGGAGCACGGCGAGCTGCCCGCTGCCGGCGAACAGCGGCTTGCCGAGCAGCATCTCGGCGAGCACCACGGCCGCCGAGAACAGGTCCGCCCGGTGATCGAAGGGCTCGCCGGCCACCTGCTCGGGCGCGAGGTAGGCGAACTTGCCCTTGAGCATCGCGGCGCCGCCCGACCGCATCGTCGCGCGGGCGTTGGAGCGGGCGATGCCGAAGTCGCCGAGCTTCACGCGCCCGTCGGAGGACAGGTAGAGGTTCGACGGCGTCACGTCGCGGTGAATGATGCCGAGCGGCTGCCCGCCCGCGTCGCGCGCGGTGTGCACGCTGTCGAGCGCCCGGAGCACCTCGCGGACGACGTGCACGGCGACGCCCACGGGGAGCCTGCGGTCGTCGGCCGCGAGGCGCCGCAGCAGCCGGTACAGGTCGCACCCCGGCACCAGCTCCATGGCGAGCCAGGGCTCGTCGCCCTCGACGCCGGCCGCGTACACCTCGACGACGTTCTCGTGCCGGACGGCCGCGTGCAGCGCCGCCTCGCGCTCGAACATCGTGCGGCCCTCGGCGTCGGTGACGAAGTGCGGCAGCAGGCGCTTGATGATGAGCCGGCGCGGCTGCGCGGCGGGGTCCGCGGGGCGCGCGACGTAGACCTCGGCGGTGCCGCCGACCGCCAGGCGCGAGTCGAGCCAGTAGGGGCCGAACCTCACGGGGCCCCCCGTCAGCGGGCGCGGGACGCCCCGGCGGACTGGGTTTTCGCCCGACGTCATGAGGGAGAGAGTGTATCTATGCGGAGGCACGGAAGCCCACGAAATGACGAGCCCGACCGCCCTTCGTCACCTCGTCCTCGCCATGCCGATCCTCGCCGCCGGCCTCGCGGCCTGCGAGGGGTGCCGCTCGCCCTCGGCGAGGCCGCCGGGCGCGGGGGCGGCGGGCGAGCTCCAGGCGCCCACCGCCCGCCTCTACCTCGTCACCGACCTGGCCGGAGCGCTCGAGCCGTGCGGCTGCACCCGGGACCAGCTCGGGGGCATCGACCACTTCGGCGCCTGGGTGAAGCGCGAGGCGGCGGCCGCCCCCGCGTCCGTCGTCGCGTCGGCCGGGCCGCTCTTCTTCATGGACGCGCAGCCCGGCGGCGCGCGCGCCGACCAGGACCGCCTCAAGGCCGACACGATCGCGCGCGTGCTCCACGGGCTGGGCTTCGCCGCGTTCGCGCCCGGCGACAACGACTGGCAGGACGGCGCCCAGGCCTTTGCGGCGCGCGCGGCGGCCTCCGGCGGGGCGCCCGTCGACGCCGACGGCAAGGCGATCGTGCGCGCGGTCGGCGGGCTGCGCGTGGGGTTCGTCGGGTTCGGGCGCGGCGCCGCCGGGGCGCCGCCCGCGGTGAACGTC
>JAJYCT010000167.1 GCA_021778125.1 Myxococcales bacterium
GCCGCGTCGCCGGCGCGGCGGAACGCCTCGCGCGCGGCCTCGGCCTCGGCGCGCGCCTCGTCGAGGCGGCCGATGTAGCGCAGCGCCTCCGCGCGCCACCGCGCGCCCTCCGCCGCGTTCGATCCGTGGAGGCGCCCGTCGAGCAGCTGCAGGTCGCGCAGCGTCGCCGCGGTGTCGCGGCCGCGCCGCCACGAGCCGCGGATGAAGTCGAACATGAGCCTCGCGGCGGTGTCGTCGTCGCCCGCCTTGAGGAGGTTCTGCACGCGGTGCTTCATGATGCGCCGCAAGCCGACGGCCGGGTGGCGCGCGAGCGCGTTGGCCGCGAGGCGGTAGACGGCGGGCGCGTCGTTGCGCTCCTGCAGGCGCTCGAGCAGGTGCTCCTGGAGGAGCGCGTGCGGCCAGCGGAACTGATCGTTGCCGGCGGCGAGCAGGATCTGGGCGCGCGTGAGGGCGACGAGCGCGTCGCGCGGGTCCATCCCGAGCGCGGCGCAGAGGGTCTTCAGGACGTCGCCGCGCACGTCGTCGCCGAGCGCGGCGGCCGCGTACGCGCTCAGGCGCAGCTCGGTCGGGATGGCGCGGATGCGCTCGTCCCACAGCTCGGCGGTGGTGATGGGGCGGCCCTGCAGCGCCGCGTCGGGGACGCCGTAGCGGTCGCCCTCGAGCGTCAGGTAGCCGCCGCCCGCCCACGCGTAGAGCAGCTGCAGCGCGAAGAGCGGGTTGCCGCGGCTCTGCTCGACCACGCGCTTGACCGCCCCTTCGGTCAGGGGGAGCGCGGCGCGCAGGAGCGACTCGGTCGCGTCGGTGGCGAGCGGCTTGAGCTCGAGCACCTTGCCCGACCACTCCGCGCGCATCGCCTCCATGCGCAGCGCGGCGTCCAGATCGGTCGCGAGGGTCTCGCTGCGCGCCGTGGCCACGAGCAGGATGGGCAGGTCGGGGGCATCGCGGCGCAGGCGCGAGAGCGTCTCGAAGGTGTTCGGCGACGCGTAGTGCAGGTCGTCGAGCCAGAGCATCACGGGACGGCCGCGCGAGAGGCGCTCGAGCACGCGGCGGATGACGATGAAGCGCAGCTCGGGCCGGTCGAGCACGAAGCGCTTGCCGCTCGGCCCCAGGGGCGCGAGCACGCCCGGCGGCGTGGGCCGGAGCCACTCGGCCGTCGCCGCGACCCACGTGAGCGCGTCGTCGTCCTCCTTGCCGACCTCCCAGCGCGTGATGAGCGCCTGCTCGACGGCGGCGCGGTCGGCCCCCTCGAGGCCGAAGTGGGCGTTGATGGCCGCGGTGATGCCGTCGAGCGGCGTGGGGATGCGTCCGTAGCGGGCGCGCAGCGGCAGCATCACGCCGCGCTCGTGCACCTCGGCGCAGAGCCACTCGGCGAGCCGGCTCTTGCCCACGCCGGCGTCGCCGATGAGGGCGATGAGCTCCTGGCGCGGCCTGCCGCTCGCCACGCCCTCGACGGCCGCCCACAGGTCGCGCCGCTCCTCCTGCCGGGCCACGAGCATCGGCGCGCGCAGGCTGAGGATGCCCGGGGCGAGCGACCGCGACGCGATCGCCGGCGCGGCGCGCGAGCTCGGCCCCGACAGCACGATCTCCTCGAGCGTCGACGCCGTGGCGGGCCGCAGCGCCGCCCACGCGCGGCGCGCGTCGGCGGCGAACTCGTAGCGGTGCCACGGCTTCTTTTCGAGCAGCCGCAGGATGAACGGGCCGGCCTCGGGCGGCACGCCCTCGGGCAGGCGCGGCGGGGGCACGGGGGTGCGCTTGTGCGCGCGCAGCACGTCCTGGGCGTTGCCCTCGAAGATCTCCTTGCCGGAGATCACGCGGTACATCACGCAGCCGAGCGCGTAGAGGTCGGTGGCCGGCCCCACGAGCGCCGCCTGCCGGCGGATCTGCTCGGGCGCGACCCACCCGACGGTTCCGGCGCCCGAGTGCACGGCGACCTCCGGGGCGCGCGTGCCGTCGAGGCGCGAGTCGTGCCGGTACTCGCGCAGCCAGGCGAGGCCCAGGTCGAGCAGGTACGTGCGCGGCCCCCGCCCCGACGTCGCGAGGTCGAGCATGATGTTCGAGGGCTTGAGGTCGCCGTGAATGACGCCGCGCGCGTGTGCGTGCGCGAGCCCCGCGAGCGCCTGGTCCACCATCGACCAGATGACGCCCCAGGGCAGGTTGGTGGTGTGCATCCACTCGTGCACGCTGCGCCCGGGGAGCACGTCCATGACGAAGAACGGCGTGCCGTCGGCGAGCTGGCCGAAGTCGCGGGCGCGCACGATGGCCGGGTGGTCGAGCAGCGCGACGGCGCGGGCCTCCTGGTGAAACCACCAGTTCTCCTCGGGCCGCGCCTCGCCCTTCTCGGGCGCGCGCAGGCGCTTGAGGGCGACCCGGTCGCCCGTGACGACGTCCCGGCACAGGTACACGACCCCCATGCCGCCGCGCCCGAGCTCGCGGACGACCTCGTAGCGCTGGCCGAGGACCGTTCCGATCTCGCTCGGCGCTGCACTGGCGGTGCTCTTCTGCCCCGTCGTCATGGCCCGGAAGGGACCTTCACCTTATCGCGAACCGAAGGCCGCCGTCGCGCTTCACGTGGCGTCGCGCGCGGCCTTCGAGTCGCCCAGGCGCGCGGCGATGATCCGCCGCAGCGCCGAGAGATCGTAGCGGGCCGGGCGGTCGCCCTCGGGCAGCTCCGCCACCTGCCGCGCGATGGTCTCGGCGTGCATGCGCGCGCGCTCCGGGATGCCCAGGCGCTCTCCCAGCTTGGCCAGCGCCTCGGCCTCCTCGGCCGACACCTTGCCGTCCATCCGCGCGATCCAGGAGGCGACGCCGTAGACGAACAGCCGGTCCTCCCTGGAGAGGCCGGCCCTGTCGATGACCCCCAGGTCGACCTTGTGCTTGGTCGCCGCCTCGATCTCGGCGATCGCCTCGAGGCCCATTCCCTCGTCGAGCGCCGCCCGGACGATGCCGTCGGCCTCGTCGGGATCGAGCTGCCCGTCGGCCCACGCAATCGCCGCGAGGGCGAGGAAGATGTCCTTGCCGAGCCTAGACTCGCTCATGGCCCCGGAGACTACACCCCCGTACCGGCGTGCGTCATCCCGGGCGGGCCGGGGCGGCCGTTCCTGTCGGCTAGGGGTTGACGTCGGCGCGTAGTTCGGAAAGACCATTGCAGCTTAATGGCCGAGACCAAGACGTCGCGCTCGCTACAAACGGTCGCCCGCGCGCTCGGGCGCCTGGGCAGGGAGCGTGCGCGCTCGGGCGACGTGACCCCGCAGCAGGCCGAGGCCCTCGCGGTGCTCGCCGAGCGCGGTGCGATGTCGACCTCGTCGATCGCCGACGTGCTCGGGATCGACCCGTCGACCGCGAGCCGCAACCTCGCCGGCCTGGAGCGCGCCGGCTACGTCGTCCGCAGGCGCGGCGCCGACGACGGCCGGCAGACCGACGTCCGCCTCACGCCGCGCGGCAAGCGCGTCGCCGAGTCCATGTCGGCCGGGTGGTCCGAGGCCAGCGCCGCCCTGCTCGCCCGCGTCCCGCGCGGCGAGCGTCAGCGCGTCACCGAGGCGATCGAGACCCTGGCGCGTCTGCTTCACCAGTCCCCGGACGAACGCTCCTAGCGCTCTAGCGCCCGCCCCGCTCTTCACCCGACCCGGAGGGCGAGCCTGCTGCCGTCTGCTCGGCGCGCTGGCGGCGCTTGGCGTGCGTGGCCCGCCCGCCCTTGCGGCCCGCCTCGCGAGCCTCGTCGCTCGTGAACTCGTGGGCGGTCCCCGCCGTGTGCGCCGCCTTGCCGCCCTTGCGGGCGATCTCGCTCACCCGCGTGCGGTCCATGGCCGCGAACCCGCGCCGGCGGCGCGGCCTGTCGGCGGGGCGCGCCGACCCGTCCTCGACGTGTGGCGCACGCGGCGGCGGATCGGGAGCCAGCTCGAGGCCGTAGGCAGAGCCGACAGGCGGATCTCCGGCCACGATGACCGACGTATCGTTCGATGCAGGGGCCCGATGACCCGTCTCGCCAGCGCTCATGGCATCCGTCCTCTCGTCCTCTATGACACCCGACAAGCCGATTTGATTCCGCCGCTCCCGCGGCTCAGTTCAAGAACTTGCGGGCGAGGAACTGCGCCGCCTCCGCCGTGGCGCGCTCGATGGTGGCGCGCTGATTCTCCTCGGTGCCCGAGCTGTCCACCAGGATGCCGAATCCCCCTTCCCCCTCGGCGAAAAAGCCCTCGCGAGCCTCCGTCCCCGTCAGGGAGACCGCACGGACCGGCACCGAATACACGCGCGAAGCGACCTTGACCTGCACGTGCCCGACAATGCGCCCTTCCCTGTGTTCGCTGACTCGCATGACCTGCCTCTCGAGCAATCAACCTAAACACTGTGCCCCCGCGCGCAAGGTCCGGGCCAGACCGTGGCGGCCCCGGCGGCGACGTGGCGGGTTACCATGGCGCGCGCATGACGCAGCCCCTCGCCCCCAACCCGCTGCGCCGCGGCCTCGTCGAGGACCGCACGAGCGACGCCTGCACCGTCGTCATCTTCGGCGCCTCCGGGGACCTCACCCGCCGCAAGCTCCTGCCCGCGCTCTACAACCTCGCATGGCAGCGCCTCCTGCCCGGCGGCTTTGCCGTGGTGGGCGTCGCGCGCCGCGACAAGTCGGACGACGTCTTCCGCGAGGAGATGCGGTCCGCAGTCGCGGCCTTCTCTCACCGCAAGCCGGACGACGCGGTCTGGAGCGACTTTGCGCGGGGCCTCACGTACGTGCGGGGCGCGGCGAGCGAGAGCTCGACCTACGACGCGCTCCGGGCCCACCTCGACCGCCTCGCGGCCGAGCGGGGGACGCGCCACAGTACGCTCATCTACCTCGCCGTCCCGCCCGCCGAGTTCGGCCCGATCGTCGAGGGGCTGCGCGCCGCGGGGCTGGTCGACCCGCCCGGCCGCGAGCGCGCCGGCGGCCCCTGGACGCGCGTCGTGTTCGAGAAGCCGTTCGGCCACGACCTCGCCAGCGCGCGGCGCCTGAACGACGCCGTCGCGTCCGCCTTCGACGAGTCGCAGGTCTTCCGCATCGACCACTACCTCGGCAAGGAGACGGTGCAGAACCTCCTCGTGTTCCGCTTCGCGAACTCGCTGTTCGAGCCCGTCTGGGGCCGCGCGCACGTCGACCACGTGCAGATCACGGTCGCCGAGGACATCGGCGTCGAGTCGCGCGGGCGCTTCTACGAGCAGACGGGGGTCACGCGCGACATCGTCGAGAACCACCTCATGCAGCTGCTCTGCCTGACCGCCATGGAGCCGCCGATCTCGCTCGCCGCGGACGCCGTGCGCGACGAGAAGGTCAAGGTGCTTCGCAGCCTCCGGAAGATGGAGCGCAGCGAGGTCCCTCGCAACGTCGTGCGGGGGCAGTACGCGCGCGGCCTGGTGCGAGGCGAGGACGTCGCCGCCTACCGCGAGGAGCCCGACGTGGCGGGCGACTCGCGCGTCGAGACGTACGTCGCGATGCGGTGCTTCGTCGACAACTGGCGCTGGAGCGGCGTGCCGTTCTACGTGCGCGCCGGCAAGCGGATGGCCCGCCGCGTGACCGAGATCGCGGTCGTCTTCCACGACCTGCCGCACGCGCTCTTCCACGCGCAGGACGGCGGGATCGCCCCGAACGTGCTGGCGGTGCGCGTCCAGCCCGACGAGGGCATCGCGCTCCGCTTCACGTCCAAGGAGCCGGGCCAGCAGACCATCCTGCGCGACGTGGCGATGGACTTCCGCTACGGCGCGACGTTCGGCTCGAACACGCCGGAGGCCTACGAGCGTCTGCTGCTCGACGCGATGCGGGGCGAGGCCACGCTGTTCACGCGCCGCGACGAGGTCGAGGAGCAGTGGGCCTACATCGATCGTGTGCTGGAGGCCTGGGTGGCCGACGGGATGACGCCGCCGCCCACCTACGCGGCGGGCTCCTGGGGGCCCGAGGCCGCCGACGACCTGCTGGCGCGCGACGGCCGGCGCTGGAGAAGGCCGTGAGCGAGACGCCCCGCGAGGTGCTCGCGCGCGTCGACGAGGAGCTGCGGGCGCTCTGGGCGGCGGCGCCGCGGCCGGGCGAGGTCCCGAGGGCCCGCGCGTGCACGGTGAACCTGATCGTCGTGGCCGACTCCCCCGCTCTGGCCGAGGCGTTCGTGCCGGTGGTCGAGGACGTCGTGCAGTCGATGCCGGCGCGGGCCCTGGTGGTGGGGCTCGACCCCGACGGCGCCGACGGCCTCGAGGCGGACGTGTCGGCCGTGTGCGCGCCCGCGCCCGACGGCCGCGGCGCGGTGTGCTCGGAGCGCGTCCACTTCGTCGCGCGCGGCGCGGCGTGCGTCCGCGTGCCGAGCGTCCTGTCGACGCTGTGCCGGAGCGACGTCCCGACGACGCTGGTGTGGCTCGGGCACGTGCATGCCGACGATCCCACGTTCGCGCCGCTCGCGCGCGACGCCGCCCGCATCGTGCTCGACGCGGCGCACGGCTCGCTCGCCAGCATCGCGAACGTCGTCTACTGGGCGCGCGCGCGGGCCGCGGCCGAGCGCCCCGGCGTGGCGGACCTCGCCTGGACGCGCCTGGCCCCCTGGCAGGAGCTCTGCGCACGCCTGTTCGACGAGCCTCGCCTACGCCCCCTCGCGGGCGGGGTCACCCACCTGACGATCACGCAGGCCTCGTCGCCCGGCGCCCCGCTCGCGGCCGACGGGGCGCTCCTGCTCGGGTGGCTGGCGACGCGCCTGGGGTGGCGGGCCGCGGCGTACGCCGGCAAGCTGCGCCTGCTGCGCGCCGACGGCGGCACGATGTCCGTGGCGCTGCGCAGCCAGCCGGCCGGGGCGGTCACGAGCGAGGCCCTGCAGGCCGTCCGCCTCGAGGCGCGCGCCGGCGACCTCGCGATGACCGGCGAGATCGCGCGGGACGCGGACGCCGCGACGTGGCGCCTCGAGGTGCACCCGGCGGGGGGCGAGCCCTCGCGGCTCGAGCATCGCGTGCGCCTCTGGTCGACGGGGACGGGGCGGCTGCTCGAACGGACCCTGCGGCGCCCGGCGCACGACCACGCCCTCGCCGAGGCGGTCGCCTGGGCCGACGAGCTGCGCGGCGAGGAGCTGGCGTGCTGCTAGAGGTGCCCGGCCGCGAAATGTCGGCTGCCAGGTGCACGCCGGCCGAGCCGGAGGTAACGTCTGCCGCCGCCCATGACTACCAAGGTCGTCCCCGGTCAGCTCGTCGCGATGCCCGACGCCGCGGGCGTCGCCCGAGAAGCCTCCTCCCGCGTGGCCAAGGCCCTGCGCTCCGCGATCGCGCGGTCCGGCCACGCCACGCTCGCGCTCTCGGGGGGCAACACCCCGCGCGAAGCCTACGCGCTGCTGGGGCGCGACCGGACCGTGGACTGGACCCGGGTCGACCTCTTCTGGGTCGACGAGCGCGCCGTGGCGCCCACGCACGAGCGCAGCAACTACCTGACCGCCAAGGCCACGCTGCTCGACGCGATCGCGCCGCCGTCCGGGCGCGTCCACCGCATGCCCGGCGAGGCGGCCGACCTCGACGCCGCCGCACGCGACTACGAGCAGGCGATCCGCGAGCACGTGGAACTCGGCGGCGACGGCGTGCCCGCCTTCGACGTCGTCGTGCTCGGCATCGGCGACGACGGCCACACCGCGTCCCTGTTCCCCGGCGACGCGGCGACGATCGACGAGCGCCACCGCCTCGTCGTGCCGGTGGCCGCCCGCGGAGAGCTCGAGGCGCGCCTGACGCTCACGGCCCCCGCGCTCGAGCACGCGCGCACCGTCCTGCTCCTGGCCGTCGGCGCCGGCAAGCGCGCGGCCCTCGAGCGCGCCTGGCTCGCGCAGGGCGACGTGCACGACACCCCGGCCCGCGTCGTGCGCGGGTGCCAGGGTGTCGTGACCTGGATCATCGACAAGGCCGCGGGCGGCCTATAGCCAGGCGCGCACCCGGCTCGTCACCGCGTCGACGGTGAGGCCGAACTTCTCGCCGAGGACCTTGTCGGGCGCGCTGGCCCCGAACCGGTCGATGCCGAGCGTCAGCCCCGCCTCGCCGACGAACGCCCGCCACGGGGGCGTGCGCCCCGCCTCGATGGAGCACTTCTTCACGCCGCGCGGCAGCACGCGCTCGCGGTACGCCTCGTCCTGGGCCTCGAACGCCTCGAGGCAGAGCGCGCTCACCACGCGCACCTTCTTGCCCTCGGCCTCGAGCTTCGCGCGCGCGCCCACCGCGAGGTGCAGCTCGCTGCCGGTCGCCACGAGGATCGCGTCGGGCTTGCCGCCCGTGGCCTCCTGCGCGACGTAGGCGCCGCGCAGGGCGTCTCTGGGATCGAACCCGGCGTCGCGCGCGATCTTCGGCAGCTTGTGGCGCGTCAGGGCGAACGCGGTCGGGCCGTGCCGCCGCTGCATCGCGAGCGCCCAGGCCGCCGCGCACTCCAGCCCGTCGGCGGGGCGCGCCACGTAGAGGTTCGGGATGAGGCGCAGCGCCCAGAGCTGCTCGATCGACTGGTGCGTCGGGCCGTCCTCGCCGAGGAAGATCGAGTCGTGCGTGTAGACCCAGACGCACTGCTGCTCCATCAGCGCCGACAGGCGGACCGACGGCCGCATGTAGTCGGAGAAGATGAGGAACGTCGCGCCGAACGGGATGATCCCGCCCGAGAGCGCCATGCCGTTGCACACGGCGCCCATGCCGTGCTCGCGGATGCCCCAGTGCATGTTGCGCCCGGCGAACGCGCCGGGGCCCACGCTGCCGCCGTCCTTGATGAGCGTCTTGGTCGAGCCCGCGAGATCGGCCGAGCCGCCGATGAGCGACGGGACGAGCTTCGCCACCACGTTCTCGAGCACGCCCGAGAGGTTCCGCGTCGCGTCGTCCTTCTCGGGGATGGCCGCGAGCAGCGTCTCGTACAGGTTCGCCGGGACCGCCTTGGCCTCGAACGCGTCGAGCTGCGCCGCGAGCGCGGCGTTGCCCTTGCGCCAGGCGTCGTGGCGGGAGGTCCAGTCGGCCTTCGCCTTCGCGTTGTCGGCGGCGCGCTCCCTGAAGAGCGCGTAGACGCTGTCGGCCACGACGAACGTCTTGTCGGGATCGAAGCCCATGGCCTTCTTGGTCGCCGCGACCTCGTCCTTGCCGAGCGGCTCGCCGTGGGCGCTGGCGGTGTCGTGCTTGTTCGGCGCGCCATCGCCGATGTGCGTGCGCGCCCGGATGAACGAGGGCTTGCCCTTCTGCGCGACCGCCCGGTCCACCGCGGCGCGGATCTTCGCGTGGTCGTGCCCGTCGTCGAGCGTCTGCACCGACCAGCCGTACGCCTCGTAGCGCTTGCACGCGTCCTCGGAGTACGCGAGGGCCGTGTCGCCCTCGATGGTGATGTGGTTGTCGTCGTAGATGACGACGAGGTTGTCGAGCCCGAGGTGGCCCGCGATGCTCGACGCCTCGCCGCTGACGCCCTCCATGAGGTCGCCGTCGCTGGCCAGGCAGTACACCTTCGCGTCGGCGAACGCCTCGCCGAAGCGCGCCGCCTTGAGCTTGAGCGCGAGCGCCATGCCCACGGCGTTGCCGATGCCCTGCCCGAGGGGCCCCGTCGTCGTCTCGACGCCGGGGGTCACGCCGTGCTCGGGGTGCCCCGGCGTCTTGCTGCCCCACTGGCGGAAGGCCTGGAGCTGCGACATCGGCAGGTCGTACCCGGCCAGGTGAAGCATCGAGTAGAGGAGCATCGACGCGTGCCCGCACGAGAGGACGAAGCGGTCGCGCCCGAGCCACGCAGGATCGCGCGGGTCGTAGCGCAGGTAGCGAGTCCAGACCTCGAACGTGATGGCCGCGAGGCCCATCGGCGTGCCGGGGTGGCCGCACTGGGCCTTCTCGACGCCGTCGATGGCGAGGCCCTTGATGGTGTTGACAGCGAGCGCGACCTGGGAAGCTTCATATTCGCGGGGCATGGGGGCAAGAGGATCGCCAGGATCGGGCCCGAAGGGAAGAGTGAGCTTGCCCTAGGCCTCGCCCTTCGCGACGCGCAGGGAGCCCGCGAGCCCCACGTCGGGGTCGGTGACGACCGCGACGGGGATGGTCTTCAGGAGCGGCGCGAAGCGGCCCTTGTCCTGGAAGGCGTGGAGGAACCCCCCTCGCCGGAGCACGGGGAGGAGCTTGCCGGCGATGTTGCCGCAGACCAGGACGCCCCCGGTCGCCAGGCTCTTGAGCGCGAGGTTTCCGGCCTCGGCCCCGTAGACGGACGCGAAGCGCGCCACGGCGGCGGCGGCGGCGGGGCTCTCCCCGCTCGCGCCCAGGGCCGCGATGGCGGCGTTGCGGTCCGGCGCCGCGGCGAGCGCCGCCGCCCGCGCCGGGGCCTCCCGCATCCCCGAGCGGCCCAGGAAGAAGTCGTACAGGTGCCCCAGGCCTGCGCCCGACACCACGCGCTCGTAGCTCACGTGTCCGAAGCGCTCGCGCAGGAAGCGCAGCAGGTCGATCTCGACGTCGTCACGCGGCCCGAACTCCACGTGCCCGCCCTCGGTGGCGCTCGGAACGTGGCGCGCTCCGTCCCAGACGAGGAGTGCCTCGCCGAGGCCCGTGCCCGCGGCGATCACGGCCACGCTCGCGCCGCGCCGCTTCGGGCGCCCCGCGCCCCCCAGCGGCTGCAGCTTCGACGACGCGACGGCGACGGCGCCGAGCGACAGGGCCACGAGGTCGTTGAGGAGCGTGACGCGCCGGATGCCGAGCCGCCGCGACAGCACGCGCTCGTCGATCACCCAGGGCAGGTTCGTCGCCACGCACCGGCCGCGGACGACGGGGCCCGCCACGCCGAACGCCGCCGCGGTGATCCGGGGCGAGCCCTCGCCGAGGAACGCCCGCGCGACGGCCTCGAGCGAGCGAAACTTTTCGCTCTCGAACGCCTGGCGGCGCACGACGCGCCCCGGCGGCGTGGCCAGCGCGAGGCGCGCGTGGGTCCCCCCGATGTCGCCGACGAGAAGCACGATGGCCCCGCTTCTACCCCAGCTGAGCGCGCGAGCCTACCGCCGCCCGCCGTCGTGCACGGCCGCGCTGTGGGCGCCGAACGTCTCGGAGAACGTCGAGCGGCCGTCGCCGCGGGCCACGAAGTAGAAGTAGTGCGTGCTCGCGGGGCTCATCGTCGCCTCGAGCGCGCGCGCGCCCGGGTTCGCGATCGGGCCCGGGGGCAGCCCCTCGTGCGTGTACGTCGAGTACGGGTTGTCCGGATCGTGCTCGATCGCCGCGGTGGCCTTGCCGGTGAACGACGCGCACGAGGGCGCGCGCTCGGGCGCCACCAGGCAGCCGTAGGTCGCCGTCGGGTCGGACTCGAGGCGCCGGGGCGAGAACGACGGATCGCGCAGGCGGTTCAGGAAGACGCTCGCGATGAGCGGGCGCTCGTCGTCGACGGCCGCCTCCTTCTCGACGATCGACGCGAGCGTCACGACGTCGCGCGCGCGCAGGCCCGCCGAGGTCATCACGTCGTTCAGGCTCGCCGAGTGCGCGCGCGAGAGCTGGTCCCAGCGCCGGTCGAACTCGCGCTTCATGCGGCGCACGACGTCGCGCGGATCGCTGTCGAGCGGCAGGTCGTAGGTCGCGGGGAAGAGGTAGCCCTCGGCGCTGTCGCCCTCGATCCCCAGCTCGCGCAGGAGCGTTGCGTCGACCGTCGCGTCGAGGAAGTCGCGCAGGGCGCACACCTCCCTGTCCTGCAGGCGCTTGCTCATGTCGAAGCGCGTCCAGCCCTCGGGGAACGTGACGTGGGCGCTGCCGCCGCCGGGGCGCCGCTCGAGGCGGGCGACGATCTGACGCGCGCTCAGGTCGTCGGCGAGCAGGTGCCGGCCCGGCACGACGGCGCGCGTGCCGCCCGTCGCGCGCAGCCAGAGGGCGAAGAGCTGCGGCCGCGTGACCAGGCCCGCCGAGGCGAGCTGCGCGGCGAGCTGGCCGGCGCTCTGCCCCGCGGGGACGACGAGCTCCACGGCCTTGCCCGTCCCCGGCCCCGCCTCGGACGGCAGCAGGACGAAGAACCATGTCGACGCGCCGATCGCCAGCACGGCGAGGGCTCCGAGGACCCACGGCGCCACCGCGCGGCGGCGCGGCGGCGGCGGCGCCACCGGAGGGGTGGACGGGGGCCGCCTGCGTCGCCGCCGGGGCCTGGCGGGCTTCGCGCGCGGCGTCACCGGCGGCCCCGGCGCGCGTCGAGCCAGCTCTGCAAGATCGTGCACGCCGCGGCCTCGTCGATGCGCGCGCGGGCCGC
>JAJYCT010000168.1 GCA_021778125.1 Myxococcales bacterium
TCGGCCCGGCTCCACATCGCGTCGAGGCCGACGCGCGCGCCCGGCGGGGCGCCGAGGGCGTCCAGGTCCGGAGCCCCGGAGTCCTGCAGATCCAGGAGCGCGCACACGGCCGCGCGCACGGTGAAGTAGCCGATCTTGGCCCACGCCGGGTCGGGCCCCACGGCGACGACCAGGTCGCCGCGCGAGGCGCACCGCGCCGCGAACTCGTCGACGAGCCGCGTCTTGCCCGCGCCCGTCTCGCCGGTGACGTGCGCGCTCGCGAACGCCTTCTCGCCGGTGCGCCGCCGCAGCTCGAGCCAGTCGAGCGCGTCGGTGCGCGCCATCAGCGGCAGGGCGTGGTCGACCCCGGAGACGGCGGAGGCGCGCGCCAGCGTCGGCGCCGCGGCGTCCGCGCCGACCCTGGGCTGCGGCGGGCTGGGCGACGCGGGGCGCGGCGCGACCGACATCGGCGCCCCGCAGTCGCCGCAGAACTTCTGGCCGAGGCTGGTGAACGCGCCGCACGCGCGGCACCGCACGCCCGTGGTGACCACGCGAGGGAACGAGACGCGCCCCGTCACGCCGGCGAGCGCGGCCTCGAGCGCGTCGCTCATCTCGCGCGCCGACTGGAAGCGGTCCTCCTTGCGCTTGGCGAGCGCGCGCAGCGCGAGCTCGGCGAAGGCGTCGGGGAGGCTGCGCTCGGGGACGGCGGCCCGCGGATCGACCGGCTCCTCGCTCAGCTGCAGGAGGAGCGTCTTGGTCGCCGTGTCACCCTGGAACGGGACGCGCCCGGTCAGCAGCTCGTAGTACACGATGCCCAGCGAGTAGAGGTCGGCGCGCCCGTCGAGCGGATCGCCCCGTCCCTGCTCGGGGCTCATGTACTCGGGCGTGCCGCACACGAGGCCGGGCCGGGTCAGCGCGCCGCGCCCGGGCACCGCGCCCATGGCGTCCTCGAGGATCTTGGCGAGGCCGAAGTCGACCACCTTCACGAAGTCGAGCCCGGAGCGCAGCGGCTCGAGCACGATGTTGTCGGGCTTCAGGTCGCGGTGGACGATCCCGAGCGCGTGCGCCTCCTCGAGCGCCAGCAGGACCTGGCGCAGGATGTCGACGATACGGGGGAGGGGCAGGGGGCCCTCGTCGTGGGCCACGTGCGCCAGATCGCGCCCGCGCAGGTACTCCATGACGATGTAGGGCTGCCCCTGCTCGGTGCGGCCGAAGTCGAAGATACCCACGGAGTTGGGGTGGCTCAGCCGGCTCGCCGTGCGCGCCTCGTTGAGGAAGCGCGCGACGGTGAGGTCGTCGTCGGCCAGGTGGGGGTGCACCAGCTTGACGGCCACCGTCCGGGCCAGGTTCACCTGCTCGGCGCAGTACACCCGCCCCATCCCCCCGACGCCCACAAGGTGCGTCACCCGGTAGCCGCCCGGCAGCACGCGCCCGAGCAGCGCGTCTTCCCTGGGGCGCTCGTGCTCCAGGGGGGCGCCGCACGCGAAGCAGAAGGCGTGCGCCTCGTCGCACGCGGCGGAGCACTTGGAGCACACCCCCATAACCCCCCCAAGGCTATGCGCGTTGTCCGGGCGGCTCAGGCGAGGGATTTCCCGCGAGGCGGGATTGAGACGTCCGGGAGGCGCGGGGGACAAGGGCTACCGAGCGCGCGGGGAGGAGGCGCCGATCTCGACGAAGCCGCGGCCGATCTCGGCGCCGAAGGCGTCGCGCGCCACGACACGCAACACGGTGGGCTGGAGCGTCGCCGGGAGGCTGATCCGTGCCGTCCACGTGGCTCCCGCCTGGCGCCAGGCGACCGGGATCGGGTCGAGGTCGTGCGTCGCCTCGAGGACGATGCGCTCCTGGGTCGGATCGAGGCGCCGCGTCGGGTCCCAGGCGACCGCGCGCACGTCGATCGGCACGCCGGGGGCAGGGTCGCGCGGGGTCATGTCGACGTCGACGCGCAGCGCGCGTCGCGCGAGGGTCAGCGAGGTCTCCTGCCCCAGCGCCGGATCCCGGAGGTGGACGACCCTCGCGTCGGTGTCCTCGGGCAGCCGCAGCGTGGTGACCACGGGCGACCAGAAGAGGGGCACGGGCGATCGTCCGGCGCTCGTGCCGTAGGCCATCTCGAGGCCGCCCGCGTCCGCGAGCGTGACCCCCGTATGGGGCGGCAGGACGATCGTCCCGTCGCGCGCCACGACGGCCGCCTCGGGGAGCGAGTAGTGGATGACCCGCAGCGATCGGGGCGGAGACCAGTCGCCCACGATGCCCGCGGCGCCGACCGCGCGCACCTGCGCCCAGTACCCCGCGCCCCCGCGCTCGACCATCGCGTAGGTCGTATCGGTCGTGGTCGCGACCTCCATCACGCCGCTCATCGACGCGTCGTGCGCGATGGCGACGCGGTAGCTCGCCGCGCCGGGCACGGGCTTCCAGGCGAAGCCCACCGTCCCGCGCGCGCCCTGCGGCTCGACGACGAGCGACGATGCGCCCTGCGCCGCGTCCCACACCGGCGCCGGCGGAATGCCGAGCGACTTGTCGGGATCGACGCCCTTGCGCATCAGGATGCCCGCGCCGTCGTAGACGGGGAACCCCTGCCCGTTGGAGCCGACGACGAGCGCGCCCTGGTAGATGGCGGCGGTCGTCTTGTCCGCGTGCACCCCCACGTGGAGCTTGCCACGCCAGTCGGTGAGCGTACCCGCCTTGGTCTGCACGAGGAACGCGTGGGAGCCCTTGGGGGCGTCCGGCATGCGCACCTCGAGCTCGCCCTCGAGCAGCACGAGGTGGCCCCCCACGGCCCACCCGTTGGTCTCGCTCGGCAGCCGCCCGCGGGGCAGCCACCGGCCGCGCGCTCCCGGCTCGAACGTCACGGTCACGCCGTCGCTCAGCGTCGCGACGAGCGAACGGTCGGCCGGCGCGCTCACGTCCCCCGACGGCTGCGCCGGTGCCCCGGCGGGCGAGGGCCGGGCGGTCAGGGCGGCGGCAGCGACGAGGGAAAGCCAGGGGAGGAAGGGGCGCACGGCGATCAGACCCGGAGGACCTCTTCCCATGATGCCGCGAGCGCGGCCCGAGGCGAAGCCCCTTGACGCGTCATGTCGGGGGCGGTGCGCAGGCTGGCGACCGGGACAGCCGCGCGGCTCGTGTCGATCCCCACGGCCATGTCGAGCGCGAGCGCCAGCTCGGACGCGCTCGGGCAGCGCCGGGCCGGGTCGCGCAGCAGCGCCGCGTGGACGATGCGCGCGACGGCCGCCGGGACCCACGGCGCGGCGGCCTGGACGTGAGGCGCCTCGCGCCCCGTCAGCTCGAGGACCAGACCCATGAACGACCGCACGTAGGCGAACGCCGGGGCGCCCGAGAGCGCGTGATACAGGGACATGGCGACGCCGTAGACGTCGGTGCGGGCGTCGACGTGCTTGGCGCTCACGGCCTGCTCCGGCGACACGTACTGCGGCGTCCCCATGAAGCGCCCGGTCGCCGTGAGCGCCCCCGGCCCCGCCGGGCTCTCGCCGCCGGCCTTCGCGAGGCCGAAGTCGGTCACCTTGACGACGACGTGCTCGCCTTGCGTCTCGAGGAACAGGTTGCTGGGCTTGACGTCGCGATGCACGACGCCGCGCGCGTGGGCCGCCGCGAGGCCCTCGCACGCCTGCACGGCCAGCGCCACGGCGACGGGGGGCGCGAGGCACGTCGCGCGGTCGAGCACAGACGCGAGATCCTCGCCCGCGAGCAGGGGCATGACGAGGAAGGGGGCGGCCGTCACGTCGTCGACGCCGTGATCGAGGACCGGCACGACGTGCGGGTGTCGGATCGTGGCGCACACCGCGGCCTCGCGCAGGAAGCGTGCCCTGCGCTCGCCCTCGTCGCCTCTTCGCGAGGCGTCGGCGAGGACCTTCACGGCCACGCGCGCGCCCCCGGGGCCGCGGGCCGCGTAGACCGATCCCATGGCCCCCGCGCCCAGCCGCTCGTGCAGCTCGTATCGCCCGCCGAGGCAGGTGCCAGGGGCGAGCGCGACGTCGGGGCCCTTCACGGTCCCTCCACTGTAGCCCGGGCCCTCCGCTCCCGTCCGCCGCCGTGTGGTATGTCCTTCGCCATCATGCGGGCGACCCCGGTCCTCTCGGCTACGGTGGCTCTGGCCCTGGCGGCGGCGTGCGGCTCCGGCGGGAGCACGCCGGGCGGTACCGGCCAGGACAGCGGTGTCGGGAGCTCGAGCGGGTCGTCCAGCGGCGCGAGCGGGTCCTCGAGCGGCTCGTCGAGCGGGTCCTCCGGGGGGTCGTCGAGCGGCAGCTCCGGCGGCTCGTCGGGCTCGTCGGGCGGCTCGAGCGGGTCGAGCGGCTCGTCGAGCGGCTCGTCGAGCGGCTCGTCGAGCGGCTCGTCGAGCGGCTCGTCGAGCGGCAGCGCGGGCGACGCCGGAGGCTGCGGCACGTGCCCGACGGGCTTCGCGTGCAACGCGGCCGGGACCACCTGCGTCAGCCCCACCGGGGTGCCCGCGTTCGATCACGTGTTCGTCATCGTCATGGAGAACACGTCCCTGTCGGACATCCAGGGCTCGTCGAACGCGCCGTACCTCAACGGCCTGCTGCAGACGCAGGCCTACGCGAGCAACTACACGACGAGCACGCACCCGAGCCTGACCAACTACATCACGCTGACCTCGGGCTCGCCGCAAGGCATCACCTGCGACTGCCCCATGTCGGGCACGCCCACGTCGTGCAACGCGCTCAACTGCAACCTCGTGCTCAACTCGTGCACGTGCCCGGTCTCGGGGGTCATGCACCTCGGCAACCAGCTCGACGCCGCGCAGATCCCCTGGCGCGAGTACGGCGAGTCGATGCTCACGCCGTGCACGCCCGGATCTCCGACCCCGTTCGCGCAGCGGCACGTCCCGTTCCTCTACTACACCGACATCTATGGCACGCCGTCGCTCTGCCAGGACCGCGTCCGCGACTTCGACGCGGACTTCGCGACGGATCTGGGGGCGGGCATGCGCCGCTTCATGATGATCTCGCCGAACGTCTGCAACGACATGCACGGAGACCCGAGCTGCCCGTCGACGCCGGAGATCCAGCAGGGCGACACGTGGCTGAGCATGAACGCGCAGGCGATCCTCATGTCGAAGGGGATGCAGGCGGGCGGCAGGGACGTGCTCTTCATCGTGTGGGACGAGCAGACCAACGACCTGACGCCCGCGCCGATGCCGCTCTTCATCGCCGGCCCGCTCGTCAAGCCGGGCATGACGAGCGCGGCCTACGGGCACACGTCGCTGCTCGCCACGGTCGAGGACGGCCTCGGCCTGCCCCGCCTCACCACGACGACGGGCGTGACCCCCGTCAACGACGTGTGGAAGTGAGCCGGTGAGCCGTTTGCGCCGCGCATCCGGCCGCCTCGTCCTCGCGGTCGCCGCCGTCCTCGCCCCCGGGTGCCGGTCGCAGGCCGAGGCGCTGCCCGCGCCCGCCGCGAGCGCCCGCGCCCGCCCCGCGGCGCCGGCCGGCAGCGTCGTGCTCGTCGAGGCCCCCGAGTCCGGCGACGTGGAGCCGATCGTGCGCGACGCGATGGCGAAGGCCGCGGGCGAGAAGCGCAAGCTGGTCGTCTACGTCGGGGCGACGTGGTGCGAGCCCTGCCAGCGGTTCCACGCCGCCGCGGCGCGCGGGGAGCTGGACTCGCTGTTCCCGGATCTGACGCTCGTCGCGTTCGACGCGACGCGCGACGCCGAGCGCCTCGCCTCGGCCGGGTACGCCTCGCGCCTCATCCCCCTCTTCGCGCTGCCCTCGCCCGACGGGACGTCCTCCGGCACGCAGATCGAAGGCGGCATCAAGGGCGACGGCGCCGTCGGCGACATCGCCCCGCGCCTCCGGGGCCTGATCGGGCCGTGAGCGCGCTCGAGGCGGCCGTGGCCGCCGCGAGGGCCGCGGGGACGCACCGGCGTCGAGCAGGTCGTGCAAGGAGCCGCGGCGGGCGTTACCGTGGGCCCCATGGCGAACGAGGTTCTGGTCGCGGCCGTGAAGGCCATCGTGTCCAAGGCGCGCGCGGGCAAGCTCGACGAGGCCTACGAGGGGTACCGCCAGCTCTTCGCCTCCGCCCCGTTTCGCGCGTACGAGGTGGCCGACCGGCGGCAGGCGCTCAAGATCATGATCCACGGCAAGGGCATCCCCGAGACGCCCTCGCCGGCCATGGTCGAGGCGCACCGGGCGGCGATCGAGCCGCTGACCGAGCTGGTGTCGGCCCTGGGCGATCCGGCCGACTACGAGATGCTCGGCATGTGCCACGTGGTCCTGGGCAACGTGGACGGCGCGGGTGCCGTGTTCCGCGCGGCGCTGGCCATCGAGCGGGAGCGCAACGCAGGGTCCGACCTCTGCGGCTCGCTCATGAAGCGGGTGTCGATGCTGTGACGGCGCGCGGGGAGCGCAGAAAGGCGAGGGAAGCGCCGCAGATCGCGAGCCCCGCGCCGAGCTGCGCCGCCGCGCCTGCCCGCGACGCCTCCCCGGTGCCCGCGGCGGCGAGCGCGAGGAAGAACGCGTTGTTCACGCCGTGCGCGAGGGCGGACGCCCGCACGCCCCCGAGGCGGTGGGCGGCGACGCCGAGGTAGAGCCCGACCACGAACGCCACCGAGCCCTGGATCGGATCGAGGTGCAGCAGGCCGAAGAGGGCCGCGCTCACGACGATCGCGGGCGCCGCGCCCCAGCGCTCGCGCAGGCGCGTCTGCACGAGCCCCCGGAAGAACGTCTCCTCGCCGACGGCCGGGGCGACGCACAGCGCGAGGACCGCCAGGGCCAGTCCGACCGGGCGCGCACCGGCGAGCGCCCCCGAGATCGCGCCCATCGTGGCGCCCTGTCCGGTCGCCAGGAGATCGAGGGCCGCGCTGCACGCCAGGCTGATGCCCGTCGCGCCCACGGTCGCCGCGGCCAGCCCGAGCGGCGTGCCGCGCGTGGCCCCGACGCACAGGTGCGCCGCGACGCCGCCGCGCAGCAGCCACGCGGCGCCGACGGCCACCCCCAGAAGGATCGCCTGGTTTAGCGCGCTGACGAGCGACAGTCCGGACAGAGACGTCGCGAAGCGAGACGCCTCCGCCTGGATGCGCGCCGTGTCCCCGCCGGCCGCGTGCGTGCCCACGGCGACGACCAGCGCGATGCTCCCGGTCGTCGCGGCGACGAGCGCGACCCCGTACGCCAGGAGGACCGGCCAGACCTGAGGCCGGTTCACCCGGAGTCCGGTGGCAGGTCGGGGTTCGTGCTCCCGTGGAGCGTGACCTGCGAGGCCTTCGCCTCGAACCAGGGCGAAGACACGCCGCAGCGCGAGCACACGAACCGGTAGACCGAGCGAGCGCCGTCGACGGCGAGGGCCATCGGCGCCGCGTCGGACGGGCAGGCCACGACGCCGCCCTGGCGGAACACGTTCCAGACGGGCTCGAGGCTCTCGACCGAGCCGAGCGGCCCGGTTCCGGCGTCGGAGGGCCCGTCGGTCATGCCGGCTGGTATACCTGTTCCTGCGTTCGCCCGCCTCGGCTTCGACGCTCGCTTGTGGGCATCGCCTCCGGAACGCTACAAGAGCGGGATGCAGCGCGGACGCAGGGTGCTGGTGGTCGGGGCCACGGGGCGGCTGGGGGTTGCCGTGGCCCATGCGCTCGCGCAGCGGGGCGATCGCGTCGTCCTCACGGCGCGCGACCCGGGACGCCTCCAGGCCCTCGCGGCGGAGGTCGGGCACGAGCCCGGGGCTCCTGCGGCGTTCGTGCAGGCCGACCTGCTCGAGGACGGCGCGCCGGAGGCCATCGCCGAGAGCGCGCGGCGCGCCGTCGGCCAGGTCGACGATGTCGTGCTCGCGTGCGGTCCGTTCCCGCGCACGCCCCTCGACGCCCTCCGGCGCGACGACCTCCGGCACACGCTCACGGTGCACGCGATCGCGCCGCTGCTCCTCGTCCAGGCGCTCGCCGCCGACCTCACGGGGTCGCGCGGCGCGGTCGTCGCCCTGACCGACGCGGGCGTCACGCGCCCCTACACGAACCACGTCGCGTACCTCACCGCGAAGGGGGCGCTGCAGGCAGGCCTGCGCGCGCTGTCGGTCGAGCTGGCGCCCGAGGTCCGCGTGAACATGGTGGCGCTCGGGATCGTGGCCGATCCGGAGGCCGACGCCGATCCGCTCCGCCTGCACCGCCTGGCGACCCGTACGCCGCTCGGGCGCTTCGGTTCGCCCGAGGAGGTCGTGCACGTCGTGCTCTCGCTGCTCGACGCGACGTGGGCGACGGGCGAGATCTGGGGCGTCGGGCGCTGACCTAGATCTCCACCTTGCGCCGCCCGAGCTGCTGCCGGGCGGCGGTGGAGACGGCGCCGGGCACGTTCTTGCTCTTCGCGAGCATCTTGAGCTCGTGATCACGCATGTGCGGCAGGAGCTTCGACGCGAAGGTGAACGGCGTGCGCGGGTTCTGCACGAGGTTCAGCTTGATCTGGTAGGAGCGCGTCCACTCGCGGTCGTTGGCGATGATGCGCAGGACCTCCTCGCCCACGTTGCGGCTCGCCGAGATGCGTACGACCTCGTTCTCCTGGAGCGAGGGGCTGCGGATCGCCGCCTCCGCGACGAGGCGGTTGGTGTCGCGCACGAGCAGCAGGCGCTCGGAGGCCGTCCCGAGCATGGCGCGCCGGATCTTCTGCGTGATCGTCATCGAGGCGAGGCGCGCGTGCAGCGGGAGAAACTTGTCGTCGACGACCTCCTCGCCCGTGGCCGCGTCGAGCTTGTGCGTGTCCTCGGTCGCCGGGTCGAGCTCGGCGGCGGTCGCGGCCTCGTCGACCTCCTTGAAGAGGACGTCGTCGGGCGTCGGCTCGAGGGAGGGCTCGGCGATGAGCTCCTGGCCGATGGCGGCCGCCGCCTGCTTGTACGCGGGGATGCCCGGCAGCTCGACGCCGTTGCGCACCGCCAGCTCGAGGATGCGGTCGGCCGTCGACATGCGCGTGGCCTTGTTCATGTAGAGCTTCTCGATGATCGCCGGCGCGGAGAGCAGGAGGCGCTCGTTGACGGCCACGAGCTCCGACACCATCTCGTCGGCGAGCTCGGCGACGAGCGCGACGGCGGCGACGGGGATGGCGGGGTGCGCGAGGATCCTTTCCATGAGCGGAGCGTGCTTCGCGTAGCGCGGCGCGACGACGGCGAGGACCCCCGGCGGAAGGTCGCCCGCCAGCGCGCCGCGCAGCAGCGGCTCCGGGAGCGCGTCGAGCGTGCCCTGCGCCGCGGCGGCGATCGCCGGTGCGTCCGACTCGGCCAGGAGCGCGACGACGGTCAGGGCCTCGGCCGGCTTGAGGCCGGGCAAGAGCCCCTTGGCGGCCATCTGGCGCATGGGGGCCGGCGAGGCCGGGTCCAGCGCGCGCCTGGCGGGCGTGGAGAGCTTCGCGAGTTCGACCGGGGGCTCCACGCGGCGAGTCTAGGGCGCCCGGCCCGGGTCGCCCAGGGCCGCGTCGCCCCGGGGCTGGTCGCCCCCGGGCAGACCCTCTATTCTCCGGCTCATGGGCGTGTTCGATTTCGTGAAGAACGGCGTGCGCGAGATGATGGTGGCGCGCCCCGACAACCTCAAGCACCTCGTCGTCTACAAGCACCCCGACCAGAACATCCCGATGCACTCGCAGCTCACCGTCGACAGCGACGAGTGCGCGGTGTTCTTCAAGGATGGCCGGGTCGTGGGCGTGCTCCCGCCGGGGCGCGTCACGCTGCAGTCGCAGAACATCCCGTTCTTGAACTCGCTCGTGACCAGCTTCACGGGGGGGCAGGTGTTCATCGCCGAGGTCTTCTTCGTGAAGACCGCGCCGGTGCGCAGCGTGCCGTTCGGCGGCCCGATCGGCGACATGCTCGACCCGCTCACCGGAGAGCAGGTCACGCCGCGCATCTTCGGCGAGATGAGCGTGGTGGTCATCGACCCCGTCCGCTTCATCGTCGGCTACTCGGGCCAGGCCGCCACGGGCGACAACGACTTCGTCCTGAACTGGATCAAGGGCCTGTTCATGAACGGCGTGAAGACCACGCTGGGCGAGCTCTGCGAGAACGAGGGCAAGAGCCTGCTGCAGGCTGTCTCGCTCACCCAGAAGCTCGCCGACGCGTTCGTCGCCCACGCGCCCGACCTCGCCGACATCGGCGTGCGCATCCTGCAGGTGGGCCAGTTCAACGTCAACTTCAGCGAAGAGGACCGCGAGCGGCTGAAGGCGGCCAACGCGGAGATCGCGAAGGCGCAGCGCGAGGTGCGGGTGAAGCAGATCGGCGTCGCGGGCGCGGCGGCCGAAGCGCAGGCCAAGCAGTTCCAGCTCGATCAGCAGTTCGGCCAGGACTCCCGCTATGTCAAGGAGCTCGCCGGCAGCTACCAGGGCTACGCGGCGGGTCAGGCGGTGATCGGCGCGGGCCAGGGGATGGCGGCTCACGGCGTCGGCGGCGGCGTGGCGGGCCTCGGCGCGCAGATGGCCGTCGGCGTCGGCATGGGCAACGTGATGGCCGGGGGCTTCGCTCCCCCCCCGCAGGCCGCGGCGCCCCCGCCGCCCGCGCCGACGTTCTCGCCGGGCGGGACGCAGGTCACGTGCGGCACGTGCGGGGCGAAGCAGCCCGGCGGGAAGTTCTGCGCCGAGTGCGGCGCGGCGCTCGTCGTGCTGAAGCGGTTCTGCAGCGGCTGCGGCGTCGAGCTCGCGGCGGGCGCGAAGTTCTGCGCCAACTGCGGAACGGCCGCCGCCGCCGGCGCGACGCCGCCTTCCGGGGGATGACCCGAGCGAGCTAGACTGCCGGAAGTGACCCTCGCCGCGTCGTCCATCCTCGCCCTGCTCGCGCTCGGCGCCCTGGCCACCGCGTGCGGCAACCATGTCCCGCTCGAGACCGTCAACGGTCCGTGTACGCGGACCAGCGACTGCGAGCCGGGGCTGACGTGCGGCGCCAAGGGCTTCTGCACCGCTCCCGAGGGCGGGACGGTCGACGGCAGCGGACCCGACGCGAACGACGCAGGGGGCGATGCAGGCGCCGCCGGCTAGGCCCACGCTCGACCTCCGACGCGAGACGAAGCGATGCCCCTCGTGCGGGCAGAGGTTCTCGCCGGACGCCGCGTTCTGTCCCTTCGAGGGCACCCGGCTCGAGCCGGCCGCGTTCGATCCGCTCGGGGATCCGCTGATCGGCACGGCCGTCGACGACCGCTACCAGGTCGTGGCCCTGCTCGGCGAGGGCGGGATGGGCAAGGTCTACGAGGTGCGGCACGCGTCGCTCGACCGCCCGTTCGCGCTCAAGGTCCTGCGGCGCGAGCTGGCGCGCGACGGAGACCTCGCCCTCCGGTTCATCGACGAGGCGCGGGCCACGGCCAGCGTGCGCCATCCCAACGTCGTGCAGATCACCGACTTCGGCAAGCTGGGCGACGGGGCGCCCTACTTCGTGATGGAGCTGCTCGAGGGGCAGACGCTGGGGCACGTGATCAAGACGGGCGGGCCGCTGCCGTCGGGGCGCGCGGTGCGCGTCGCCACGCAGATCGCCGCCGCGCTCGGCGCCGCGCACGAGGCGGGCGTGGTGCACCGCGACCTGAAGCCCGACAACGTGTTCCTCGTCGGCGGGATGAGCGGGGGCCGGGCCAGCGACGACGTGCGCGTCGTCGACTTCGGCGCCGCGAAGATCATCGGCTCGAGCCGGGTCACCCGGCAGGGCATCGTGTTCGGCACCCCGCACTACATGTCGCCCGAGCAGGCGAGCGGTCAGCCCGTGGATCACCGCGCCGACATCTACGCGCTCGGCGTCATCCTCTACGAGATGTTCACGGGTCGGGTGCCTTTCGAGGCCGACACGTACATGGGGGTGCTGACGCAGCACATGTTCGTGCAGCCCTTGCCGCCCAGCCAGGCCTCGCCTTCGGCGGCCGGCCTTGGCGCGCTCGAGGAGATCACGCTGCGCTGCCTCGCGAAGAAGCCCGAGGAGCGCTACCCGCAGATGGCCGACGTCGCCGACGCCCTCGCCAGCGTCGTGCGCTCGCGCAGCGACGGCTCGGTCGAGATCGCCCCGCGGACGGGCAGCCAGCCTCCCGCCAGCGTGCGCTACCGGATGGCCGACGAGCTCGAGCCTCCCACGCTCCAGGAGATGCGCGTGGCGATCGACAGCGTGCGGCCGCCGCGCAGGCCGGTGCCGTGGGGGTGGATCGGCGCGGCGGGGCTGGCGATCGCCGCGCTCGCTGCGGCGGGGCTGCTCGCCGGGCGGGGCAGGGCGTCGGCGCCGGCGGCGCAGGTCCCCTCGGGCC
>JAJYCT010000169.1 GCA_021778125.1 Myxococcales bacterium
CGAGGAGCTCGGATACACGTACGTCAAGCTCGGGCAGCTCGTCGCGTCGAGCCAGGGCCTCTTCCCCGAGGCGTACTGCGCCGAGTTTCGCAAGTGCCTCGACCGCGTGCGCCCCTTCGCCTACGCCGACGTGCAGCGCACGCTGCGCGCGGAGCTGGGGCGCGATCCGGACGAGCTCTTCGCGTGGATCGATCCCGAGCCGCTCGCCTCCGCGTCGATCGCGCAGGTGCACGCGGCGCGGCTGCGGGACGGCCAGCAGGTCGTCATCAAGGTGCAGCGCCCCGACATCGGCGCGATCGTCGAGGCCGATCTGCGCGTGCTGCGCGCGGGCGCGCGCCTGCTCGCGCTCTCGCCGCACGGCGAGCTCGCCAACCCCGTCGGCATCGTCGAGGACTTCGAGGCCAACATCCGCGAGGAGCTCGACTTCCGGCTCGAGGCCGCGAACATGGCCGAGTTCAACCGCATCATGGCCGCGCACGGGCACGCGCAGGTCGCCGCCCCGCGCGCGGTCGACGGCCTGGCGACGCCGCGCGTGCTCGTGATGGAGCGCTTCTTCGGCTGCCGCGTCGACGACGTCGAGCAGCTGCGCGCCGCGAACGTCGACGGCGAGGAGAGGCTCCTGCTCGGGATGCGCGCGTGGTTTCAGTGCATGATCCTGCACGGCTTCTTCCACGGCGACGTGCACGCCGGCAACCTCATGGCCCTGTCCGACGGGCGCATCGGGTTCCTCGACTTCGGCATCGTCGGCCGCTTCGCGCGCGAGCGGCGCGAGCAGGTGACCGACTACCTGCTGGCCTTCGCCTCGGGCGACTTCCGCAAGCTCGCCGAGGTCATGGCGGCGATGGGCGCCGTGGGCAAGGCGGTCGATCTCGACGCGCTCGCGCGCGACCTCGGCACCGCGTACGAGCCGCTGCTCGCGCAGAGCCTGTCGGCCATCAAGTACGCGGATCTCATCCCGGCGATCCTGCGCGTGTCGCTGCGCCACGGGATGCGCATGCCGCGCGACTTCGTGCTCGTCACCAAGCAGATGCTCTACTTCGACCGCTACGCGAAGCTGCTCGCGCCCGAGCTCAACGTGTTCCGCGATCCGCGCATCGTGTCGGCGCTGGCCATGGACATCATGCAGTCGCGCCTGCAGGGCGGCTGAGCGCGGCGAGCACGTCGCCGGGGGCGTCGGTGATGATCGAGGCGGCGCCGAGGGCGACCAGATCGCGCGCCTCGCGCGGGTCGTTGACGGTCCACACGCCCACGCGCAGGCCGCGGCGCAGGGCGCGCGCGACGGTGCGCGGGTCGGTCTGCGTGCGCTCGAGGTGAAGGGCCTGCACGAGCGGCGGGCGCGCGGCCTCCTGGACGAGCTGGGCCCAGCGCGCCTGGGCGCGGTGCACGAGCAGCGCGCGCGGCACGCGCGGCGCGATCGCCATGGCGAGCGCGAGCAGCGACGGATCGAACGACGAGAGCAGCACGTCGGCCCCCGCCGCGCCCACGATCCGCAGCGTACGACGCACGAGCGCCAGCCGATCGGGGACGTCGTGCTTCATCTCGACGTTGACCGCCACGCCGTGCGCGCGCGCCCACGCGAGCCCCTCGGCGAGCGTCGGGACATCGGGCGGCAGGTGGGCGCGCCGGTCGGTCGACGGCGCGTCGTGCAGGACGACGACCTCGCGCTCGCACGTGCGCACGTCGAGCTCGACGGCCGTGGCGCCCTCGGCGCGCGCGCGCTCGAAGGCGGCGATCGTGTTCTCGCGCGGCCAGCCCGGCCCTCGCCCCCCCCGGTGCCCGACGACGAGCGGCGCCTGCGCCCAGCGGGTGCCCACGCTACGACGCGAGCTCCTCGGCGATCGACCGGGCGAGCCTCTTCGCGGCGTCCACGCGGTCGGCCGGCAGCGAGATGGCGCCCACGACCGGGTGCCCTCCCCCGCCGTGGCGCTCGCAGATGGCGGCGATGTTGTGCGTGCGCGGCACCGGCGACCAGGGGTTGTACCCGACGCTGATCTTGCACTTGCTCTTCGAGCGGCTGGCGAGCACCGAGTACGCGCTCTCGGGGTAGAGCGCGTACGTGACGAACTTGCCGGCCACCTCGAGGATCTGATCGGTCAGGTCCACCAGGACCGAGGCGCCCACGGTCTGCGCGCGCTGCTCGACGAGCTTCACGAACGCCTCGTGCGCCTTGCCGAGCGGCTCGTAGGCCGCCGCCACGTCGGGCGCGCGCGCCACCTCGGCCAGCGGCTGCTCGAGCAGGCGCGGCACCATCTTCTGCAGGAACGCGTCGTCGCCGGAGTGCTCGACGACCGTCATCAGGCGAAGCTCCGGCTCGGCGCGCACGACGGCCATCTCGGCGCTGGGGAAGGCCGCGCTGTCGATCATGTCGGCCCACGCGAGCAGGCCCGGATCGACGTCCGGATCGAGGCCGAAGCGCGCGCGCCCGACGTCGGCGATGAGCTTCGTGGCGCTCGAGTACGCGCCGTCGTGGAAGTAGCGCCGCTCGCCCGCGGCCTCGCCCTCGGCCGCGCGACGCTCGAAGGCGGCGCGGTCGTCGGGGGTGACGAAGGCGCTCACGTGGTGATCGAAGTACCAGTCGAGCCCGGGCAGCGCGCTGAAGCGGAAGTCGAGGACGGCGTTGACGTCGCCGGAGAGCACGCGGGCGTCGACGCCGTTCTGCCCGGGGCCGTAGCCGGCGCCGTGGTAGGTGAACGTCGCGCCGTCGGCCCCGAAGCGCCGGCGGTAGAGGCGCGTGAACAGGACGGCGGAGCACATGCCGTCGAAGCAGTGGCCGTGGGTGGCGACGACGACGCGGGGCACGCGGCCGGATTAGCATGAGTGCATGCGGATCCACCACGTCGCGATGCGCACGCACGACGTCGACCGGCTCGCCGGGTTCTACCAGGCGACGCTGGGGCTGCGCGTGCTGCGCGGCGACGACGCGCGCGGCAGCGTCTGGCTCGACGCCGCGGGCGCGGTGCTGATGATCGAGCGGGCCGAGGCGGGCGAGCCGCCCGTCGACGCCCGGACCCGGGAGCTCGTGGCCTTCGCCGTGGACGACAAGGAGGCCTGGCGCGGGCGCCTGGCCGTCGAGGCCGAGACCGCGCACACGCTCTACTTCCGCGATCCGGACGGGCGGCGCGTGGCCGTGAGCGACTACACCTTCTCCGCCTGATGCGGGACGTGCACCCCGTGGGTGCGCGCGAAGGTCATCGCGTCCTCGTAGCCGGCGTCGGCGTGGCGGATGACGCCCATGCCCGGATCGCTCGTGAGCACGCGCTCGAGGCGCCTGGCCGCCTCGGACGTGCCGTCGGCGACGACGACCATCCCGGCGTGCAGGCTCATGCCCATGCCGACGCCGCCGCCGTGGTGGAAGCTCACCCAGCTCGCGCCGGCGGCGGTGTTGACCAGGGCGTTGAGCAGCGCCCAGTCGGCGATGGCGTCCGACCCGTCCTTCATCGCCTCGGTCTCGCGGTTGGGCGACGCCACGCTGCCGCAGTCGAGGTGATCGCGCCCGATGACGATCGGCGCCTTGACCTTGCCGGTGCGAACGAGCTCGTTGAAGACGAGCCCCACCCTGGCGCGGTCGCCGTAGCCGAGCCAGCAGATGCGCGACGGCAGGCCCTGGAACTTCACGCGCTCGCGCGCGAGCGTGATCCAGTTGCGCAGGTCCGCGTCGCCGGGGACGGCCGCGAGCACGGCCTCGTCGGTCACGGCGATGTCGGCGGGATCGCCGCTGAGCGCCGCCCACCGGAAGGGCCCCTTGCCGACGCAGAAGAGCGGGCGGATGTACGCCGGGACGAAGCCCGGGATGTCGAAGGCCCGCTCGCACCCCGCCTCGACGGCGCACGCGCGGATGTTGTTGCCGTAGTCGAAGACCTCGGCGCCCGCGGCCTTCATCGCGAGCATCGCGGTGACCTCCTCGGCCATGCTGGCCTTGGCGCGCTCGACGTAGCCGTGCGGGTCCTCGGCGCGCAGGTCGGCCGCCTCCTGGAGCGACAGCCCGAGCGGGATGTACCCGTTGAGGGGATCGTGGGCGGCGGTCTGCTCGGTGACCAGATCGGGGATGATCCCGCGCCGCACGAGCTCCGGGTAGAGGTCGGCCGCGTTGGCGCACACCGCGACGCTGACGGGGCGCCCCTCGGCGCCGGCGCGCTCGAGGCGCGCGAGGGCGGCGTCCAGATCGTCGATGCGCTCGTCGACGTACCGGGTCGCGAGCCGCTTCTCGATGCGCGACGGGTCCACCTCGACGGCGAGGCACGACAGGCCCGCCATCGTCGCGGCGAGCGGCTGCGCGCCGCCCATGCCGCCCAGGCCGGCGGTGAGCACCCAGAGCGCCCCCGCCTTGCCGCGCCGCGCGGCGTACTCCTTGCGCGCCGCGACGAACGTCTCGTAGGTGCCCTGCAGGATGCCCTGCGTGCCGATGTAGATCCACGAGCCGGCCGTCATCTGGCCGTACATCGTCAGGCCCAGCGCCTCGAGGCGCCGGAACTCGTCCCACGTGGCCCACCTGGGCACCAGGTTCGCGTTGGCGATGAGCACGCGCGGCGCGTCGGGGTGCGTGCGGAAGCGGCCGACAGCCTTGCCCGACTGCACGAGCAGCGTCTCGTCGTCGCCGAGCGCGCGCAGCTCGCGGACGATGACGTCGAAGCAGTCCCAGTTGCGCGCGGCCTTGCCGGTGCCGCCGTAGACGACCAGATCCTCGGGGCGCTCGGCGACCTCGGGATCGAGGTTGTTGTGGAGCATGCGCAGCGCGGCCTCCTGGATCCAGCCTTTGCAGGAGAGCTCGGGACCACGGGGGGCGCGGAGGGTGCGTGCGGGGGCCATCGTTGGGGGACAGGCGTAGTCGAGGAGCCAGGCGAGGTCGAGCCTCTGCGAAAGGGCTGCGGCGGCGCGCAAGCCGCCCACGGTCCCGACGCGCGGCGTCGCAGTCCTGTTGCCGCGATGGGCTGCGGCGCGCTTCTCGCATCGTCGCCCTTGCGATGACCGCCACGCCCCCCCTCCTGCTTGGCCTCGGCAACGGCTCGGGTGCGCGGGCGCCGCTCGCCCTTCCGCCGACGACGTCGCGCGAGCTGCCGGCCCGCGAGGTGTGCCGGCGCACCGATCCGGGGGCGTTCGACTTCGCCACGACGGCGGAGCTCGAGCCCTTCCCCGGACGCATCGGCCAGCAGCGCGCGCGCGAGGCGCTCGACTTCGGCGCCGCGATGCGCCGGTCCGGCTACCACCTGTACGCGATGGGGCCCGCGGAGACGGGCAAGCACACGGCCGTGCGCCAGTTCCTCGAGGAGCGCGCCGCCGCCCGTCCGGTCCCCGACGACGTCTGCTACGTGACCGACTTCGAGCGCCCGCACGTCCCGCGCGCGCTGCTGCTGCCGGCAGGCAAGGGCTCGGCCCTGCGCGACGACGTGGCGCAGCTCGTCGACGAGCTGGGCACCGCCATTCCCAACGCGCTCGAGAGCGAGGAGTACCGCGGGCGGCGCGAGGCGATCACCGGCGAGCTGAAGCGGCTGCACGACGAGTCGCTCGACGCCCTGCGCGAGCTCGCCGACAAGCGCCACCTGGAGCTCTTGCGCACGCCGATGGGGCTCGTCCTCGCGCCCCGCCACGGCAGCGAGGTCATCGCGCCCGACGACTTCGAGAAGCTGCCCGCCGAGGAGCAGCAGGCGTTCCGCGACGCGATCGAAGAGGTGGGGCAGGCCGTGCGGAGGCACGCCGAGGCCGAGCCGCGCTGGCAGCACGACGCCCGGCGCAAGCTGCGCGACCTCACGCGCGAGACGGTGCGCGCGGCGGTGGGCCACCTGGTGGACGATCTGGCGACGCGCTACGCGCCGTTCCCGGCGGTGTGCGCGCACCTGCGGGCCCTGGGCGACGCGGTCGTCGAGCACGCCGGGGACTTCGTGCACGACGGCGACGACGACGGCCCTCAGGCCGCGCCCGACGCCCCGCCGGGCACCGCGCGCGGCCGCTTCCTCGTGAACCTCTTCGTGGACCACGCCAGGTCGCGCGGGGCGCCGGTGGTCTTCGAGGACGATCCGCGCCTGGAGAACCTGCTGGGCCGCGTCGAGCACCGCTCCCACCTCGGGACGCTCGTGACGGATCTGCACCTGGTGAAGCCCGGCGCGCTGCACCGGGCGAACGGCGGGTACCTGGTGCTCGAGGCGCGCCACGTCCTGACCGCCCCCTACGCGTGGGACGCGCTCAAGCGCGCGCTGACGAGCCGGCAGGTTCGCATCACCTCGCTGGCGCAGCTGATCGGCCTGGTGAGCACCGTGTCGCTCGAGCCCGAGCCGGTCGCGCTCGACGTGCAGGTGGTGCTGCTGGGCGACCGGCGGCTGCTCTACCTGCTCGAGCAGCTCGACCCCGACTTCCACGCGCTGTTCAAGGTGGCGGTCGACTTCGAGGACGACGTGCCGCGGACCCCCGAGCACGAGCGGCTCTACGCGCGCGCCGCCGCGGCCGTCGCGCGCGAGGAGAGCCTGCGGGCCCTCGACCGCGGCGCCGTGGCGCGCGTGGTCGACCGGTGCGCCCGGCTTGCCGGCGACAGCGAGCGCCTGAGCGCGAGCATGGGCGCGCTCGCCGAGCTGCTCCGCGAGGCCGATCACTTCGCCGCCGAGCGGGGCGCGGCGTGCGTGGAGGCGCGCGACGTGGACGCGGCGGTCGACGCGGAGGAGCGCCGGAGCGGCCGCCTGCGGGAGCGCGTGCAGGACGAGATCCGCAAGGGCACGCTCATCATCGAGACGAGCGGCACGCGCGTCGGGCAGATCAACGGGCTGGCGATCGCCGAGGTCGGCCGGTCGATGTTCGGCCACCCGATGCGCATCAGCGCGCGGGTGCGCATGGGGCAGGGTACGGTGATCGACGTCGAGCGCGAGGCGGAGCTCGGGGGGCCCATCCACTCCAAGGGAGTGCTCATCCTCTCCGGGCTACTCGCGGCGCGCTACGCGATCGACCGCCCGCTGTCGCTCTGGGCGACGCTCGTGTTCGAGCAGTCGTACGGCGGGGTCGAGGGCGACAGCGCGTCGAGCGCGGAGCTCTACGCGCTGCTCTCGGCGCTCTCGGAGGTCCCCGTGGCGCAGTCGATCGCGGTGACCGGCTCGGTCAACCAGCACGGGGAGATCCAGCCGGTCGGTGGGATCAACGAGAAGATCGAGGGCTTCTTCGACGTGTGCAGCGCCCGCGGCCTGACCGGAGCGCAGGGCGTCCTGGTGCCCACGCGCAACGTGCGCAACCTGATGCTCCGGCGCGACGTCGTCGAGGCCGTGCGCGCCGCGCGCTTCCACGTCTGGCCGGTGCAGACGGTCGACGAGGGCATCGAGCTGCTCACGGGCATGGTCGCCGGCGAGCGCAACGACGGCGGGCGGTTCCCGGAGGAGACCGTCAACGGCAAGGTGGAGCGGCGGCTGCTGGCCTTCGCGCGCGAGCGCCTCGCGATGTCGCCCCGGCGATGAGCCGCTCCGCGCGAGCCTCTCACGGGAGGGGCGCGCGCGGAGCAGCCCGACCGGGCCCAGGGGCCGGTCGGACCGCTGCCATCACGACGTCACTCGGCCGCGGCGTCGCCCGTGGTCGAGCCGCTGTCGCCCGTCGAGCCACCGTCGCCGGTGGTGCCGCCGTCGCCGCCGCCGCAGGTGGCCGAGCCGTCGGTCCACGTCGCGCCGCTCTGGGCCGTGCAGGCCGTCTTGCCGGTCGTCGCGTCCGTCGGGCAGTAGTAGCAGGCGTTGACCGTGTACCCGCTCGACGTGAACGAGCAGCACCCGCTCTGGTTCGCGCTCGGGCACGAGGAGACGATCTTCCCGCCCTGCTGGGTGCAGGAGTCGGTCACGCTCTTGACCTGATCCGCGGTGAGGTTGGTGTACCCGGAGCAGATCTCGGAGCCCGCGACCGTCAGGTCGCAGTAGGTGCCCGTCGGCGTGCTGCTGCTCGACGACGAGCTGCACCCGGCGAGAATCGCCATGCCCAGAAGCCCCGCGAACCCGAAGCTGACAAGAGAACCATTCATCGACCTATCCTCCTAATGATCCGGACAAGAGCGCCGGTTGCGGGTACTGCGTCCCCGTTCGTGAGACGTACGGGGCAGGAAGGCACGACCTTCCCTCGAGCCCGCGGCTCGGCGGGTCATATCATCATTCGGCAAGGAACCCGCACAAAGGTGCAGGTCGCCGCCAGGCGCGCCGACCTGACCTCTAGGCCGACCCCAGCGGGACCCGGGCGGTCCCCTGGCCCCCCAGGGCGTCGTAGGCCCTCACCCGCACCGCGCGCGGCGCGTCCGCCGCCGCCTGGACGACCCGCATCGCGAGCTCGCCGCGCCGGGATCGCCAGAGGCTCGTCGCGGCGCGCAGGGGCCCCTGTCGCCCCTCCCAGTCGACCGACCAGCCCTCGATCCAGCGCAGGCCGCCCCGGCGCGGGGCCCCTGGCACGGGCGGCATCGCGTACGACGCGAGCTCGATCGCGACCTCGCGCCCTATCCGCTCGACGCGCACGCCGAGCTCGCGCTCCTCGGCGCGCGCCCGCGCGCCGCGCTGGAGCACGAAGGCGGCCGGCTCGGCGAGCGACAGGAGCCGGCGCCGCGCGACGTGGATCGCCACGGGCGACGCGTCGCACGCGATCCACCGCCGCCCCAGGCGCGAGGCCACGACGGGCGTCGTGCCGGATCCGGCGCAGCAGTCGAGCACCAGGTCCCCGGGGTTCGACGACGCCTGCACGATGCGCGAGACGAGCGCCTCGTTCTTCTGGGTGGGGTAGCCAACCTTCTCGCCGGAGAACGAGACGATCTGGATGCTGTCGAGGCGGTCGGCGGCGCTCGCGTTCCACACGTCGTCCAGCGGGATGCCCCTGCCCCGCGGCGGCGCGCCGTCGCGGCGCACGTAGCCCGGCGGGTACGGCGCGAGCGCCTTGTGGAACGTCGCGGGGCGCCCTCCCTTGGCGTAGTAGAGGATCGTGTCGTGGTTGCGGATCCACGAGCGAGCGCGCGACTTGAACCCGCTGATCCAGCCGATGCGCCAGACGATCTCGCGCTGGAAGGCCCCGGCGCCGAGGACCTCGTCGAGCACCACCTTCGCGTAGTGCGCCGCGTGGGCGTCGAGGTGCACGTAGAGGCTGCCGCCGTCGGCGAGCAGGGCCTCGAGATCGCGCGCCAGGCCGTGAAACCAGGCAAGCCAGGTGTCGAGCCCGCGCGCGTCGCGGTACGCGGGGACGGCCACGCGCGCGCGCTCTCCGGGCACGGCGGCGAGGTAGTCGAACGATCCGCCGGTGTCGAAGGGTGGATCGACGTAGACGAGGGCGACCTTGCCCGCGAGCGCGGGCAGGAGCGCGGGCAGCACGCGCTCGGCCTCGCCGTGGACGAGGCGGTTGCCGGGCGCGCCGCCGCCGTGGAGCTCGTCGTCGCGCAGGGCGAGCGGGCGCGCTCGCCGGGCTCGCCCCTTGCCACGCCAGACGAGCTCCGCCACGGTCGCGCAAGGGTAGAACGGCCGCGCGCCTGCGTCACCGCTTCCCCGCCGCCATCCCGCCGGGGGTCGATGCCCCCCGCCGGTGGCGACAGCGCTGCCCTGGACGCCTCAGCGACCGATGTACGACCCGAGGTCGCGCTGCTCGGACGCCTGACGGAGCTTCTTCAGGGCCGCCGCCTCGATCTGCCGTACGCGCTCGCGCGAGAGGTTGAACGACTTGCCGACCTCCTCGAGCGTCTGCCCGGGCCCGCCGTCCATGCCGAACCGCAGCTTGAGTAGCTGCTGCTCGCGGGGCGAGAGCAACTCGAGCAACGCGCGAGTCTGCGACTGCATCCGGTCGAGCGCGAGCTGCTCGTCGGGCGCGGGCGAGCGCGGATCGGCCACGAGATCGCCGAGCTGACCGCCGTCGCCGTCGTCGCCGATGGGGGCCTCGAGGCGCAGCGGCTCGCGGACCAGGCCGCGGATCGCCTTGACCTTCTCGAGCGGCAGGCCGCTCTCCTTCGCGAGCTGCTCGTCGCTGGGATCGAGGATGCCCTGCTGCGCGAGCGCGCGCTTGACGCGCTCGAGCTTGTGGCGGCTCTCGAGCAGGTGCACCGGGACGCGGATCGTCTTGCTCTGGTCGGCGATGGCGCGCGCCATGGCCTGGCGCACCCACCACGCGGCGTACGTGGAGAAGCGGTGACCCCGGCGCCAGTCGAACTTCTCGACCGCGCGGATGAGGCCGAGCTGGCCCTCCTGCACCAGATCGTGCATGTCGAGGCCCTGGCCGACAAAGCGGCGGGCGTAGGTGACGACGAGGCCGAAGTTGGCGCCGACGAACTCGTGCTGTGCGCGCGTGGCGGCGTTCATGCCGCGGACGAAGCCGCGGCGGGCGCGATCGTCGCCGCCCTTGCCGCGCGTTTCGCGGGCCAGGCGGGTGAGCACCGAGCGCTCGAAGCGCATGTCCGCGAGCTCGGCCGCGACGCGGGAGCGACGGCGGCGGCGGCGCTCGCGCGTCGTCTCGTCGTGGGCGGGGCGAGCAAGCAGGGCGGCCACGCCGGCCGCGCGCTCGAGGAGCTTGACGATCCGGTCGGAGCTCGTCGCCTCGTCGACGCCCTCGTCGGCGTTGCGCAGGAGCTCGGACGCCGTCGCCCGGCCGCCTCGGACCTCGTCGGCCAGCGCCTTGAAGGGGCCGACGGACGCGTGCGTCCCGAGCAGGGCGTGCAGCGCGTCGCGCTCGCCGGTCTCGATGCGCCGCGAGAGCTCGACTTCCTCTTCGTGCGTGAGCACCCGGCGTCGGGGGGGCCGCACCGCGAGATGGCTGGCCGCAGGGGTCCGGTCGTTGGCCACGGCCGGCGGGGTGGATACGGTCTCTAGCTCGAGCGTATCCGGGCGGATGTCCTCTCGCAGGTGGGCGAGGGCTGTGCTGGGTGCTTTCACGATCGCTCTTGGGGTTTCAGATGCCGCACGGGGGGGTAGGGTCGCGGCGGCGTGATGACAACGTGTCGGGCCGTCCGCACCTTCCCGGGGGGCCTACGTTAAGCATGGCCGGAGGTTTCGCCATGCCGTTCTTTCATGCTTTTTCCAGTGAGGGCGTCCGGCGGACGGGGGTACGGGCGCTCAGCGCGGAGGCCGGAAGGTCACGATGAGGTGGGCGTGCCCGTGGCTGTCCGGGTAGCCGTAGCGGAATGGCAGGGGACGGGCGGGGTGCGCGGCGAACAGGGCCTTGACGTCGGCGCTGTCGCGCCTGTCTGGATCCCCGAACGGAGACGGGCCGTCGAACGTACCGTAGGGCTCCTGCGTGTACCCCGCCGGGCCGGCGATCCGGGGAGGCAGGCCCGTCGAGTCCGAGATCATCCAGTCGGTGTGGTCCACGAGCCAGCCCCGGATGAGCGAGAAGTGGTCGTTCCAGAGCAGGTGCGTCGCGGCCTTGGTCATCGCCGCGACCTTGCCCTTGGCCGACAGGTGCGCGAGCAGGCCCGGGTCGAGCTTCAGGTGCTCGTCGTCGAGGTTTTCGCTCACGTGGCGGAGCACCTGCACCGGCGCGTCGGGGCTGCCGGCGCGGCGGAAGCGTAGCTCGGCGTTGGCGAACAGGGCGCGGCGCTCCCCGGGCCGCTTCGTCGCGTCGATGTCGGCCTGCGTGACCCACGCGAGCGAGCCGTCACGCTGGACGCGGAAGTAGCGCAGGCTCACCGGCTCGGCCCCGTGGACGACGAGCGCCGCGAGGGCGAACACGATCTCGCCGGGGAGCTCGGTCTTCGCCTCCTTCTCGAGGTTGTCGGTGCGCGAGTGCGCCTTGAGGAACAGGCGCTCGAGGTCGGCCCGGTGCACGCCGAGCTCGTGGCGCAGCATGTCCGGCCCGAGGCGGTCGATCGGGCGGATGTCGCCCGCGGGCTCGAGCGAGATCGTCGTGATCTCGGCCGCGTCCGGGAACGTCGCCAGGGCGGTCACCAGATCGCCGCCACCGAACGGGTAGACGACCTCGGGCGGCAGGCCTTTGGGGCGAAGCGCCGCGAGGAACGGCTCGGCCACGTCGAGCCACGTCTTTCGGTAGTCGGCGTACGCGCGCGACAGCTCGTCGCAGTGGGCCGCGACGACGCCCGCGTCGAAGCGCGCGGGTATGTCGCCGGCGCTGCCGCACGCGGCGACCCTGAACACGGCGCGGGCCTGCGCCAGGAAGTCCACGCCCTCGAGCGGCGCCTCCGGGGCGCGAGGCGGGGCGGCGTCCGCCTCGG
>JAJYCT010000170.1 GCA_021778125.1 Myxococcales bacterium
GGCGCTCGCGCTCGCGGTCGGCGAGGTCGGCAGCGTCGTTGGCCCGGCGCCGCAGGCCGCCGCGAGGGGGCCGGTCAGGGTGAGCACGAGCCAGGGCAGCGGAGTACGGAGCAGCACCATCGTGGCGGCCACCTTACTACGAGCCGATCGAGGCGGTGCAACGCGCTCCCCTGTGCTTTCATCCCAGGGCGGATGATCGACCTCTACACGTGGGCGACGCCCAACGGCCAGAAGGTGTCCATCGCGCTCGAGGAGCTCGGGCTCCCCTACGCGGTCCACCCGGTCGACATCGGACGGGGCGAGCAGTTCGCGCCGTCGTTCCTCGCCATCAGCCCGAACAACAAGATCCCCGCCATCGTCGACCGCGACGGGCCGGGCGGCCACCCTCTCTCGCTCTTCGAGTCGGGCGCCATCCTCCTCTACCTCGCGGACAGGACGGGGCGCCTCTTGCCGAGCGAGCCCGCGGCGCGCTGGGCCGCCGTCCAGTGGCTCATGTTCCAGATGGGTGCCGTCGGTCCGATGCTGGGGCAGTCCGGGCACTTCCGGCACTACGCGCCCGAGAAGATCCCCTACGCCATCGAGCGGTACACGAACGAGGCGAACCGGCTCTACCGCGTGCTCGACACGCGCCTCGGCGAGGTCGAGTACCTCGCGGGCGAGTACTCGATCGCCGACATCTCCGTCTTCCCGTGGCTGCGGTCGCCCGAGGCGCACGGCGTCGATCTCGACGGGCTCCAGAACGTGGCGCGGTGGCGCGCGGCGATCGCGGCCCGCCCTGCCGTCGTGCGGGGGCTCGCGGTGCCTCCGCGCACGGAGCGCCCGCTCGACGACGCGGCGCGCGAGGCGCTGTTCGGCAAGCAGCAGATGCGCGGCGGCCGGAGCTGACGGCGGCGAGGCGAGCGGGGGCGACGCCCTCCTGGGGTCCGCCTGATCCGTCCGGATCGGGCACGTCGCGTGCACCGACGTCGTGGTCGCCCACGGAGAACACCGCCCATGGCCACAGAGCCCATCCTGACGACGCACACGGGAAGCTTGCCCCGACCTCAAGCCGTCCTGCAGCTCATCGCTGACCGGGAGGCGGGCGAGGCCGTCGACGCCGCCGAGGGCGAGGCGCTGCTCGACCGGGCCGTCGAGGAGTGCGTCGACCGGCAGATCGCCGCGGGCATCGACGTCGTGAGCGACGGCGAGTTCAGCAAGCCGGGCTACTCCACGTACGTGAAGGACCGGCTGACCGGCTTCTCCGGCGAGGGCGCGCTCCCGGTGCCTGCGGATCTCGCGGACTACCCCGACTACGCGCGCCGCGTCTTCGGCGAGCGGGCCCTCGCGGCTCTCAAGACCCCGGCGTGCGTCGGGGAGATCCGCTACCGCGGCGAGGAGGCCGTGCAGCAGGACATCGATCGCCTCGGCCGCTCGCTCCGCGGGCGCGCCACGGGCTTCCTGACGGCGGCCTCTCCCGGCGTCATCTCGCTCTTTCTCAAGAACAAGCACTACGCCAGCCGCGAGTCGTACCTGCAGGCGCTCTCGGACGCGATGCGCCACGAGTACCGCGCCATCCACGACGCGGGCCTCCTGCTCCAGATCGACTGCCCCGATCTCACGATGGGCTCGCACATGGAGTATCCGGGGTACACCCTCCGGGACCTGCGACGCGAGCTCGCCCTGCACGTCGAGGCGCTGAACCACGCCGTCGCCGACATCCCGCCCGAGCGCATGCGGATCCACGTCTGCTGGGGCAACTACGAGGGGCCCCATCACCGCGACGTCGAGTTCAAGTCGATCGTGGACATCGTGCTGTCGGTTCGACCGTCGGGGCTGTCGTTCGTCGCCGCCAACCCGCGCCACGAGCACGAGTGGAAGGTCTGGGGGGAGATCCGGATCCCCGACGACAAGGTGCTGATCCCCGGGGTCATCGACTCGACCACGAACTTCATCGAGCACCCCGAGCTGGTCGCCGAGCGGCTCCTGCGCTTCGTACGCGTCGTCGGGCCGGAGCGGGTGGTGGCGGGGACCGACTGCGGCTTCTCGACCTTCGCCGGGATGCACGCCGTCGACCCGGCCATCGTCTGGGCGAAGCTGGAGGCGCTCGCCGAGGGCGCGCGCATCGCGACGCGCTCGCTGCGTCAGGCGCCCCGCCCGCCCTCGGTGGTCGCGCACGCCTGAGCGGGCCGCGGCGCGCCGGGTGCGTAGGCGCGCACGTCGTGCACGGCGCGAGGGCTCGCGGCGCCGGCCCACCCCCGACACCGGGGTGCGGTACGAAGCTCGCACGACCCGTGGGCCATGCGCCCCCCCGTCATCCGCAAGCCGCGCGACGGATGGGCCGTCGCGCCGAACATGCCGGACTACGAGGCCGCGCGCGCCTCGTTTCGCTGGGAGCAGGCGCGAGGCGCCCTCTCGGGCCTGCCCGGCGGTCGCGGGCTCAACATCGCCCACGAGGCCGTCGACCGGCACGCCCTCGGACCGCTGGCCGACAAGGTGGCCCTGCGGTGGCTCGGGCGCTCGGGGGAGCGGCGGGACATCACGTACCGCGAGCTACGCGCGCTCACGAACCGCTTCGCCAACGTCCTGCGGGGGCTGGGCGTCGGCCGGGAGGATCGCGTCTTCGTGCTGCTCGGTCGGACGCCGGCGCTCTACGTGGCATGCCTGGGCGCGCTCAAGAACCGCAGCGTGTTCGCGCCCCTCTTCTCGGCCTTCGGGCCCGAGCCCCTCGCCGCGCGCATCGGGCCCGGCGACGGCAAGGTGCTCGTGACGACGCGCGCCCTCTACGACCGGAAGGTCGCGCCGATCCGCGCGCGACTTCCGTCGCTCCGGCACGTGCTGCTCGCTGGCGGCGGCGCCGGGGAGGGGACGCTCGATCTCGACGCGCTCATGCGCCAGGCCTCCGACCAGCTGGAGATCGAGCCGACGCGCCCCGAGGACATGGCGCTCTTGCACTTCACGAGCGGAACGACCGGCAAGCCGAAGGGGGCCATCCACGTGCACGGTGCGGTCGTGGCCCACCACGCGACCGGGTGGCTCGCGCTCGACCTGCACCCCGACGACGTCTTCTGGTGCACCGCCGACCCGGGCTGGGTGACCGGCACGTCGTACGGGATCGTGTCGCCCCTCACGCACGGCACGACGAGCCTCATCGACGAGGCCGACTTCGAGCCCGAGCGCTGGTACTCGATCCTCCGCGACGAGCGCGTCAGCGTCTGGTACACGGCGCCCACCGCGGTGCGCATGATGATGCGCGCGGGGCTCGACGTCGCGCGCCGCTTCGCGCCGCCGGCGCTGCGGTTCATCGCGAGCGTCGGCGAGCCGCTCAACCCCGAGGCCGTCTTCTGGGGCCAGGACGCCTTCGGGCTGCCCATCCACGACAACTGGTGGCAGACCGAGACGGGCGGGATCATGATCGCCAACTTCGCGGCGATGGACATCCGGCCCGGGTCCATGGGACGGCCCCTGCCCGGCGTCGAGGTGGAGGTCGTTCGCCGGGACGGCGACGGCGTCACCGTCCTGGGCCCGGGCGAGCAGGGAGAGCTGGCGCTGCGGCCCGGCTGGCCGTCGATGTTCCGCGGCTACCTGCACGACGAGGAGCGCTACGCGAAGTGCTTCGCGGGGGACCTCTACCTCACCGGCGACCTGGCTCGCCGCGACGCCGACGGCTACCTCTGGTTCGTCGGCCGGGGCGACGACGTGATCAAATCGTCCGGCCACCTCATCGGCCCCTTCGAGGTCGAGAGCGCGCTGCTCGAGCACCCGGCCGTGGCGGAGGCCGGCGTCATCGGCAAGCCCGACCCGATCGCGCTCGAGGTCGTGAAGGCGTTCGTCTCGCTCCGGCCCGGCTTCGCGGCGGGCGAGGCGATCGAGCGCGACATTCTCGGCTTCGCCCGCAAGCGCCTAGGCGCGGTGGTCGCGCCCAAGGAGATCGCCATCGTGTCGGCCCTGCCGCGCACGCGCAGCGGCAAGATCATGCGCCGCCTGCTCAAGGCGCGCGAGCTCGGGCTGCCGGAGGGAGACACATCGACGCTCGAGGCGGGGACGCCATGACGAGCGCCGCGACCCTCGAGCCTCCCCCGGGCTTCGTGCCGCTCGATCGCGCGCACGCGCTGTCGCTGCTGCACGAGATGGTGCTCGCGCGGCGCTTCGAGGAGAAGTGCGCGCAGCTCTATGGGGCCGGGAAGATCCGCGGGTTCTTGCACCTGTACGTCGGCGAGGAGGCGATCGCGGCCGGGGTCATGCCGCTGCTCGACGCCGAGGACGCGGTGGTCTCGACGTACCGCGAGCACGGGCACGCGCTCGCGCGCGGCATCCCGGCCGGGGCGCTCATGGCGGAGCTCTTCGGCAAGGTCCAGGGGTGCAGCCACGGGCGGGGGGGCTCGATGCACGTGTTCGACGTGTCCCGCCGCTTCTACGGAGGCAACGCGATCGTCGCCGGGGGCATCCCGCTCGCCGTCGGGCTCGCCCTCGCGGACCGGATGCAGGGGCGCGCGCGCGTCACGGCATGCCTGTTCGGCGACGGCGCGGTCGCCGAGGGGGCCTTCCACGAGTCGATGAACCTCGCGGCGCTGTGGAAGCTCCCGGTGCTGTTTCTCTGCGAGAACAACCAGTACGCGATGGGAACGTCGCTCGAGCGCTCGGAATCGCAGCCGAACCTCGCGCTCAAGGCCCGGAGCTACGCGATGGAGGTCGAGCGCGTCGACGGGATGGACGTGCTCGCGGTCCAGGCGGCTGCGCGCCGGGGGCTCGACTACGTCCGCGCCGGCCGCGGGCCCTGGTTCATCGAGCTCGTCACGTACCGCTTCCGCGCGCACTCGGCGTACGACCCGGAGCTCTACCGGACGAAGGACGAGGTCGCGACGTGGAAGGCGCGCGATCCCATCGCCCTGTTCACGGCGCTCGCGCGCGAGCGGGGCCTGCTCGGCGACGACGACGTGGCCAGCCTCGAGCGCGGCGCCGACGACGAGATCTCCGCGGCGATCGCGCTCGCGGAGGCCGGGACGCTCGAGCCGGTCGAGGAGCTGACCCGCGGCGTGTACGCGGAGGAGGCGGCGCGATGAACGGCGCGCCCGCCGTCAAGGTGACCTACCGCGAGGCGGTGCGGGCCGCGATGCGCGAGGCGATGCAGCGCGACGCGCGCGTCTTCCTCATGGGCGAGGACGTGGGGCGCTACGGCGGGACGTACGCATGCAGCCTCGGGCTGCTCGACGAGTTCGGTCCCGAGCGCGTGCGCGACACGCCCCTGTCCGAGGGCGCCTTCGTGGGCGTCGGGATCGGCGCGGCCATCGGCGGGATGCGCCCGATCGTCGAGATCATGACGGTGAACTTCAGCCTCCTCGCGCTCGACCAGATCCTCAACAACGCCGCGACGCTGCGGCACATGTCGGGCGGGCAGGTCGGCGTCCCGCTCGTCCTCCGCATGGCCACGGGGGCCGGGCGCCAGGTGGCCGCTCAGCACTCGCACAGCCTCGAGAACTACTACGCGCACATCCCCGGCCTGAAGGTGCTCGCCCCCGCGACCGTCGAGGACGCGCGCGGGATGCTCTGGACGGCGCTGCTCGATCCCGATCCGGTCATCCTGTTCGAGCACGCGACGCTGTACGGGACGGAGGGCGAGCTGGCGGAGGACGCCGGGGCGGTGCCCATCGACCGCGCGGCCGTGCGCCGCGCCGGCAGGGACGTGACCGTCGTCGGCTACGGCGGGACCGTCGCCAAGGCGCTGGAGGCCGCCCGCATGCTCGCCGAGCGAGGCATCGACGCGGAGGTGATCGACTTGCGCACGCTCCGTCCGCTGGACGACGAGACGCTCGTGGCCTCGGTCCGGAAGACGCGGCGCGCGGTCCTCGTCGACGAGGGCTGGAAGACGGGGAGCCTGGCCGGCGAGATCTGCGCGCGCCTGGTCGAGCGCGCCTTCTACGACCTCGACGCCCCCATCGCGCGCGTGTGCACCGAGGAGGTGCCCATCCCGTACCCGAAGCACCTCGAGGACGCGGCGTTGCCCCAGCCGGGCCGGATCGTGGAGGCCGTCCTCGCGACGGTGGGCGGCCGTGGGTGAGCTCCGGATGCCCTCGCTCGGCGCGGACATGGACGCGGGCACGCTCGTCGAGTGGCACGTCGCGGCCGGCGACGCGGTCAAGCGCGGCGACATCGTGGCGGTGGTCGAGACGGACAAGGGGCTCGTGGACATCGAGATCTGGGAGAGCGGCGTCGTCGACGCGCTCCTGGTCGCGCCCGGCTCGAAGGTTCCGGTGGGCACCTTGCTGGCGACCACGCGGACCGACGGAGCGCGCGCCCAGGCCGCGCAGCCGCCGGTGCTGCCTCCTCCCCCTCGACCTCCGCTGCGCCCGATGGCCTCGCCCGCCGCGAAGCAGCTGGCTCGCGAGCGGGGCGTCGATCTCGCCGCCGTCCACGGCACGGGGCCTCACGGGGCGATCACGCGCGCGGACGTCGAGCACGTCACGCCGTCGCCGGCGCCCCCGCCCGAGAAGGCCGAGGCGAGGCGCGAGAGGGTCGAGGAGGTCGAGACGCCGCGAGAGCCTCGGCCGGCGGTGCTCGACGCCACGGCGATGCGCCGCGCGATCGCCGCGTCGATGGCGCGCTCGAAGCGAGAGATCCCGCACTACTACCTCTCGGCGGACATCGATCTGTCCCGCTCGACGGCGTGGCTCGAGGCGGAGAACGCCCGGCGCCCCGTCGAGGAGCGCCTCCTGCTCGCCGCCCTGCTGCTCAAGGCGACCGCCCTCGCCGCGCGCGCCGTCCCCGAGGTGAACGGGTTCTTCGTGGACGGCGTGTTCCGGCCGTCGTCCGCCGTGCACCTGGGCGTCGCCGTCTCGCTGCGCCAGGGGGGGCTCGTGGCGCCCGCCATCCACGACGTGGACGCCAGGACGGTGGTCGAGGTGCAGGCGAGCCTCCGCGATCTCGTGGGGCGGGTCCGGACCGGTCGCCTGCGCAGCTCGGAGATGAGCGATCCGACGCTGACGGTGACCAACCTCGGCGAGCAGGGCGTCGCGGCCGTCTTCGGCGTCATCTACCCGCCACAGGTGGCGCTCGTCGGGCTCGGCAAGCCGCTCGAGCGCCCCTGGGCGTCCGGCGGGATGCTGGGCGTGCGGCCGGTGGTGACCGCGACGATCTCGGCCGATCACCGCGTTAGCGACGGGCATCGCGGCGCGCTGTTCCTCGCCGCGCTCGACGGATGGATGCAGAAACCGGAGGCGCTATGAGCACGACGACGCAGGCCCCGCTCGAGCAGGTCGTGCTGGGGGCGCTCGCTTCGGTGGCCCCGGAGGCGGACCTCGCGGCGCTCGACCGGAACGTGCCGCTGCGCGAGCAGCTGGACCTCGACTCGATGGACTTTCTCAACTTCGTCATCGCCGTGCACCGAGCCCTCGGCGTCGACGTGCCCGAGCGCGACTACGCGAAGCTCGCGACGCTCGAGTCGTGCGTCGAATACCTCGCCGGCCTCCCCCGGACGAAGCCCGCGTGACGAGCCTGGCGCGGCTCACTCGAGCGAGGGCGCCGCCTCGTGCCTGGGGGGCCGCTCCGGGAGCTCGGTCATCGTCGCCTCCGTGAGCAGCATCACGCCCGCCACGGAGACCGCGTTCTCCAGGGCGATGCGCACGACCTTGGTCGGATCGATGATCCCGGCCTGGACGAGATCCACGTACGTCCCGCGCGCCGCGTCGAACCCGTAGCTTCCCTTGCCCGCGCGCATGTGCTCGACCACCACGCCGCCGTCGGTGCCGGAGTTGGCGGCGATCTGGCGCACCGGCGCCTCGAGCGCGAGGCGCAGGATCCGGATCCCGGCGCGCTCGTCGCCCTCGCAGGCGCTCTCCTCCTTCTGCAGCGCGTCGGCCGCCCGTAGCAGCGTCAGGCCCGCGCCGGGGACGATGCCCTCGACGGTGGCCGCCTTCGTGGCGCTGATGGCATCCTCGAACGCCTCCTTGCGCGACTTGAGCTCCGCCTCGGAGGGCGCGCCGACGCGCACGACGGCCACGCCGCCGACCAGCTTGGCCAGGCGCTCCTGGAGCTTCTCCCGGTCGTAGTCGCTCTTGGTCTCGCGGATCTGGCGCCGGAGCTGCTCGACGCGCCCGGCGAGGGCCTTCGGAGCGCCCGCGCCGCCGATGATCGTCGTGTCCTCCTGCTTGACGACGACGCGCGTCGCGCGCCCGAGCTGGTCGGGGCGGACGTTCTCCAGCTTGATGCCCATCTCCTCCGAGACCACCTGCCCGCCGGTCAGCAGGGCGATGTCCTCGAGCATTGCCTTGCGTCGGTCGCCGAAGCCGGGCGCCTTCACGGCCGCCGACCGGAGCGTGCCGCGCAGCTTGTTCACGACGAGCGTGGCGAGCGCGTCGCCCTCGACGTCCTCGGCGATGACCAGCAGGCTGCGCCCCTCCTTCGCCACGTACTCAAGGATGGGCAGCATGTCCTTCATGGCGCCCACGCGCTTCTCGTGGATGAGGATCACCGGGTCCTGGAGCTCGCACTCCATGCGCTCCGGATCGGTGACGAAGTAGGGCGAGAGGTAGCCGCGGTCGAACTGCATCCCTTGCACCACGTCGACCGCGGTCTCGGTGCCCTTGGCCTCCTCCACGGTGATGACGCCCTCGCCGCCGACGCGCTCCACGGCGTCGCCGATGAGCTCTCCGATCGAGGGATCGTTGTGCGCCGAGATCGTCGCCACCTGGACCTTCTCGGCCCGGCTGGCGATCGGGCGGGAGAGCGAGCGGATGGTCTCGACGGCGACCTTCAGCCCGCGGTCGAGGCCCCGCTTGAGGTCGATGGCGCTCGCCCCTGCGGTCACGTTGCGCACGCCGTCGGCGAAGATGGCGTGGGCGAGGATCGTGGACGTGGTCGTGCCGTCGCCCACGGCGTCCCCCGTGCGCTCGGCCGCCTGCCGCATGATCTGCGCCCCGAGGTTCTCCTCGGGATCTTCCAGGTCGAACTCCTTGGCGATGGTCACCCCGTCGTTGCACACGAGGGGCCCCCCCACGCCCGGGCGATGAGGACGCTCTTGGACTTGGGACCGAGCGTCACGCGCAGCGCGTCGGCCAGCGCGGTCGCGCCCCGCAGGACCTTTTCGCGGGCGGCGGCCTGGAAGAGCACCTTCTTGTGGGCCATGACCGCCGGACCTTCACGCGGCGTGCCCGGGGCGGGGGCGCTCCCGGCTCTCCGGCTCCGCCGATGTCACGACGGAGCGGAGCTCTGCGCCGGGCCGGGCTCGGAGATGGCCGCAAGCGTCTGCGCCACGCTGTCGCTGCTCAGACCGTTGCCCTTGCGCCCGCTCGCACGGTGGGTGTGACGGGCCAGGTCGCTCACCGACAGGATGCCCGTGAGCCGCCCGTCGCCGTCGAGGACCGGGACGCGCCGGATGCGCGCGCGCTTCATGACCGCCTCGACGGTCTCGAGCGGATCGCCCTCGCCCACGGCGTAGATTCGCCTGGCCATCGTGGCCGAGACCGGGATGTCGTGCAGCGGGCGGCCCTGCGTGTAGGCGGCCATGGCGATGTCCCGGTCGGTGATCATGCCGACGACGTGGTGGGCCTGGTCGACGACGGGCACCGCGCCGCAGTCGTGCTCCCACATGATCTGCGCGGCGTGCTCGAGGTTGTCCTCGGCGAAGCACGTGCTGACGGCCTTGGTCATGAGCTCGGATGCGTTCATGTTGGTCCTCCCGGGGTGACGGCCCGAGCGCGTCCAAGCATCCGGCGAGCCACTCGCTTTTCCGCGCGGATCGTCTGCGCGGATCGCCAGGCCGCCGGATGCACATCGTGCGCGCGCCCGTAGGCGGTGCGTTCGAGCCTCTGGCCCTCCCGCACGAGCTCACCCCGGGCGGGCGCCCGGCACGAACCTCGCTCTCGAGGAGCCCCATGGACGCTCGAACCGCTCTGCTCGGCCTCGCGCTCGCGGGCTGTCTCGCCTGCAAGGCGTCGTCCGAGCCACCGCCCAGCTATCCCCTTCCGCCGCCCCCGCAGCCGGTCCCTGTCGCGGTGGAGGAGGATGCGCCGCCGACGCAAGAAATCTCGATCGCCGTCGACGGCGACACGTATGCCGACACCGATCCCGGGGCGCTCTCCGACTTCCGCGCCGCGCTCGACCCGCACGGGCGCTGGCTCGAGGACGACTCGTACGGGACGGTGTGGGTCCCGAGCCCGGACGAGGTGGGGCAGGACTTCACCCCGTACGTGACGGCCGGCCACTGGGTCTACGACGACGACTACGCCTGGGTGAGCGACTACGACTGGGGCTGGGCGCCGTTCCACTACGGGCGCTGGGCCTGGACCGGCCTGCGAGGCTGGGTCTGGATCCCGGGGCGCGTCTACGCGGGAGCCTGGGTCAGCTGGCGCATCGGGGACGACGACGAGCCGTACGTCGGCTGGGCTCCGATGCCGCCGACCTGGATCTGGCGCGGCGGGATCGCCGTGGGCATCGGCTGGGCTCCCTGGGCGCCGTACGTCTTCTGCCCGCGCGCCGACATCTTCGCCCCGACCCTCGCGCCCCGCGTGGTCCGGGCCGCGCCGGGGGAGGCCATCGCCGTGCGCACCCGTCCGTACGTGCAGGGCGGCGGCGCGCGCACACCGGCGAGCCCGATCGCGCAGGTCCCCCTGCGCGGGCCGCCGCCTGCGTCGCTCCACGTCGACGCGTCGCGTGTCGTGCGGCCTCCGGCGGCGCAGGCGGGGCTCCTCCGGGCGCAGCAGTTCGCGCGCCCGTCGACCGCGCGTCCGCTGGGGGCCCGGCCGGCGGTCCCCCACGTGGTGCGCGCGAAGCCGATCGTGATGCCGAGCGTGGCCCCTCGCCGCGCGGTGCGCGTCCCGGGGCGGGTCCCGGTGCGCCTCCCGCCGCGCTAGCCCCGGGCGGCCTCGTCAAAGGGTGCTACGTAGCCCGAGCGATCGATGAAGCATCTGCCCGTCCTCCGTGTCCCGGACCGGGGAGCCCGGCCATGACCGCGAAGCTGCTGGTCACGGGGGCCACCGGGACGATCGGAACGCGTCTGGTGGCGGCGCTCGGGGGAGCCCGCGTCCTGTCGCGCACCCCCGGGCGCGTCGCGGGGATGGAGGGCGCGATCGACGCGCGCCGGTGGGACGGCCGGGCGGCGCTCGACGCGGACGTGTTCGCGGGCGTCGAGGCGATCGTCCACCTGGCCGGCGAGCCCGTGGGCGAGGGTCGCTGGACGGCGCGCAAGAAGCTGGCGATCCAGGGCAGCCGGGTGGAAGGCACGCGGGCGCTCGTCGCCTCGCTCCGTGCCGCGGGCGCGCGTCCCGCCGTGCTCGTGTGCGCCTCGGCGGTCGGCTACTACGGCGATCGAGGCGAGGAGACGCTCGACGAGACCTCGGCGCCCGGCCGCGGATTTCTCGCCGAGGTCTGCCGGGCGTGGGAGGGCGAGGCGCTCGCGGCGCGCGCGCTCGGCGTCCGGGTCATCTGCGTGCGCACGGGCGTCGTCCTCGACATCGCGGGGGGCGCGCTGCCGCGCATGGTGTTGCCGTTCCGCGTGGGGGTCGGCGGTCCCCTGGGCTCGGGGCGCCAGTGGGTTCCCTGGATCCACGTGGCGGACGTGGTTCGCCTCGTCGCCCACGCCATCGCGCGGCCGGACGTCGAAGGGCCGATCAACGCCGTCGCGCCGGCGCCCGTGCGCAACGCCGAGTTCGCGCGGGCCCTCGGCGCGGTCCTCCACCGACCGGCGCTCGTCCGGGCGCCGGCGTTCGCCCTCCGGGCGGCCCTCGGCGAGGCTGCGGAGCTGGCCCTCGCCTCGCAGCGGGTCGTGCCCGCCCTCGCGGAGCGCAGCGGCTTCTCCTTCTCGTTTCCTGCGCTGCCGGAGGCGCTCTCCGACCTGCTCGCGCCGCCGCGATGAGGCGGGCGACGCGAACGCTCCTCTGGTTCGCTCTCGCCGCGCTCGGTCTGGGTCGCGGGGTGGCGCGCGTGGTGCGAGGGCCGCACCGGCTACCGCTGCGGCGAGGCCCACTACCTCCTGTGCGACGCGGGCGTGGAGCTCGGCACGACCTACCCGCGTCCCATCGTCGATCACCGCGAGGCGAGCGCGCGGTCCAGGCGATCATGGCCAGCCGGCGAGGCGGCGGCTAGTTGCCCTCGCCGTCCACGTAGATCTCGCTCGTCCCGGACATCCCGTAGACGTGCTGGTAGCTAGATCGGAA
>JAJYCT010000171.1 GCA_021778125.1 Myxococcales bacterium
TCGCTTGACCTCGTGGGCCGCCGGCGCGGACCGCGCCGCGCGCGGGGGCGCGCTCGGCAGGACCAGCCGGAACGTGGACCCGCCCCCGCTCGCGCTGTCGAGCTGGATGCGCCCGCGATGCGCCCGGACGACGTGCTTGACGATGGCGAGCCCCAGCCCGCTCCCCTCGCGCTCGCGCGAGAGCCGGTCGTCGATGCGGTAGAACTTGTCGAAGATGCGCCGGTGCTCGGTCCGGGGGATCCCCGCGCCGTTGTCGGAGACCTCGAACACGACGCCCGTCGGCACGGCCCGGCTGCGCAGCCGTACGACCGGCGGAGAGCCGCCGTACTTGACGGCGTTGGACAGCAGGTTGATGAGCGCGTCGACCATCGCAGCCCGGTCGACCTCCACGCTCGGGACGTCGGGATCGACCTGCACGGAGAAGTCGACCTCCGGGTGGCGATGACGGATCGGCTCGAAGGCCTTGACGGCGTCGTCCACGACCGTCGCCACGCTCTCCTCGTGCAGCTCGTACTGCCTGCGCCCCGCCTCCATGCGACCCCAGTCGAGGAGCCGCTCGATCCGGTGCGTGAGCCGCTCGCTCTCCCGACCGAGCGCGGCGAGGCACTGGTCGAGCTTCGCCGGATCGTCGCGCGCGCGCTCCATCGTCTCGGCGAACATGCGGATGCTGGTGAGGGGCGTGCGCAGCTCGTGGCTCACCTTCGACACGAAGTCGGCCTGGAGCTCGCTGAGGTTCGCCTCGCGACGGAGGAACACGAGGACGAGCACGATGCCGGTCACCGCCACGAGCACGAAGCTCACGGTCAGGACGCCGAACAGGACGTTGAAGACCGTGCCGAGGAAGAGCAGGATCAGGCCGACCGCGAGGAGGAGCACCGTCGGGACGATGACCAGGTACACGAGCAGCTGGACGATCCGCGTGTACCCCAGGCGGAGCCGGTTCTGACCTGCCATCGCGGACCCAACATACATCGTACGGTGCAGCTCGCACGACGTGGGACGCATCCTCCCGCGTAGCCACGCCTCCCACTGATTTTGCGGCCGGGCGCTGCGGCGGCGTCTGGCTGAGGTACAGTGCTCGAGCTGCTGGCGGGGGGGAGCGTCCGGGGGTTCGGTAGTCCAACTCGAACATCAGGTGCCCACCATGCGAAAGATCTCTCTCGTCGGTCTCGCACTCGTTCTCGGCGGCTGCTCCTCGGCGGCACAGCCGGGATCGCCGACGGCCACCACCTCGAGCGCGCTCGACGACGAGACGGCCTGCGTCCAGTACACGGCGGCCGAGCTGCTGGCCCGGAACGTTCACCCGCTCGTCATCGGGCACGAGGGCGCGGGGGAGAACTTCGGTTCGGACCCCACCAAGCCGATCAACGACACCGTCGACTCGGTGCGCCTCGCCTACGAGCAGGGGGCAAGCGTCGTGGAGGTGGACGCGGAGCTGACCAAGGACGGCCGGGCGGTCGCGTACCACGACTTCGACTTCCTGTCGGACCACACCTGCATCAACAGCTACACGCTCGACGAGCTGCAGGACAAGGTCCCCTATATTCCCACGCTCGAGGACGTGCTGCGCGTCGCGCGCCAGGCCAACCACACCTCGAAGACGCTGAGCGGGATCTTCATCATCGAGCTGAAGACGCCCTCGCCGCTCTGCGACCCCGGCGACGTCGGCGAGGCGCCGCTCGTCGACGCCGTGCTCGACTCGGTGCACCGGACCCGGATGCAGGACGCCGTGATCTTCGACGGCTTCTCGCCGGCCTTGATGTACCTCGCCCAGCAGAAGGCGCCGGAGATCCCGCGGGAGCTCGACCTCGATCTCCTCCAGCTCCTGACCCCCGCGCAGGTCACGGGCGCGACGGGCATGACGGTGACCACGGTCCAGAAGCAGCTCAACCTCGGCCTGCAGTGGGCGAACGTCGGCGGGATCTACCGCCTGCCCGGCTACACCTCGGTGCAGCAGTTCTTCTACACGGCGAAGGTCGTCGGCGCGTCGATCATCGACGGCGAGCAGGACTTCATCGGGACGAGCGAGCAGCAGCATCCGGGGAGCGTCGCTCAGTTCGTCGGCGCCGCGCACGCGCTCGGGTTCAAGGCGTTCGCGGACCCGGCCAAGGACGCCCAGACGTTCGGCTACTACGCGTCGTTCGGGTTCGACGGGGCTTACTGCGACGACATCCCGGCGAGCCTGGCGCTCCAGCCTTCGTTCTGACGGGAAGCTCGACGCGGCGCTCGGGTCAGCCGAGCGCCGCGCGCATCACCTCGAGAGGGGCCTCGACCCCCAGCCAGAGCTGCAGCGCGAGGGCTCCCTGCCGCGCGAGCAGGCCGAGCCCGTTCTCGGCGCGCAGCCCTCGCGCGCGGGCCGCCCGGAGGAAGGGAGTCTCGGGGGGGGCATAGACCACGTCGAGCGCGACACACGTCGGCGGGAGCGACGCCCACGCCACCACCGCGGCGACGCCGTCGCCCGGGTCCGCGCCGGTCATCCCCGCGCTCGTGGCCTGGACGATCGCCCCGGCCTGGGCCTCGCTCGCCGCGGACGGCGCCCAGCCGGGGAGACCGCGCGCGCGGATGACCACGTCGCGCGCGCCCAGCCTCTCGAGGGCCGCGACGGCCGCCCGGGCCGCTCCTCCCGAGCCGAGCACGAGACCGCGCCGCGCGCTCCAGGTCACGTCGCTGCCCCCGAGGAGGCGTAGCTCCTCGACCAGGGCCGGGACGTCCGTGTTGTGCGCCACCACGCGCCCGCCCTCGGCGCGAGCGAGCGTGTTCGCGGCCCCCGCCGCGCGCGCGCTCGGCGCGACCTCGTCGACCAGGGCGAGCACGCGCCGCTTGTGAGGGACGGTCACGTTGAGCCCCGCGAGCTCTCCTCGACGGAGGGCCTCGACGATCGCCGGCAGGTCCGCGGCCGTGACACGCACCGCCTCGTACGTGTGCGGCAGGCCCAGCGCGGCCAGCGCGGCCCCGTGCATGCGGGGGCTCTTCGAGTGGGCGATCGGATCGCCGATCACCGCGAACCGCAGCGGCGCCATTCAGTGGCTCTCCACCGCGCGCACGGCGACGACGGTCGCCTCGATCTCCGCGGCGTTCACGCGGACGCGCAGCAGGTCGCCCGGCCCGACGTCCGCCGGCGAACGCACGGCCCGCCCGTCCTGGCGGCTCGCGATGGCGTAGCCGCGCCCGAGCACCTTCAAGGGGCTCATGGCGTCGAGGCGCGCGCTCGCGGTGGCCAGCGCGGCGCGACGCGAGTCGAAGACCCGGCCCCACTCGCGCGACAGGCGCTGCCCGAGGCGTCCCACCTCCGCCCTGTGGCGGGCGAGGACGACGCGGGGGTGCAGGAGCGCGAGCCGCTGGTTGGCGCGGGCGAGCGCGTCCCTCTGCGTCCGCAGCAGCCGCCGCAGGGCCGAGGCGAGGCGCGCCGAGCGGTCGTCGAGGGTCTGCTGGTGGCCGGCGATGGCCAGGCGCGGATCGCCCAGGCGCGTCGCCAGGCGCCCGAGGACGACGTGGTCCTCGTTGACCCGGGCGCCCATGGCCTTCTCCAGGTGCAGGCGCGTTCGCGCGAGCAGCGCGCTGCGCGCCGAGCGGTCAGGCACGACCATCTCCGCAGCCTGCGAGGGCGTCGCGGCGCGCGCGTCCGCCGCGAAGTCGGCCAGCGTCACGTCCACCTCGTGCCCGACCGCGCTGAGGACGGGGACGCGGCAGGCCGCGACGGCCCGCACGACGGCCTCGTCGTTGAAGGCACCGAGGTCGTCGGCCGAGCCGCCGCCGCGCCCGACGATGATGACGTCGACGCCACTCACCCGCTGCAGCAGCGCGAGCGCGCGGCAGATCGCCTCGGGCGCCCCGGCCCCCTGGACCTGCGCCGGGGCGAGGAGGATGCGGGCTCCACCCCGGCGGAACGCCACCCGGCAGATGTCGTGGACGGCGGCCCCCGTCGGGCTGGTGACCACGCCGACGACGCGGGGCTCGGCGGGGATCGGCCGCTTGCGCTCCGCCGCGAAGAGCCCCTCGGCCGCGAGCTTCGCCTTGAGCTTCTCGAGGGCCTCGAGCAGCGCGCCGCGGCCCGCCGCCTGCGCCCGGTCGGCGACGAGCTGCAGGCGCCCGCGCGGGGGCCAGAACGTCGGCTTGCCGCGCAGGCGAACACGCGCGCCGTCGACGCAGAGCGCCCGCGCCCGCGGGGTCACGTTGGAGCGGTACATGACCACGTCGATCGACGCGTCCTCCTGCTCGTCCTTCAGCCCGAAGTACAGGTGCCCGCTGGGCGCCGCGCGGGCCCCCGTGACCTCGCCCTCGACCCAGACCGCCTCGGAGAAGGCACCCTCGAGCGCCCCCTTGATGGCGCGGTCGAGCTCCGCGACCGTGAGCGCCCGGGGCTCCTCGGGCGGCGGGGGGCGCCGCGGCGTGAAGTCGAACGAGAGGGAGCGGTCGTCGCTCATCGCCTGCTCACTCGTACCAGGGTTACGCCCGGCGCTGAAGCTCAGGCCGGAGGCTCCAGCGCCGGGGTCCCCGCCCAGCTCCCCCTGCGGGTCGGGTGAGCGAGCTCCTCGCGCAGCACCCGGAGGAACCGCTCGCGCGGCCACTCCACCGCGCCCATGGCCGTCGTGTGCGGCGTGGCCACCTGCGCGTCGATGACTCGCCCGCCCCAGCCGGCCAGCCTTTCCGCGAGCGCCACCAGCGCGACCTTCGACGCGTTGGGGCCCCAGGAGAACATCGACTCCCCGAAGAACATCCGACCGAGCGACACGCCGTAGAGCCCCCCGACGAGCTCTCCGCGCTCCCAGGTCTCCACCGAGTGCGCGTACCCGAGCGCGTGCAGCGTCGTGTACGCCCGCTCCATGTCGCCCGTGATCCACGTCCCGTCCTGCCCGGGCCGCGGCGTCGACCGGCACGCGGCGATGACGCGGGCGAAGTCGGTGTCGAAGCGCACGTCGTACGTGCGTCGCGCGAGCTCCCGGCGCAGCGTTCGCCCGACGTGCAGCCGGTCGGTCAGGAGGACGCAGCGAGGATCGGGCGCGTGCCAGAGGATGGGGAGCGCGTCGTCGTACCAGGGGAAGATGCCCGAGCGATACGCCAGCAGGAGCCGCTGCGGCGACAGATCGCCTCCCACCGCGAGCAGGCCGTCGACGGCCTCCTCGGGGGGCGGGAACGCGAGCTCGCGCGAGAGGGCGTAGACCGGCACGCTGCAGAAGATAGCTACAGGGGCAGGACGTCGCCCGCCGCCGGCGACTGCACGTCGCGGATCCCCGCCCCCTCGAGGAGCTTCGTGAGCGCCTTCTGCGGCTGAGGCTCGCCGTGCACGAGGATGACGCGCCGGAGCCGCCCGCCCTGGTCCCGGGCGCCCTGGACGAACTCGACCAGGTCCTTCTGATCGGCGTGCGCGCTGAAGCCGTTGAGCACGACCACCTCGGCGCGCAGGTCGCGCTCCACGCCGAAGATCTTCACGCGCTGCCGCCGCTCGACGATGCGGCGCCCGAGCGTGTGCGGCGCCTGGAAGCCGACGATCAGCACCGCGTTCTTCGGATCCTCGATCGTCGCCTTCAGGTGGTGCAGCACGCGTCCGGCTTCGCACATGCCGCTCGCCGAGATCACGATCGCCGGGTGCCCGTCCGCGTCGATCGCCTTGGAGTCCTCCTTGCTCGAGACGTAGCGGAGCTGCTCGAACTCGAACGGCGACTCGCGACCCCCGAGCAGCGCCCGCGTCTCGGTGTCGAAGCACTCGGGGTGGAGCTTGAACACGTCGGTGATCTGCACCGTGAGCGGCGAGTCCACGTAGACGGGCATCGGGGGCATGCGGTTCTGGCGCCGCAGCGACCTGATCGAGAAGACGATCTCCTGCGCGCGCTCGAGCGCGAAGCTCGGGATGATGACCTTGCCCCCGCGCCGGTAGACGCGCTCGAGGACCTCGGCGAGCTTGTCGTCCATCTCCTCGATCGGCGCGTGCAGGCGATCGCCGTAGGTCGACTCCATCAGCAGGACGTCGGCGCCCGGCGGACACTCGGGGTCGCGCAGGATGGGCATCTTCTTGCGCCCGAGATCGCCGGTGAACACCAGGCGCGTCTTCTTCCCGTCCTCGTCGACGTCGAGCGACGTGATCGCACTGCCGAGCACGTGCCCCGCGTCGAGGAACGTCAGCTCGACGCCCGGCGCGATCGCGAGCCTGCGGTGGTAGGGCACGCTGATCATGAGCTCGAGCGCCCGCAGCACGTCCTTCTCTTCGTAGAGGGGCTCCACCCGCTCCATGTCGCTCTGGCCGCGGTCGATCTGCTTGTTGATGAAGCGCGCGTCGGAGTTCTGGATCGCGGCGGCATCGGCGAGCATCGCCGCGCACAGGTCGCGCGTCGCGGGGGTGCAGAAGATCGAGCCGTCGAAGCCGGCCTTGACGAGCATGGGCAAGGCCCCGGAGTGATCGATGTGCGCGTGCGACAGCACCACCGCCGAGAGCCCGCGCACGTCGACGCCGAGCTCCCGGTTTCGCTCGTTCGACTCGCGTCGGGGCCCCTGGAACAGGCCGCAGTCGAGCAGGACGTTGGCGTGCTTGGTGCGCACCAGGTGCTTCGAGCCAGTGACGGTGCGCGCGGCGCCGATGAACTCGATCTCCATGACGACAGGTTACACGGTGGGCCGTGCACCAGGTCTGCATCTTCGCCGGGTCCCGGCGCTCGTGCCGCGCGCGCCGTGGGTGTCGCGGTCGCCGGCCGCGCGCGGCGGAGAGCCCCGCTCAGCCGACGAGGAACCGCAGGAGCCGGTCGACCGTCTTGCCGTAGGGCGGCCGGAGCAGGCCCGTCGTGTTCAGGCGAGCCTGCCGGAACACCGGCCGCTTCTTGGTGAAGGACTCGAAGCCCTCGCGCGCGTGGTAGTGCCCCATGCCGCTCGGCCCGACGCCGCCGAAGGGCAGATCGTCCTGGGCCACGTGGAGCATCGTCTCGTTGATGGTCACTCCGCCTGACATCGTCCCGGCGATGACCTTGTCGGTCGTCGCCCGATCGTGGCTGAAAACGTAGAGGGCGAGCGGGCGCGGGTGATCGTTGACGTAGGCCACGGCCTCGTCGAAGGACTTGTAGGTCAGCACCGGGAGGATCGGGCCGAAGATCTCCTCCTGCATGACCGCCATCTCCTCGGTCGTCTCGAGGACGAGCGCCGGCGCCATCTTGCGCGACGACTCGAGGTTCTCGCCGGCGGGGTTGAGCTCGATGACCTTGGCGCCTCGCTCCTTCGCGTCGGCCAGGTACCCCTGCAGGCGCGCGCGGTGCCGGTCGCTCACGATCGACGTGTAGTCCGCGTTCTTGTCGAGCGTCGGATACATCCGCGCCACCGCCGACCGGCAGGCCTCGACGAAGGCGTCGCGCGAGGCCTCGGGCACGAACACGTAGTCGGGCGCGATGCACGTCTGCCCGGCGTTGAACAGCTTGCCCGAAATGATGCGCTCGGCCGCGACGCTCATCGAGAAGTCGGGCGCTACGAGCGTCGGCGACTTGCCGCCCAGCTCGAGGGTGACGGGCACGAGGTTCTCGCTCGCCGCGCGCATGACGAGCTTGCCGACGCGCGTCGATCCCGTGAACACCAGATGGTCGAACGGAAGCCGCGAGAACTGCTCCCCCACATCCGCGCCGCCGGTGACGACGGTGACCTGATCGTCGGGGAACGTCTCGGCGATCAGATCGCGCAGCAGCGCCGAGGTCTCGGGCACCAGCTCGCTCGGCTTGAGCATCGCGCGGTTGCCCGCGGCGAGGACGCCGACGAGGGGCGAGAGCGCGAGCTGCACCGGATAGTTCCAGGGCGAGATGATCCCGATGACACCCAGCGGCTGCGGCAAGAGCTCGACGCGCGCGGGCAGGAAGACGAAGCCGGTCTCGCGCTCCTCGGGCTCCATCCACTCGCGCAGGCGCGCCTTCGCGTGCTTGATGGCGCCCTGAACCAGGAAGATCTCCGAGACGAGGCTCTCGTGCTTCGACCGGTTCCCGAAATCGCGCGAGATCGCCTCCACGATCGCGTTCTTGCGGGCCGCGAGCACCCGCTCGAGCTTCTCGAGGGAGCGGATGCGGTCCTCGTAGGGGGGCGCTCCGCTCCGGCGCTGAGCGTCCTTCATCCGGCGCAGCGTGGCGGTGAGGTCGGAGCTCGACCGCTCGGACGATTCGGTGGGCTCGTGTGCGGCGGCGGTCGTCATGGTGGGGCAAGGATAGGACTGCGCGAGCGTGGCGCAAGGCACGCGCCTGCGTGGCTTGGCGATATGATCCATGCGGGTGGGCCAGGGGCGCCCGCGGCTCAGGCCTGATACAAAAGGTGATGTTGAGTTCCAACCGGCGCGTCGCGGGAGATCTTCGGGCGGACACACCGGCGCAGCGGGCTCTGCTCGAGCTCCTGACCGAGGGGCTGGGCGACCGGCTCGTGGTGCAGGCCGCGGTGGCGCACGCGCTGAGCCTGGCGGGCCGCGACGACCTGCCCGCCTCCGGGTCCGACGTGATCGCCTTCGTTCGTGTCCACATGATGGGGGTCCTGACGAGCGAGCTCGGTCCGAGGCTGACGATCGCGCTGCTCGACGACCTCGCCGCGCGGCTCGACCCCGGCCCGACCGAGGCGGTCTCCGAGCCGCCCCCCACGCCGACGCCCCACTCGGGAGCGCGGGTGATCGGGCGGCTCGACCTGCGCACGCCGCGGCAGGAGCTCGCGGGGCACTGCGCGTCGATCCTGGTCGTCGACGCGCACCGGGTGACGCGCACCTCGCTCTCGCGCGCGCTGCTGCGCGCGAGCTGGGACGTCACGATCGTCGACTCGCGCGCGGAGCTGCTCCTCGCGCTGGACGCGGGCGAGTCGTACGCGGCGGTCCTCGTCGACCTGGATCACGAAGCCGCCGCCGAGATCGTCGAGACCCTCGTCGCCAGGGCGCCCGGCGTCGCGGTGATCGCGCGCGCGCGCGACCCCCGGCGCGGGCGTGCGGCCCTCGAGGCGCTGGGCGTCGCGAAGCCCGACCTGCGCTCGGCCAGCGCGCCGACCGAAGAGCTCGTCGATGCGGTCCGGCACGTGCTCCTGCCGGGGTGACGCGCGGGGTCGACCGGCGCAGCGTCGGTTGCGGCCGTGGCTCGGCTGTCCGTACCATCCCACCCGTGCGGTTCGAAGCGCCCCTCGTCGCGGCCTGTGGGCTCGTCGCCGCGCTCCTCCCGGTCGCGTGCGGCCGGCAGAAGGGCCCTCCGGCGCCGCAGCCCGCCGCTTCGGCGAGCGCCAGCCCCCCCCCGCCCCTTGCGCTTCCCGGGGGGACTCCCTGCGGAGCGCTCGGCTGCACCCAGTTCGACTCCCCGAGCGCGGCGTTCCTGGCGGCGGCCGGCGAGGGCGCGCGCGTCCTGGCGATCGGAGAAGCGCACGCCCCGAAGGGCGCGACGGCGACGTCTGCGACGAAGCGCTTCACACGGGAGATCCTCCCCGCGCTCGCAGGCCGCGCCTCGGACCTGCTCGTCGAGCTCATGATGCCGCCGACGGGATGCGCGGGGACGACCGCCGACGTGCGCGACGAGCAGGCCCCGGCCACGTCCCGCCAGGCCGAGACCAACCAGAACGAGTACGTCGTCATGGGCGAGCGCGCCCGCGGCCTGGGGATCGTGCCCGACATGCTCCGCCCGACGTGCGGGGACCTCGGCGGCGTCCGCGACGCCGGAGACGGCGCCATCGAGGCCTCCCTCCTGCTCATCGCGCGCCTGAGCGGCGCGCAGGCCGCGCGCCTCGTCGATCGCGACGCCCGCTCGGACGTCGACCGCGGCAAGGCCGTGCTGGTCTACGGAGGCCTGCTGCACAACGATCTCTCGCCCCCGCCGGAGCGCGCGGCGTGGAGCTACGCCCCGGCGCTCGACGCGCACGTCGGCGGGCGCCTCGTGTCGATCGATCTCGTCGTGCCCGAGTTCATGACCGACGACGACTCGTGGCGCTCGCTGCCCTGGGTCGCCTCGTACGACCGGGCGAAGCTCGGCGGCAAGACGACGGTCCTGCGGACCGGAGAGCGCAGCTTCGTCGTGATCTTTCCGGAGAGCCGCCCGTGAGCGGCCGCGCGCGCAGCCTCTGGGGCTGGGGGTGGGCGGACCGGTTCCCCGACGACGCCGCGCGCCGCGGCATCGCCGCGCACGTCGCCGCCCTGCTCGGCGTGGAGCCCCCTGCCTCGCGGACGCCGCCCACGCTCGAGACGATCCGCATGCCCGAGCCGGCCGTCGCGCCGCCGCCCGAGCTCGCGGCCTTCGCGACGACGTCGCGCGCCGAGCGCGCCCTGCGGACGCACGGCAAGAGCTACCGCGATCTCTCGCGCGCGTTCGCGGGCGACTTCACGGGGGCCCCCGACGTCGTCCTCTGCCCGCGAGACGAGGGCGAGGTCGCCGCCGCGCTCGCCTGGTGCGCGTCCGAGCGCGTCGCGGCCATCCCGTTCGGCGGCGGAACCGGCGTCGTCGGAGGCGTCGAGCGCCCCTCCGGCGGCGCGTGGCGCGGCGCCGCGTCGATCGACCTCGGCGCGATGGACCGCGTGCTCGAGGTCGATCCGACCTCGGCATCGGCGCGCATCCAGGCCGGCGCGAAGGGGCCTCGCCTCGAGGAGCAGCTCGCGGCGCACGGCCTGACCCTGCGCCACTACCCCCAGAGCTTCGAGCACTCGACGCTCGGCGGGTGGATCGCCACGCGCGCCGGCGGGCACTTCGCGACGCTGTACACGCACATCGACGACCTCGTGGAGTCGGTGAGGATGATCACGCCGCGGGGCGTGTTCCAGACGCGCCGCCTGCCCGCCTCCGGCGCCGGCCCCGCGCCGGACCGCCTCGTGCTGGGCTCCGAGGGGATCCTCGGCGTCATCGTCGAGGCGTGGCTTCGCGTCCGCCCCCGCCCGCGCTTCCGCGCGTCGACGAGCGCGCGGTTCGCCGATCTGGCCGCGGGCGCGCGCGCCGCCCGCGCCGTCGCGCAGAGCGGCCTGTATCCATCCAACTGCCGCCTGCTCGATCCGCGCGAGGCGATGATCCACGGCGTGCCGGCCGACGGGGGCGCCATCCTCCTGCTCGCGTTCGAGTCGGCCGATCACGCCGTGGGCCCGTGGGCCGAGAGGGCCGCCGCGATCGCGACGGCGCACGGCGGCGCGTGCACGCCGGTGAAGGAGCGGATCGACGAGCGCGGCGCGGACGCGAGCGCGGAGGCGTGGCGGCAGGCCTTCGTCGACGCCCCGTACCTCCAGAGCGCGCTCGTCAGCCTCGGCGTGATCGCCGACACGTTCGAGACGGCGTGCACGTGGGACCGCTTCGAGGAGTTGCACGCACGCACGCGCGACGACGTCGAGGCCGCGATGCGCGCGGCCTGCGGCGGCGGTCTGCTCACGTGCCGCTTCACGCACGTCTACCCGGACGGCCCGGCGCCGTACTTCACGTTCGTCGCCCCGGGCCGCGCCGGACACGAGATCGAGCAGTGGACGGCCATCCGGCGTGCCGCCGGCGACGCGCTGGCCGCGAGCGGCGCCACGATCACGCATCACCACGCCGTCGGGCGCCTGCACCGCCCCTGGTACGAGCGAGAGATGCCGCCGCTCTTCACCGAGACGCTGCGGGCGGCCAAGCGCGTGATGGACCCGGCCGGGGTGCTCAACCCCGGCGTGCTCGTCGATCCGTGAGCGCGCCGCGGGCTACTTCGGCTGCGCCCAGACGCCGAACACGTACCTGCCGGTCCCCGGCCCGTCGACCTCGACGGCGAACTGGTAGTCGACGTCGCGGTCCTGGCACCACGTCTTGTCCGACTCGATGATCGCGACGGGCCCGGTCGTTTTGTCGTCGCCCACCAGGGCGCCCTCGGCCTGCAGGATCAGGATGTCGAGATCCTTGACCGTGCCGTCGGCGACGCCGAAGTAGCGGTAACAGAGCCCTCCCTGCAGGTGCAGGAGGTAGGTGTCGCGCTTGTCCTTCGACGCGTGCAGCTTGCCCATCGCGGGCTTGACGTAGGGCACCGCGCCCGTGGGCGCGCCGCACTTGCCCTCGAGCGTCTCGTAGTCCCTCGTCGCGTCTCCCGTCAGGGCGATCGCCTGCCAGCACGCGGCAGGGCGCGCGGGGGCCTGGG
>JAJYCT010000172.1 GCA_021778125.1 Myxococcales bacterium
CTGTGCCCGAACCTCACGTCAATGGACAGCGAATTCCCGCTACGACGCGAAGAATGGAACCACAAAGTGCGATACCGCGAACAGCGCTGGATCTCGTGAACGGGTACGTATAGGACGGCGCTGCCCCGAAGAAGCTGACCATTCATCTCCTTCGCCGGCTTCACGATCTGCGGCGGCCACCGCGGCGGCTGCGCGGGCGGCGAGGTCTGCACGGGCCGCTCGCCGCTGCACCCGTACGGCGTCTGCATTCCGACGAACGCCACGGGACGCATCGCCGGCAACGCCGACTGCAACGGCGGATACGGCTGCTTCGTCGTCACGGTGCAGCCGAGCGCCCAGGGCGAGGCGGACAAGAACGGCGTGTGCCTGCCGCTCGCCGAGTGTCAGGCCATGGCCGCGAGCTTGCCGGGCGGCGGACAATGCATGTGAGCGCGCGCGGAGCTCGTCTGCGTGTCGCCCGCGGTCTGCGCGGCCCTCTGGGACGACGGCGCGACGTGCGACGTGTGCCGCTACGCGGACGAGTCGCAGTACGATCACCGGCCCCTTCCCGCGCCGAGCGGCGCCACGCGCTCCGTCGCGCTCCCCACCCGAAGAAATCGTCCCCCGCCCTCGCCACCTTTTCCTTCGACCGTCCGACACAGAGGAGAGAAGGGCGCGGCACTGCGGACGCACGGGGGCCCGACGGACCCGGCGTCGCCGCGGCTTCCGGAGAGGAGGTGACGAGGGCCATGTCGAAATCGAAGGAGAGCAAGACGACCCGCGCGGACAGGATCCGCAAGGTGAAGGCGGGTCTGCAGAAGTACTACGCGAGCACCAGTCTCGTGCTCGGGGGTACGACGTACACGCCCGCGGCCCTGCAGTCGTTGCTGCAGGGGGACATCGACGCGAACGACGCGTCGACGGTGGCGCGTGCAGAGTGGCTCAGTGCCGTGAAGGCCGCGCGGGCAACCGACGCGACGGTCGACCCGGTGCTGTCCGCCATCGAGCACGCGGTGCAGGCGCAGTACGCAGGGGCGGCGAGCGAGTCCACCGTGCTGGCGGACTTCGGGTACGCCTCCCCGAACCGGAGGACCTTGACGGCCGCGGAGAAGTCCGCCGCGGCGGCCAAGGCGCGTGCGACGCGGCAAGCGCGTCACACGATGGGAGCGCGCCAGAAGGCGAAGGTGACGGGGAGCCTCCCCGCCGCCGGCGCCGACGGCGCGAGCAGCGGCGCGCCGGCAGCGGGAACCCCCGCTCCGGCGGCGCCGGCACCCGGCGGGAGCGCTCCGGCGCACTCGTGAGGTGACGTGGGGCCCCCGGTCGCGCGTGCCCCCAGCGCGCGCGGCCGGGGGGGTTCCCAGGGGGTTCCTGTTGCCGCGCGCCACGCCGCCCCCGACGGTGGTACGCTACGCCCGGTGAGCCGCATATCGGGAGTGGTCGGGGCCGCCCTCGGGTTCCTCGGAGTGGCCGCCGTGGCGGCCGGGTGTTCGCGCTCGGACCTGGAGTTCGACACGTTCGGCACCGACGCCGCCGTCCTGGGCGACGGGCCGCTGCTGCCCGACAGCCCCCTGCCCGCAAACTGCCCCAACGGCACGTGCGATCCCGGCGAGACCTGCCAGACGTGCGAGGCCGACTGCGGCGCGTGCCCCGGGTGCGGCGACGGCACCTGCGACCAGGCCGCCGGCGAGAACTGCGCGTCGTGCCCGCGCGACTGCGGCGTCTGCCCCGCGTGCGGCGACGGCAAGTGCAACGGCAACGAGACCTGCGCGAGCTGCGCCCCCGACTGCGGCGCGTGCGCGGGCTGCGGCGACGGCACGTGCACGGCCCCCCAGGAGAGCTGCTTCTCGTGCCCGCAGGACTGCGGCAAGTGCCAGGGGTGCGGCGACGGCATCTGCCAGCCCACCGAGACGTGCGCGAGCTGCGAGGTGGACTGCGGGCCGTGCGACGTCTGCGGCAACGGCGTCTGCCAGGGTCCCTACGAGACGTGCGTCAACTGCCCGAGCGACTGCGGGCAGTGCACGACCAAGAGCTGCCTGCAGGAGCTCACCTGCTCGGTCGGCTGCCTCGGGGGCCTGGTCGGCGGCGGCCGGGGCCGCGACGGCGGCCTGGGCGGCCTGGGCGGCATCGACCCGACCTGCCTCGCCGACTGTCTGGCCCAGGGGTGCGCGAGCGGGCAGTACTTCTTCGACCAGGCCTTCCAGTGCTTCGTCACGGCGCTGCTCAACGGCCAGTGCCAGGGCCTGAGCCTGAACTGCCTCATGAGCGCGTGCAGCTCCCAGGTCGCCGCGTGCGTCGACAACCACTGCTGACGGCGGCGCCGCCTCCGTGAGCGAGGCGCCCGGGGCGCGACAGGACGCGGCGGGCGAGGATCGCGTCGGGCGCGCGTTCTCGCTGCGGCGCAACCTGCGCGCGCTGCTCGTGCCGTCGCCCGGGCACCTGCGCCCGCTCGACGGGCTGCGCGCGCTGTCGATCCTCTGGGTCATGCTCTTCCACGCGGGCTGGTACGCGATCGGCTCGCTGCCGACGGCGGGCTACGTTCGCCTGCTGAAGGCGCGCTGGATGATCCCGTTCTGGCGCGGGGACTTCGGCGTCGACGTGTTCTTCGTCCTCTCGGGCTTCCTCATCGCGGGGCTGCTCATCGACGAGCGGGCCCGCACGGGCAGGCTCGCGCTCGGCCTGTTCTACGGGCGGCGCCTCATGCGCCTCTGGCCGGCCCTGCTCGCCGCGCTGCTGCTCGACGTCGCCCTGGTCGAGAAGCACCCCGACGCCACGTGGGCCACCGCGCTGTACGTGAGCAACTTCCTCCCGATCGGCGAGGCCGCGATGGGCTGGACGTGGTCGCTCGCGATCGAGGAGCAGTTCTACCTCGTGTGCCCGTGGCTCGTGGGCGGCGTCGCGACGCTGGGCGGGCGGGCGCGCGCGGGCGTGCTCGGCGGGCTGGCGATCGGGCTCTGCGTCCTCGGGACCGCCATCGCCTGGGCGGGCGGCTTCCGGGCCGGCGACATGGAGGTCGTCATCAACCGGCCGCTGGAGCCCTGGGCCCGCGCGTTCGACGCGCTCTACGACAAGCCCTGGATGCGCGCGGGGCCCCTGCTCACCGGGGTGGCCGCCGCGTACGTGCTGCGCGCGAAGGGCGCCATGGACGCGCTCGGGCGCGCGCGCGCCCTCCCCGTCGTCGCGCTCGTCGCCGCGCTCGGCGTCGCGGGCGTCGTGACGCACTGGCAGCTCTTCGAGGGCCTGCCGCCCGCCGCGCAGGCCGTGTTCGTCGGCGCGTCGCGCACGGCGTTCGGCGCCGCGGTCGCCTACGTGCTGCTGCTGTCGCTGTCGGCGCACCCCGTGGGGCGCCTGCTCGGCCGCGCGCTGTCCGCGCGCGCCCTGCACCCGGTCGCGCAGCTCGCGTACGCCGCGTACCTGCTCAACCCGATCGTGACCCAGCTCCTGTACGGCGCGCTCGGGCCGCGCGTGCCCTCGGGCGGGCCGGAGACCTACGCGCTGCTCGCGCCGCTGTCGATCGCCGGGACGCTCGCCGCCGCCGCCGCCCTCCACCTCGCCGTCGAGCGCCCGCTGATGGAGCTTCGACCGCGGGCGGCGGCGTGATCGTATGATGCGCGGGAACGTGACCGCGCCCCCCCGCGACGCCTCCCCCCTGGCGGCCCCCGCCGCCACGAGCGCCCCCGCGGCACGCGCGTCCGGCGGCTTCTTCGCCCTGGACCCGCTCGACAACCGCTTCCCCGCGCTGCACGGCATGCGCGTGCTCGCGATCCTCACGGTGGTGGCCTACCACGTGACGTGGATCTTCATGGGCGAGCAGGGCATCCGGCTCGACCCGTACTTCTTCGCGCAGTCGCTGACGGTCTTCTTCGGGATGGACCTCTTCTTCGTCCTCTCCGGCTTCCTCATCGGGTCGATCCTGCTGCGGTCGATCGCGCAGTCGGGCACCCAGGACCTCCGGCGCTTCTACATCCGGCGCGTCTTCCGCACGTTCCCGCCCTACTACGTCGTGCTCACCGTGCTCGCGCTCGCGTTCCCGCTCACGGCGGCGCAGCGGCACCACCTGCCCTGGGAGTACCTCTACGGGACGAACTTCCTGTCGCTGATGCGCGGGCAGACCGTCATGTTCTGGGGCTGGTCGCTCGCGCTCGAGGAGCAGTTCTACCTCACCGTGCCGCTGCTCTTCTTCGCGCTCGGCCGCCTCCGGAGCGATCGCGCCCGGGCGGCGCTCCTGTCGGCGATGGCCCTGTCGGCGCTCGCCGTGCGCGTCGTCATCTACCTGCGCCACCGCCCGTGGTCGGACATGGACCTGTACGGCGCGCTCTACTTCCGGACGTACACGCGGTTCGACACGCTCGTCGCCGGCATCCTGCTCGCCGTCGTGCACAAGCGCTGGGGCAAGGACCTCGCCGCGTGGCTCGAGGCGCCCGCCCACAGGGCGACGCTCGCGCTGCCGTCGCTCGCGTGCCTGTGGCTGCTGGTGCGACCGGCGATGTTCGGGCCCGAGACGCTCCAGGTGGTGCACCTGTTCGCGTGGGGGACGGTGACGAGCCTGATGTACCTGGGGCTCGTCCCGCTGGCGCTCTACACCGACGGCGCGCTGACGCGGTGGCTCTCGGCGCCCTTCTTCCGGCGCGTGGCGACGCTCGGGTACGGCGTGTACCTCGTGCACATCCCGATCATCGACCACGTGATGGTCCCGGCGGCGCGCGCGGCGCAGGGCCGCGCGTGGTCGATGCTCTGGGTGTGGCCGTCGGCGCTGGCGGCGACGATGGGGCTCTCGCTCGCCGTCGCGTACGCGCTGCACGTGCTCGTCGAGAAGCCGTCGCTGCGCCTGCGCGAGCGGCTGTCGAGCTGACGCGCGCGCCGCGCGAGCGCAGCGGGCCAGTCGCGCTCCGTGCAGAGCGCCTCGAGGACGGACGGCGAGAGCCCTGGACAGGGAGGCGACGGGCCACTTCGCGAGCCGCGTCGAGACGCGCGGATCCACGGTGGGGAGCGGGCGGAAGGCGACGCCCGGGACGCCGCGCTCAGCGCTCGCTGTCCAGGTGCTTCATCTGCTCGGCACCGTAGCGGGTGCCCGCGATCGCGTCCCTCGGCAGGATCGCCTCCACGGCGGCGACGTCCAGGGGAGAGAGGGGCTTGTCGAGGGCGCCGAGCACGTCGGCGAGCTGCTTGCGCGTGCGTGCGCCGACGACGGGCACGAGCGAGGGCTGCCTGGCGAGCACCCAGGCGATCGACAGCTGCGCGGGCGTCATCCCGCGCTCCGCCGCGAAGGCGTGGAAGCGAGCCACCGCGGCCGCGTTGCGCGCGCCGGCTTCACCGGTGAAGCGCGGGAGGTCGTTGCGCATGTCGGTCTTGGGGCCGACCTTGCTCCCGGTGAGCAGCCCGCGCGAGAGCACGCCGTAGAGCGTCGCGCTCATCCCGAGCTCGGCGAGCGCGGGGAAGATCGCGTCCTCGGGCTTGCGCGTGATGACGGCATACTCGATCTGGAGGTCCACGAGGGGGTGCACCCGGCTCGCTCTCCGGAGGGTCTCGACGCCCACCTCCGAGAGCCCGATGTGGCGCACGTACCCGGCCTTCACGAGGTCCGCGACGGCCCCGACGGTGTCCTCGATGGGCACGTTCGGGTCGAGCCGGGCGGGCCGGTACACGTCGATGACGTCCACGCCGAGGCGCTTCAGGCTGTAGGCCGCGAAGGTCTTCACCGCCGCCGGGCGCGCGTCGAACCCGTTCCACGCGCCGTCGGGGCCGCGCATCGCCCCGAACTTCACCGAGAGCTGCACCTTGTCGCGGAGGCCCTCGATGCCACGCCGGACGAGCAGCTCGTTGTGCCCCATCCCGTAGAAGTCCCCCGTGTCGAGCAGCGTCACGCCCCGCTCGATGGCCTCCCGGAGCGTCGCGAGGCTCTCGTCGTCGTCCGACGGCCCGTACATGCCGGACATCCCCATGCAGCCGAGGGCGATGGGGAACACCGACGGGCCCGTCTTCCCGAGTCGTGTCTTGCGGTTGGCGTCTGTCATGGCTCCCTCCAAGGTAGGCACGATGCCTGCCCGCTTGCACCCTCGCGCGCGGGCCGTGAGGTAGGATCGTGCCCGATGAAGCGACGCGCGACGGCGGCCCTGGCGGCGCTGGCGGCCCTCGTGGCCGGCATCGGGAGCTGCGACCCGTCGGGCACGTTCCTCGATCCGACGGTCACCCTGGTGTCGGCGCACGCCAAGGTGGTCGTGCACGTCGCCCAGTTCGGCCTGCAGATCCAGAGCGCGGCGGGCAAGACCGTCCTGTCGACCCTGGACACGCCGCTGCCGGTGGCCAGCGATCCGTCCAACCCGTACGGCGCGCTCGGCGTCACCCACCGGATCATGACCCTCCGGCCGCCGCTCGTCATCGAGGGCTGGGACCACACCGTCGGCCAGGACGACGCGTGGCTGCACGGGGCGCAGGTGCAGAGCGCCGCGAGCACGGCGACCACGGCGCAGCTGGACGTCGTCGATCCGTCCGATCCCGGCACCGTGATCCACGTCTCGATCACCCTCGACGACGCCGAGGTGCTCGTGGACGCGACCGTCGCCAGGAGCGACGCGAAGCCGGTCTCGCCCGCCGACGTCGAGGACGACGGGCCGCCGGGCCTCAACACGATGGGGCAGTCGTTCGTGCTGCCGGGCGACGAGCACTTCTTCGGCCTCGGCGAGCGGTTCGTCACCGTCGATCACCGCGGCCAGGACTACGAGGTCTGGACCGAGGAGGGGGGCCTCGGCGCGGGCGAGGGCAAGGCGCCGAGCTACGTGAAGCCCAGGAACCCCTCGCCGAACGGGCCCACGATGACGCACGCGCCCATCCCGTTTTTCGTGTCGAACGAGGGCTACGGCCTCTGGCTCGAGTCGACGTACCGCTCGGGCTTCGTCCTGGGCTACGACGCGCCGAGCGCGTGGCGCATGTACGTGACCGAGCCGCACCTGCGCTACCACGTGCTCGTCCACGATCTGCCCGCCGACACGATCTCGCACTACACGGCCCTGACCGGGCGGGCGAGCCTGCCCGCGCCGTGGGTGTTCGGCCCGCGCAGGCGCGTGGACCACGGCGCCGTGGTGATGGGCGAGCCGGAGGAGCAGGCGCTGCGCAGCCACAAGGTCCCGACGACCGCGATCGACGACGCGACGCACTTCCTGCCGAACGGGTCGGACGTCGGCCAGGAGGGCACGCTCACCGCCTGGTGCCAGAACCTGCACGCCCTCGGGTACAAGTCGATCGGCTACTACAACGCGTACGTCTCGACGACCAACCCCGACGCCGCGCAGATCCTGAGCGACGGCCGCAAGGGCGGCTACTTCCTGAAGCTGGACGACGGCACCGAGTTCGACACGTTCATGATCTCGGGAGGCGGGCAGACCGTCGCCACCGTGGACTTCACCAACCCCGCGGCGATCCCCTGGTACCAGTCGCTCCTGCAGCGCGCCCTCGACCTCGGCTACGACGGCTGGATGCTCGACTTCGGCGAGTACGTCCCGCCGAAGGCGAAGTTCCACGACGGCCGCACGGGCTGGGAGATGCACAACGCGTTCCCCCCGCTCTACGAGAAGGTCGTCTTCGACTACCTGAAGCAGCAGCGCGGCGACGACTTCATGTTCTTCGCGCGCGCGGGGGGCGTCGGGACGCAGGCCGTGGCGCCGGTCGTGTGGTCGGGCGATCCGTCGGCGAGCTTCGACGACGTCAAGGGGCTGCCGGCGAACGTGCGCGCCGGCATCAACGCGGGCATCTCGGGGATCGTCTTCTGGGGCAGCGACATCAGCGGCTACACGTGCCTCAACGATCCGCCCGCCGACAAGGAGGTCTACCTGCGCTGGGCGGAGTTCGGCGCGCTGTCGACCGACATGCACGACGAGAACGCGTGCTCGCAGGCGCCGGCGGGCGCGCCGCCCAAGTGGACGCTCTGGAGCGACGCGGAGACGACGCAGGTCTACGGGCAGTACGCAAGCCTGCACACCCGCCTGCTCCCGTACACCTACGCCGAGGCGCTCGTGGCCGTGCAGACGGGCGTGCCCGTCATGCGCCACCCGGTCCTGACGTACCCGGGCGAGCCGGGCGCGATCGCGGCGGAGTTCGACTACTTCTACGGGCCGTCGCTCTACGTCGCCCCGGTGGTGCGGCGGGGCCAGACGTCGCGTGCGCTCTGGCTGCCGCCGGGCCAGTGGATCGACTGGTGGACGCTCGCGGGGGAGACGGGGGGCGCCACCGTGACGAGGGCCGCGCCGCTCGACGTGCTGCCGCTCTACCAGCGCTCCGGGAGCATCGTCCCGCTGCTCGATCCGTCGATCGACACGCTGGCGCCGGCGACGACGCCGGGGGTGGTGAGCCTGGACGACGTGGCGGGGATCCTCGATCTGCGCGCGGTGCTCGACCCGTCGGCCGCGCGCGCGACGTTCACGCTCACCGACGGCACGTCGCTCGGCGCCACGCTCGGGAAGGCGACCCCCGCGCTCCCGCCGGGGGCGACGACGGCGACGGAGGCGGAGCTCGCGACCTGCTCGCTCTGCGGTCGCATCGACGCGCTGCCGGGGGGCGCGGCGCGCCTGCGGGTGACCACCGCCATGGCGACGAGCGCGACGCTCGCGGCGGGCGGCGTGACGCTGACGCACGCGGCCCCCGCGCCGCTCCGGGCGAGGTGGGACGTGGTCGTGCTACCGGCCCGGTGAGCGGGCACGGAGCCCTCCGCCGCGAGCGCGAGCCCGCTCGCCTCGAGCGCCGAGGCCTCGAGTCCGCAGGCGAAGGGCTCCGGTTCGTTGACGTCCCTCGTCTCGACCGGAGTGGGCCGACGGGGCCTTCGTGGCGGCACGTCACGGCTCGAAGGGTTGACCGAAGCCCAGCTGCGGAAGCACGGCGAGGGGGTACTCGCCCTTGCCGTTCTCGACGACCCAGAGGTTGCCCGGGGCGTCGAGGTCGCGATCGAAGTCGAAGCGGACGCGGCGAGGGCCCGCCGGCGAGACCTCGAGGATCGTGGCGCGCAGGCCCGGCGTGTCGAAGACCTCGCCCTCGCGGACCGTGGCGTTCATGTCGCGGAACAGGTCCCACGAGAACATGCTCTGGTCTCTGGGCGCGACCAGCTCCAGGGTCCGCGGTCCCCGGCGCAGCGAGAGGACGTGGCCCGTGGTGGCGAGCACGCGCCAGCGGCGCGGGGGGCGGCCGTCCGCGGCCAGGGCGAACGGCATGAAGAAGGCGCTGTTGAAGCCGCGCACGACCAGCAGATCGGTGTGGTCCGGGTCCGGCATGCGCTCGCGCAGCTCGGCGACGTGCCGCGCGAAGTCGACCGACGTCTGCCGGGTGTGCTCGCCGATGAGCCACGCCGTGACGGGGCCGTGCACGAGCTGGGCGAAGCCGACGGCGAGCGCGGCGAGCCCGGAGAGCTCCGCGACGCCGCGCCGCTCCGGGAGCACCGCCGGGAACCACGCCCGCTCGAGCAGCAGCGCGAGCGTCGGCGCGAGCCCGAGCAGCGACGCGCCGAGCACGCGCGGCGACGGATCGACCGCGAGGACCGGCAGCAGCGCCAGCTGCGCGCCCGCGAAGAGCGCGACGATGCGCGGGCGCTGCGCCGCCGGCAGGGCGCCCAGCGTGCGCCGCACCGGCACGGCCAGCAGGGCCACGCCGGCCCCGAGGAGCCCGACCAGCAGCCACGGCGATGACGTGTCGTGGATCGTGTCGCCGTCGAGCGTCAGCCACTGCTGCACGATCAGCGCGGCGAGGCGCCCCGGCACGACGTGGAGAAACGCGAGCGGCTCCTGCAGGGGATCGAGGTAGAAGCCCGATCCGCGCGTCCCGAAGCCGAGCGCCGCGCGCACCCCCAGGTACAGGGCGAGCGGCACCCCGTAGAGGGCCGCGCCCAGGGCGCGCCGCGCGAGCGGACGCCCCGCCCCGAGGAGCTCCAGCGCGAGCACGTACCCGCCGAGGCACAGCGCGTACTCGCCGCCCGTCATCGAGAGCGCGAAGAGCGCCGCCGCCGCGAGCGCGTGGCGCGCGGCCCCCCGCTCCTGCCAGCGCAGGTACTCGGTGAGGCCGAGCGTCCCGAGCGTCAGCGAGATGAGCGCCTCGCGGTTCGCGAGCCACGCGATCGGCAGCGCGTGGGCCGGCGAGAGGGCGAACATCGCCGTCGCGAAGAGCGCGGGGCGCGGCGCGAGCACCCTGCGGAACAGCCTGCGCGCGGCGAGGACCGCCGCGGCCCACCAGAGCAGCGAGTGCAGGTGCGGCAGCGCCGGCGACCGGCCGAAGAGGCGCTGCTCGCCCCAGCGCAGCGCGCTCGGCAGGGGCCGCAGGAACCGGAGGCGGAGCCGCGGGTGCGACCACCAGGGCAGCATGCCGCGCTCCATCATCGCGGCGCGCTCGGCGTCGCCGACGAAGTCGTAGAGATCGAGCGGCCCCCGCCGGGCGGGATAGGTCCCGTCGATCATCGACGCGTGCAGGTAGTCGTCGAGCGTGAGCTCCGCGCGCGCCGCCGGCAGGAACGCCAGCAGGCCGGCAAACAGCAGCCCCGCGAGCAGGAGCCACGGGTGACGCGCGGCGAGGCGCCGCACGGACGGCAGCAGGCCCGGCGCGGGGCCGGTCGATGCGGGGGCGATCACGGAGCCTTCCCCTATTTACACGGCCCCGGCGCCGGAACGACCACCAGCAGAGGCCCGACCCCGGCATACCGTGGCGCGGGCAAATTCCAGCGACCGCGGTCCCGCGGCACGGCGACTATCCCGATCCGCCTAGTTACGTGCCCTGGATCCCGCGAAATCCATGGAGATCGTGGGAGCGCGGGGCGTCTCATTCGCGCTTCGGCGCACATTGGTGCGCGACGAACGCGCCGCGACGGGGCACAAACGGAACGCACGACGGGCTGGCCGGGGAGGCCCCCGTTCCGCTAGGAAGGGCTCCCATGAAACTCGGTCCCGTCACCGCCGTCGCCTGCGCCTTCGCCCTCGTCGCCGCTTGCGGCTCGGGGGACTCTGGCACCAGCAATCCCTGGGGTGACGACGGAGGCCTCGAGGCCTCGGCGAGCAGCTCCGGCGGCAGCTCGGGATCGAGCTCGGGCGGCTCCGACGATGCCGGCTCGGGCAGCAGCTCGGGCTCCAGCTCCGGCAGCAGCTCGGGGTCCAGCTCCGGCAGCAGCTCGGGCTCCAGCTCGGGCAGCAGCTCCGGTTCGAGCTCGGGAGGCGGCACCTGCGGCAGCTGCACCACCGACGCGCAGTGCCAGGCGGCGTGCCCCGCCGTCCAGGGCGGCGGCACCAACTGCTGCGACACGGGCTCGGGCGTCTGCTACGCGACGACGCAGAACAGCTGCCCGGTGCCCATCGACGCCGGCGGCCCGGGCTGATCACGGCTCGCCGACGATAGCGTCCAGGCGCGCGTCGTAGCCCGTGCTCGCGGGGTCCTTCCCGGTGCAGCGCGCGACGAGCACGTGGCGCGTGGCGGAGAGCTCGCGCGCGACCTCGGCCCCGCGCACGCGCCCCGGTCGCGGCGCATAGCCGCGCAGATCGGGCAGCGGCGTGCCGTCGAGCGAGAGCGCGTAGTCCCCCGCGTCCGGGCCGGAGACGGCGTCGACGCGCACGCGGTACGTGTCCGGCACGGCGACGTCGAACGGGAGCACGAGGCTGGCGCCGACGCCGGCGTGCGAGAGGAGCAGGACGTTGCCCCCGCTGGCCCCCTGCTGCGTCGCCTGCCGCGAGGCGAGGCCGCTCGGGCGCACGAACGTCGGCCAGAGGCGCTCGAGCTCCACGAGCAGACCCGGGGGCGGACGTCCGGCGTAGAGGCGCCCGATCTGATCGCCGGGCAGCGACAGCAGCACGGGCAGCTCCGGGTGCATGCGCCGCAGATCGAGCAGCCCCGAGTCGTCGTCGAGGGCGAAGACGTGGCGGTCGTCGCGGGCCCACGGATCGAACGCGCCCGCGAAGGACGTCAGATCGTGCGTCTTGAGGATCCCGCGCTCCACGTGGCGCTCCTCGACCGTGCGCCGCAGGTCCGAGCGCGCGTCCTGGAAGCCCGACGCCCCGGCGGTGCGCTCGCGCCAGGGGTGGACCCCGCCCGTGACGGCCACGGCGAGCGCCGCGG
>JAJYCT010000597.1 GCA_021778125.1 Myxococcales bacterium
CGGGTGCACGGCGTACGAGGCGTGGAGCTGCGTCGCGGGGTCGTCGCCGCCGTTCCAGTGCGCCAACGGCGCCGTCTTCGACCTCACCAGGAACACGCTGCGGCCCGCCGGCTGGACGTCGGCCGATGCCGCCGGCCTCTCCGTGCTCGCCGGCCTCGTGCGCCTCGCGGAGGTGCAGGCGGGCGCGGTCACGCACGCGCTCCGCGTGACCTTCAACCAGACGCAGAACGGCTACATCCCGCCCGCCACCCACGCCGCGAGCTCCCATCCGCTCGGCAGCGCGTACCCGCCGATGGGCCTGCGCCTGCGCCTCAAGGCGAGCGTGTCCACGTCGGGCTACTCGGCGGGCGGGCAGGTCATCATGGCCGCGATGAAGAAGTACGGCCTGATCGTGGCCGACAACGGGAGCGACTGGTACTTCACCGGCGACAGCGACGACGGCTGGAACGCCACGGCGCCCGACGGCAAGGACACGATCATCGGCGAGCTCGTGGCCGACTTCGCAAGCCTCAAGGGCGCCGACTTCGAGGCCGTCTACACCGGCGATCCCGTGGCCACCGGCCTCTGACACGTCGTCCGCGAACGTCGGCGTGCGACCTGCAGGTCGACGGAGAGCGCGTTTCCGACGAGCCGTCACGCGCGGGGGACGAGCCGTGCTGGCGGTCCGGGGACCCCATGCTTGAATGCTCCTCGCCCTCACCGGGCGCTCGACGGGCACGGTCGCCACTTCCCCAGCTGCGCCGCGCCAGCACCTCCCGCATGGACCCGCTTTGGTGGAGGCGAGCGCTCGGCGGGGGCGCTTGCCCGGGGCGCCGCCGTCGGCTCCGCGCGCGGCCGCGAGCCCTCAGCGCGAGGGGAACAGCGCGCGCGAGCGCCACGCCGGCAGCTCGCGCAGCTCGGCCCACACCTCGCGCGCCGAGCCGTAGCGGAACTGCTCGCGGCGGCGGAGCATCCGCGCGACCAGAGCGCCGAGCGGGGTCCCGATCGCCTCGGCGCGGAGCCGGGGCACGCCCTCGGCGACGCAGCGGACGAGCTCCGGGTAGGGCACGTGCTGCGGGACGGCGCTCTCGCCGACGAGCATCCAGAAGAGCAGCAGGCCAATCTGGTAGATGTCCGACTGCTTGCTCGTGTAGCCCGTGGCGATGATCTCGGGCGCCATGATGGCGTGGTGAACGACGTTGGGGCGGATGGCCGGCAGGCCGCGCAGCTCGTAGCTGATGCCGAAGTCGCTGATCTTGACGATGGGCCGGTCCTTGCCGTCGACGATGAGGACGTTGCCGGGGTGCAGGTCGTCGTGGACGACGTCGTTGTCGTGCAGGAACTGCACGGCCGCCAGGAGCTGGCGCGCGAGCTCGAGGACCAGGCCGTCCTGCATGGGGAGGCCGAGCATCGCTGCGAGCGGGTGATCGCACCGCTCGAGCGCGAGGTAAAAGAGGCTGTCCTGCTCGAACGCGTCGTGGATGTAGACGACGTTGGGGTGCCGCAGCGACAGCAGGCGCTGGACCTCGCGCGACCACTCGGCGTGGACCTCGGCGTACGGACGGTTCGAGGGGCGGAAGAGCTTCACGGCGTAGCTCTGGTCGAACGGCCCGACGCAGTCGTAGACGGCGCCGAACTCGCCGGAGCCGAGCACGTCGCGCACGACGTACTCGCCGCGCGCCGCGCGCAGCGCCGTGCCCACCTCGGGGAAGCGCAGGCCGGGCGCGCCCGGCGCCGTGACGGCGCGCATGCGCTGCGTGACGTGGCCGCGCGGCGCGACCGACGGCGCGGACGGGGGTGGGGGCGGCTGAGTGCCCGACACGGTGCAGAGACTCTATCACCCGCGCCGGGCCCGCTCGCTCGGGTATCCTCGGGGGCTCGATGACCTCGCACGCCACCGCCGAGCACCGCCGCCTCGAGGAGGCGCGCGACGGAACCAAGAAGTGGCGCCGCTTCGGCACGTACCTGCCCGAGCGCCAGTGGGGCACCGTGCGCGAGGACTACTCGCCCGACGGGGAGGCGTGGGACTACCTGCCGTTCGATCACGCGCACCTGCGCGCGTACCGCTGGGGCGACGACGGTCTGCTCGGCCTCTGCGACAACCGGGGCCTGGTCTGCTTCTCGGTCGCGCTCTGGAACGGCGCCGATCCCATCCTCAAGGAGCGCCTCTTCGGCCTCTCGGGCAAGGAGGGCAACCACGGCGAGGACGTCAAGGAGCTCTACTGGTACGAGGACGCGACGCCGACCTGCTCGTACGCGCGCGCCCTCTACAAGTACCCGCAGCGGGCCTACCCGTACGACGCGCTGCGGGAGCGCGCGCGCGCGGCGGGCAAGGCGGACCCGGAGCCGGAGCTCCTCGACACGGGCGTCTTCGACGACGACCGCTACTTCGACGTGCAGGTCGAGTACGCGAAGGACGGTCCCGACGACGTGCTCGCGCGCATCACGGCGACCAACCGCGGGCCCGTCGCGGCGTCGCTCGTCGTGCTCCCGCAGCTCTGGTTCCGCAACACCTGGACCGCGACCACCG
>JAJYCT010000173.1 GCA_021778125.1 Myxococcales bacterium
CGCCGCGCGCGCGCAGGGCGTGGAGGGCCGTCGCCGTCACGGTGCTCGCCGCGCTCGCGGCCGCCGGCGCCCGCCTGGTCTGGCTGCGGATGATGCGCTGACGCGCGCGGCGCGCGCCGAGGCGACCGCTCCTTGCTAAGACGGTGCGGTGCTCCTCGCCGACGTGGCGCTCCCGGTCCCCATCGCGCGCGCGTTCACGTACGCCGTGAGCGAGGCGCTCGCGCCTCGGGTGAAGGCCGGCGCGCGTGTCGTATGCCCGTTCGGGGGACGGCGCCTGGTCGGGATCGTGATGGACACCCGCGAGGGTGAGCCGCCCCGGGGCGTCAAGCCCCTCGCGCGCGTGCTCGACGACGAGCCGGCCGTGCCCGCCGATCTGCTCGCGTTCCTGCGCGACGTCGCGACCTACTACTTTGCCCCGATCGGCGAGGTGGCGCGCCTCGCGCTGCCGCCGGTGGACCGCGATGCCGCGCAGGAGCTGGCCGCGCCGACGCTCTTCGGCGAGGCGAGAGGCGTCGCGATCCGCCGGGTGCGCTGGGTCGCCGCGACCGACCGCCTCGAGGAGGCCGGGGTGCTGCGGGGGCAGGCCGCGGCGATCCTCGCGCACCTGCGCGCGGCAGGCGCGACGCCCGTGGCACGCCTCGAGGAGAGGTGGGGCAACGCCCGCGCGGCCGTGGCGCGCCTCGAGGAGCGGAGGCTCGTGGTCCTCGAGGAGCGCGAGGCGCCGGAGGGTCCGTTCTCGCAGCCGACCGAGCGCGACTCGCCGCACGAGGCGACCGGGGCGCAGGCCGCCGCCATCGGCGCGATCGGGACGGCGCTGCGCACGCGCACGCCCGCCACGTTTCTGCTGCACGGCGTGACGGGCAGCGGCAAGACCGAGGTGTACCTGCGCGCGATCGAGGCCGCCCGCGAGGCCCGGCGGGGCTCGATCGTGCTGGTCCCCGAGATCGCGCTGACGCCGCAGCTCGTCGCGCGCTTCCGGGCCCGCTTCGGCGACGACGTGGCCGTCCTTCACTCGGCGCTCACACCGCGCGAGCGCCTCGTGATGTGGCGCCGCCTGCGCCGCGGCGAGGTCGACGTCGCGATCGGCGCGCGCAGCGCCCTGTTCGCGCCCGTGCGCGCGCTCGGGCTCCTCGTCGTCGACGAGGAGCACGACCCGAGCTTCAAGCAGGAAGAGGGCGTGCGCTACCACGCGCGCGACATGGCCATCCTGCGCACCCACCGCGCGGGCGGCGTCTGCGTGCTCGGCAGCGCGACGCCGTCGCTCGAGAGCGAGCACCTGACCCGGACCGGACGGGCCACCAAGCTGCGCCTGCCCGACCGCGCGCGAGCGCAGCCGATGCCCGAGGTGCAGCTCGTCGACCTGCGCCGCACGGGGGCGGGCCCGACGGGCGACCGGCGCCTGAGCCTGCCGCTGCACCGGGCGCTCGAAGCGACCCTCGCCGCCCGCGAGCAGGCGATCCTCTTTCTCAACCGGCGCGGCTTCGCACCGAGCGTGCGCTGCGAGTCGTGCGGCAAGGTCGCGACGTGCAGCGCGTGCTCGGTGGCCCTGACCTTCCACAAGGGCGCGTCGGTCGTGCGGTGCCACACGTGCGACTTCGAGGCGCCGCTCGGCGCCCGGTGCGCCTCGTGCGGCGCGGAGGGGCTGACGCTCGAGGGGCTCGGCACCGAGAAGCTCGAGGAGACGCTCGCCACCGCGTTCCCCGAGGCCCGCGTCGCGCGCCTCGACCGCGACGTCGCGAGCGGCAAGCGCGTCGCCGCCGTGCTCGACCGGGTGCGCGCGCGCGAGGTGGACATCCTGGTCGGCACGCAGATGGTCACCAAGGGGCACGATCTGCCCGCGGTGACGCTCGTGGGCGTGATCAGCGCCGACGCGGCGCTCTCCATCCCGGACTTCCGCGCCTCGGAGCGCGCGTTCCAGCTCCTCGTGCAGGTCGCGGGCCGCGCGGGCCGCGGCGACGTTCCGGGACGCGTGGTCGTCCAGACGTGGAACCCGGAGCACCCGGCGGTCGCGCTCGCGGCGCGGCACGACGTCGACGCGTTCCTCGAGCGCGAGCTCAAGGACCGCCAGGAGCTCGGCTACCCGCCCGTCAGCCGCGCCGCGCTCGTGCGCGTGGACGCGCCGGACGAGGCCGAGGCGCGCGCGGCCTGCGCGGAGCTCGCCCGGATCGCCCGCGCGTGCGAGCCCGTGCGTTCGGGCGACGTGCTCGTGCAGGGCCCCGCCCCGGCGCCGATCGCGAAGGTCCGCAATCGCTTTCGGTTTCGCCTGATGCTCCGCGCCGCCGAGCGAACGGCGCTGCGGCGCGTGCTGGCGGTCCTCGAGGCTGCGCGAGGCTCCCTCCCCCGCGCCGTACGCGCCTCGATCGACGTCGACCCGGTACAGCTGCTATGAGCGATCGGGAGGGGATGGTCGACCGCGTCGCCTGGAAGGCGCCCGCGCTGACGGGGCGCATCGTGACCGACCGCCTCGTGCTGCGCCCGCCGCGCACGACCGACCTGCCGGAGCTGCGGCGCGCGATGCGCAGCAACGCCGAGCACCTTCGCCCGTGGAGCGCCGCACCCGCGCGCGGCGAGGATCCCACGTCGCTGGCAGCCCTCTCGCGCGCGATCGTCCGCTACCGCCGCGAGTGGAAGCGGGGGCAGGCCTATGTCTTCGTCATGACCCCGCGCGACGACGACGGGAGGGTCCTCGGCCGCGTGGCGCTCGGCGGCGTGCTGCGTGGCGCGTTCGGGTGCGCGCACCTCGGCTACTGGATCGACGCCGGGCACCAGGGCCGGGGCCTCATGACGGAGGCCGTGCGCGCGGTGACGCGCTTCGGCTTCGGCGCGGGCGGGCTGCACCGCGTACAGGCGGCCGTGATGCCGAGCAACGTCGGGAGCCTGCGTGTCCTGGCGAAGGCCGGCTACCGCCGCGAGGGCGTCGCCGAGCGCTACCTCGCCATCGCCGGCCGCTGGGAGGATCACGTCCTGCTCGCGATGACGAGCGAGGAGTGCCCGGAGGGCTGACGCGGTGCCCGAGACCGCCCGCGTCGCCGCGTCCGCGCAGCACGACGCGCGCAACCGGGCCCGCGGTCCCGCCGATGGGCGGCCGACATGAGTCTCCGTCCCAGCTCGCTCGCCGCGATCGCGCTCGATCTCCTCGCCTCCGCCCTCGCCCCGCCGCGCTGCGCCGCGTGCGACGCCCCCGTGCGGAGTCTCGCGGCGCTGTGCGGGGCGTGCGCCGCCACCGCGCAGCGCGCGTCCTGCTCGGACCAGGACGTCGCCGCGTACGTGTACGGCGGGGCCGTCGCGCGTGCGATCGGTCGTATGAAGTACGAGAAGCGCCCCGATCTCGCTCGCCCGCTCGGCGACCTCCTCTGGCGAGCGGTGGAGCCGCGCGCGGCGGGGATGCCGGACGCGTGCGTCGTGCCCGTGCCGCTGCACCCGCGCCGCCTGGTCGAGCGCGGGTACAACCATGCAGCGCTCCTGGCGCGCCGCCTCGGGGGTCGGCTGGGGGCCGAGGTGTACCCCGTCGCGCTCGCTCGCACGCGCGAGACGCCGAGGCAGGCCACGCTCGATCGCCGCGCACGCCTGAGCAACGTGGCCCAGGCGTTCCGCGCGGCGCGGGCCGGCGCCCTTCGCGGGCGCGCCGTGTGGCTCGTCGACGACGTACGGACGACGGGCTCGACGCTCGACGCCTGTCGACGCGCCTTGCTCGAGGCCGGCGTGACCGCCGTGGCGACAGCCGTGGTCGCTCGCGCGGAATGATTGGCGCTTCCGGGCGGATGGCGGGGTATCATTCCTGGCGCAGTGGCCGCCGAGAACGACAAACCGGGAGGCAAGCCGGGCGCCTCGCGAACGGTCGTGGGCGTTCCGATCCTCCCGGAAGCACCTCTCCCCGTTGCGGACGATGAGCAGCCGACCGCCCTCGCGGTGAAGACCGTCAGCCCCGGTGAGGCCGAGCGGGTGCTCACGGGAGCTCCGCCCACGGTCGCCGGAGCGGTCTCGCCTCGGCCGCCGGCGGTGAACAGGACGCCAGGCCTGGCCGGCGATCTGTTCAAGGGGATCGGTCCGTCCTTCGACACGATGCGCCCCACGCGCGCGGGCGTCGCGCCGCAGCCGGGAACGGCGACGAGGGGCCGCTCGACGCTCCTGCTCGACGGCTCGGCGCCTCCCCTCGCACCTCCGAACGAGAGCGCCGACGCCCCGCCCATCGTGGTTCCGGCCTCCGGCGTGCCGGTGCCGAAATCGGTCACCCAGCCGCCGCCGTGGGGCGAGGGGGCAGCACGCATCGGCCCGGCCGTACCCGCGCCCTCTGCCGCGCCACGGCCCCCGGCCCCGTCCGTGGAAGAGATCAGCAGCTCGATGCTCCTGCCGCCCGATGCCACCGGCGAGACCCACGCGTCGGCGGTCGAGGAGCTGAGCGGCTCCCTCCTGCTCGAAGAGCCTCAGGCCGACGGGCGGCCCGTGCTCGCGTCACCCGCGCCGGCCACTCGGTCCGCACCGCCGCGCGTCCCGTCGAAGGCGCCGGCGCCCCCCGTGCCGGGAACCCCCTCGCGACCTCCGGTGCGAGGAGCGCCCTCGAGGCCGCCGGCCCCGGCCACGCCGGCGAAGCCGCTCCGGACGCTCCTCGGGATGCCCAACCTCCCCCCGGCGACCCCCGCGCCGAACCTCAACGCGCTCGCGCCCCTCCGGGCGGCCGCCGGCGCGGAGGCCGCCCCGGGCGCGCCGTCTGCCCTCACGCCGCCTCCGGAGGGGCCGCTCCCGCCGGACCTTGCGGAGACCGTCGTGCGCGTCGATACCGCGCCCCTTCCGCTGACGGAGGCCGGGCTCCTCGCGCCACCTGGGGCTCCCCCGACCCAGCCGATCCAGGACGCGCTGCCGGGGATGAGCGCGGCGCCCTCCCCGCCGCCAGCGCCCGAGACCGGCGATGTCGAGGTCACCCGGCTCCCTGCGCGTCCGCTCGAGGTCCTTCGCGACCACGCCCGCCGGCTCGCCGACAGAGTGGTCGCGCTGCTGCCCGAGCACACGGCGCTGCGGTCGGGCTCGCGGCCCAAGTGGTTTCTCCCCGTCGTGGCGGTCGCGGGGCTCGCCGTCGCCATAGGCGCGCTCGGGCTGCTCGTCAGCGTCGTGCGCGCGATCTCCAGCTCCGGGGCCAGAGAGCGCCCGGTCCCCTCTGCCGCAGCGTCCGCGCCGACGAGCGCGCCGAGCGCGCTGCCCTCACCTGCTCCTGCTCCCGCGGCAGGAGCCCCGGAGAGCCTCGCGCCCTGCGCCGTCGCGGGCGCGCCTCACGTCATCGGACCGAGCGCCACCGTCGCCGCCGGCGTCGAGGTGCTACTGGCAGGCTCCGATCTCGGCGTCGGATTCGCGGCGAGCGACCACGACGCGGTCGCCGTGCGCCTCGACGCCACGTCGCTTGCGGTGACCACGACGGCCAAGACGCGCTCGCGCGACGCGATCCGGCGCGTGACCCCGTTCGTCACCCAGAAGGGGAGCCTGTCGCTCCTCGTCGACGCCGATCGCAAGGGCGACCGGCTGGCCGGACGCCGCACGCTGCGGTCGTCGCCCGCGGTACAGCTCGGCGCGACGGCGGAGGGGGTGTCGTGGGCGCACGTGGACGGCCCGCCCGTGGCGACGCTCTGGCCGCTGAGCGCAGGCGGCCCGGTGGACGCGCTCCGCGGCGCCACCGACAGCGCCGACGCGTCGACGATGGCCCTGACGTTCCGCCGCGATTCGGCGGTCTGGATGGGCGCGCTCGACGCGAGCCACGATCTGGCCGCCAAGGGAGAGCTCTCGCACCTCGGTGGCCTCGGCCCCACGGTCGGCTCCCCGACGATCGCCGTCAGCGGCGGCAACGTGATGGTCGCGTGGGCGGACCGGCCCTCCCCCGAGACCGCGTGGAACGTCCGCTGGACGCGATTCGCGGCGGGAGGTGCCCCCGCGGACGCCCGCATGTTCGCCGCGCCGGCCGGAGGCAAGGGCGAGCCGTTCATGTCGCCGGCCCTGGCCGCGGCGCCGGGGGGACGCTTCCTGCTGGTGTGGACGGAAGGGCCGACCTCGGGGCACGTGGTGCGGGCGCTGACGCTCGCTCCGGACGGCGCCCCCGTCGGCGCGCCGCTGGAGCTGTCGGCCGAGGGGGCAAACGCGGGCCAGGGTCAGGCAGCCATCTCCGAGAGCGGCGCGGGCGTCGTGGCGTTCCTCCAGTCGGGCGAGAAGGGCTTCGAGGTCGCGGCGACCTCGATCCGCTGCGGCCACCCCTGAGCCGACCGCCGTCAGGCGCGCGCCTCGCGCGGCGCGACGAAGAGCGTCTGCACGGCCGCGCCGAGCGCTCCACGTTCGTCGAAGAGGTCGGCGCGCGTGAGGCCGATGCCGTCGGGGTCGATGACGGTGCGCGCGCGCATGCCCACCCACTCCGTGGCAGGATGCCGGTGCACGGCGACCGTGAGCTCGACGGGGACGAACGTGTAGCGCGATGGATCGAGCTCGGCACTGATCCCGTTGGCCGAGTCCACCATGGCGAGCAGCCGCCCGAGCGGTGAGAGCACCTCGCCCTCGAGCAGGGGCAGCCGCGGACGGGTCCACACGGTGGCCGGGCCGCGCGCGTCGAACGTCCCCTCGACGAAGCGCCACTCGAGCGCTTCGCCGTAGCCGAAGGGGGGGACGTCGCCGAACAGGCGCTGCTCCTGCGCCTCCGGCAGCGCCGGCGGCGACTCGGTCGGTCGGACCTCGGGCGCGCGCCCGTGCTGGGCGGAGATCCTCCAGACGTTCGCCTGCATCGCGACCCGGCCGCCGGCCGAGAGTCGCGCGACGCACAGCTCGATGCGCGCCCCGGGGCGCACGCGCTCGACCTCCAGCGAGACCTCGCCGACGTGCACGGGGCCGAGGAAGTCGAACGCCACGCGCGCGACGCGAGCATCGTCGCGGGGCAGAGCCTTCTCGACCGTGCGAACGAGGAGCGCCGCAGGAGGGCTCCCGTGCTGGAGCGACGGGCCCCAGGGGCCGACGGTCGCGTCGGTGGCCCGAAAGCGGAGCGCGTCCAGGGCGACGTAGAAGGACGGAGCGAGCATACGGCAGACTGTAGGGCTCCCCGGCCCAGGAGCTAGACTCGTCGCCATGGTCCTCCCGAAGACCGTGCGAATCGCCCGGGTCGCGCTCGCCGCGACCTTCGTATGCCTGACGTGGGCGTGCGAGGACACGTCTCCCCCGCCGGGGGAAGCCTGCACGGCGGGAGGGGGCACGTGCGCGGAGGGGACGTGCGGCGAGTCGCTTCCTTATCCGTGCCCGGGAGGCCAGACCTGCTGCGTGAAGGCCGGATCGAGCTCGCCGGCCGACGGCGGCGACGGCTAGGCGCCGGGGCTCGAAGCGAGCACGCGCCCGACGCTCGTCAGGAGCGGCGGCGCCGCAGCTCGGCCACGGCCTCGGCGATGCGCTCGCGCGTGGTGTCGCGCAGCGTCGCGACGTCGGCGTGGGTCATCCCGTCGGTCGAGATGGGCTCCAGGATGCGCACGACGGCGTTGGCCTCGCCGAGCCACCTGGAGCCCTTGGGCATGCACGAGTGCGTCCCCGTCAGCGCGACGGGCAAGACAGGCACTCCGGCGTCGATCGCGAGCTCGAAGGCGCCGTCCTTGAACGGGAGCAGGTTGCCGTCCTTCGAGCGGGTCCCCTCGGGGAACATCATCACCGACAGCCCCGCGGCGAGCGTGCGCCTGCACTCCGCAAGCATGGTCCGGACGCTGTCGGCAGCGCCCCGACGCAGCGGGATGTCCCCGGCCAGGTTCACGGCCCACCCGGCGAACGGCGTGTCGAACAGCTCCTGCTTGGCGACCCAGCGCATGTCCCAGGGCAGCCAGGAGAGCAGAAACGGATCGGCGTTCGACTCGTGGTTCGAGACGACGACGTACGCGCGGTGCTCGATGTCGGCCGGTGGCTGTCCCTGCACGTCGAAGTGCCACAGGGGCGTGAGCCGCTTGGCGACACGCGCCATCCGCCGGAGCTCGCGCCCCGCGTGGCGCGGGACGTCGTCGCGGCGATGCGCAAGGCGGACGGCGGCGATGACGGGGAGCCAGGCCCCCAGGCAGATCCCGAACTCGGCGTACGTGTAGGCGCCCAGGAGCGCGCGGTTCATCGTCCGTGTCATGCCAGACGAAGGCGCCGCTGAACGTCAGGAGTTGGTCACCGGACTCGAGACGCGAAGCGCCCGGAGGGGAGCGACGGCTCGCTGCCCACGAGCCGCGCCGCTCGTGGGTGGCTCAGGCCCACTGCGCCCGGAAGGCGGCGTAGCCGGGGGGCCTCGCCCGCTCGGGGATCTCCTGCAGGTAGGCCTTGCGGGCGAAGAGCTCGACGACGCCCATGGCGAGACCACAGAAGGCCGCGCGCCAGTAGGGGCAGTCGGCGTGGGGGGCCCTGTGGATCTCGATGCGGGCGTCCTTGGGCCCCATCTTCGTGATCTGGAGGCCGCCCCCGTCGAACGCCCGGCTCCAGAAACGCTGGAGCTGCGCCAGGACGGTCCAGGGTGTGACCCCGCTCTCCCGAGCCATCCTCACGATGGTCCCCAGGATGGTCGCCTGGATCTGCTCTCCCGCCACCCGGCCCAGTGCGAGCTGCCGGTCGTGCGAGATGCCGAGCATGCCGCAGGCGGTGTAGTGAGCCACCGCGACCTCGATGGGGATCCAGGTCCCCGCCACGGCGTGAAAGATCATCGCGTGATGCTGCCGCGGGAGAGCCTCCCGGTACGCTTCGTCGTAGCCTGCGTCGCGAACCGACGCATAGGACGACATGAGCAGCGTGCTGCGAATATGGCGAACCGGCTCGAACCTGGCAGGAAGCGGGAGGATGACCTGGGGTGCTTCCGGCACGGAGCGAGACTAGCCCGTTTCGTGCGTAGCGTCGCGCCCTCAGCGGGGCGAAGACGGAGGCTCGACGACCTCGACGAGCTTGCCCGCGACGAACGCGGAGTTCCCGATCGTGATGACGCGCTCCTTGCCGGTGAGCCCGCTCGCGATCAGGACGGTCGGCCCGGTGTCCCGCTCGACCACGATCGGCACGAGCCGGAGCGTCGAGGTCTCGTCGACCACCGCGACGCGCACACCGTGGGCGTCGCTCATCAGCGCCGTGGCAGGAAGCTCGAAGATGCGGTGGGGTGAGGGCAGCGTGAACGCCACCTGCGCGTACATGCCGGCCAGCAGCGTGCCGTCGCCGTTCGGAACCCGGACCTCGGTGTTCATCGTGCGCGTCGCCGCGTCGAGCGCTCCGGCCGCGCGGGCGACCGTGCCGGCGAAGGTGCGACCGGGGAACTCGCGGATCGTCACCGTGGCCGGCACGCCGGGACGCACACCGGGCGCCATGTCCTGCGGGACCTGGACGAAGACGCGCGCCGGATCCGTCGTCGAGATCTTGAACATGGGCTGCCCGTTGCCGGCGCTCACGAGCGATCCGATCTCGATCGTGCGCTGCGTGACGGTCCCCGCGAAGGGCGCCGTGACGCGCGCGAACGACTTGAGCTGCGTGAGGCGACGGATGTTCGCCTGCTGCGCGGCGATCGCCGCGTCCGCCACCGCGACGTTGGCCTCGTCGACGCGGGCCATGGCCTGCCGCTGGTCGAGCTCGGCCATGGAGACGACGCCGGACGGCGCGAGCTGCTTGTAGCGCTGCAGGTTCGCGCCCGAGAGCTCGCGGTTCGCCTTCGACTGCACGAGCTGCGCCTGGGCCTGGGTGAGCTGCGCGCGCGCCTGCTCGAGCTCCTGGTCGAGCTCGGGCGTGTCGAGCTCCGCGAGGACCTGGTCCTCCTTCACCTTGTCGCCGATGTCGACGTACCACTTGCGCACATAGCCGCTCGCGCGGGCGTAGATCGTGGTCTCCTCGAGCGGCTGCACGCTGCCCGGCAGCGACAGCGCCCGATCGCTCGAGCCGGCCCGCGGGGTGACGACCTCCACGCGAAGGAGCTCCTCCCCGCCGGCGGGCGTCGCCTCCGTGAGCGCGATCCGGGCGGCGCGACGGGGCAGGTATCCGACGAAGAACGCGCCGGCGAGCAAGGACGCCGCGGCGACCGACAGCACGATCGCCCGAGAACGCGACACCGCCACAGGCGGGGGCAGATCGAAGCCGAGGTCGTCGCCCCGGGGCGCGTCGTGGCTCATGCCTGCTCCAGCTGCGGATCGACGGGCGCGGGCGCCTTGCCCCGCAGGAGGCTGTACATGACCGGAACGAAGAAGAGCGTGGCGAGCGTCGCGACGAGCAGGCCGCCGATGACCGCCCGCCCGAGCGGCGCGTTCTGCTCGCCTCCCTCGCCGAGGCCGAGAGACATCGGGAGCATGCCGAGCACCATCGCGAGCGCGGTCATGATGACCGGTCGCAGGCGCGTCATCCCGGCCGCCAGCGCCGCCTCCGTCGCGCCGCGGCCCACCTTGCGCAGGTCGTTGGCGAAGGTGACGACGAGGATGCTGTTGGCCGTGGCGACGCCGACGCACATGATGGCCCCCATCAAGGCGGGCACGCTGAGTGTAGTGCGGGCGAGGAACAGCATCCAGGCGATGCCCGCGAGCGCGCCGGGAAGGGCCATGAGGATGACCAGCGGATCGAGCCACGACTGGAAGTTGACGACCATCAGCAGGTACACGAGGACGACGGCGAAGATCAGGCCGTACCCGAGGCCACGGAACGACGACTCCATGCTCTGGACCTGACCCCGGATCGTGGCCGTGGTCCCGCGCGGCAGAGACGGTCGCGCCTCGTCCACGATGCGGTCGACCTGCGCCGCCACGGAGCCGAGGTCGGTACCGTCCACGTTGGCTTGGATGTCGAACGTGCGCAGGGCGTTCCAGTGGGTGATGTTCACCGGCCCCTCGGCCCGCGAGATCGAGGCGACGTTGGACAGGAGCTGGGGCTGCCCGCCGCCGGTCGAGATGGGGGTCGCGTTGAGCGCGTCCACGGAGTCCACCTCGCGCTGCGGGGTCTGCACGGCGACCAGGTACTGGATCCCTCGCCGGTCGAGCCAGTACGTCGGCGCGACGATCGCGCTGGAGGCCAGCGACACGAGCAGATCGCTCGCGACGTCACGCTCGGTCAGGCCCGTCTGCCCCGCCATCGTCCGATCGACGTCGATCCGAAGCTCGGGCTGCCGCGGGACCTGCGCGAGGTGCACGTCCACGGCGCCGGGCACGCTCCGGACCTTGTTCGCGATCGCCGCGGCGGCCGCGTACGTCTGCTCCTCGTTGCCCAGCGCCCCCACGAGCTGGATGTCGATGGGCGCGGCGAGCCCGAAATTGAGGACCTGCGTGGACATGTCGGGGGCGAGGAAGAAGAACGTCTGGTCGGGGAACTCGCGCGCGAGCGTGCTGCGGAGGCGACGGACGTACCCCGGGGTCGGCGCGTGCTCGGCCTTCAGCGCCACGAGGATCTCCGCGTCCGCCGACGAGATCTGCGCGCCCTCGCTGAGCGACAGATTCAGGCCGCTGTACGGGATCCCGATGTTGTCGAGGAGCGCCCCGATCTGCTCGCGCGGGATGACCGAGCGGATGCGGTCCTCGATCTGCGCGACCTCGCGCTCGGTCTCCTCGATGCGCGTGCCCGGAACCCCGCGGACGTGCAGCTTGATGAGCCCCGCGTCCACGCCGGGGAAGAAGTCGCGCCCGACGAGCGGGAAGAGCAGCAGCGAGCCGGCCACGTACGCGACGAACGCCGTGACGAACGACGCGCGGCGCTGCAGGGTCCACGCGAGCCAGCTCCCGTAGATCGTGCGCAGGCGGGTGAAGCCGCGCTCGAACGCCGCGAGCGCGCGGCCCGCCACGCTCCGCGGCGCGCCGTGGTCTCCGTGCCGCAGGAGGTACCGCATCATCGTCGGCACGAGCGTCCGCGACAGGAAGTACGACGTCAGCATCGCGAAGACGACCGCCATCGCCAGCGGGACGAACAGCGAGCGCGCCGCCCCGGAGATGAAGGCCACCGGCACGAAGACGATACAGATGCACAGCGTC
>JAJYCT010000174.1 GCA_021778125.1 Myxococcales bacterium
CCGATCTTCGCCGACCACGGTGAGCTCTCCCACCGGCTCCGCGTTCAGGTGCACCCCGAGCAGCATTCAGCCCTCGTCAGCTACGGCGAGCGACCGCAATGGGGGCCTGTCGTTGTCACCCCACCTGGCACGGGACTCGAGGAAATGGCGAACCATGGAGTGGAGATCGGCAGCGCGTATGCGGAAGAAGCCGTCGCGGTCTCCGGCCAGCAAGGCCGCGTGAGCTGCGGGAGAGACGGCGTGGCTCGCCCTCACCGGTGCTTCCGCCCTCACGAGTGCGCGGACTAGCCCCGCGATTGGCGGATGAATCAATCGCCCGGCCACCGTGCGTGCCCCGTGGGCCGGATCGATAGAGGCGACGGCATCCGGTCCGTCGATGGATGCGGCGGTGATCGGGGCACCCGAGACAAGGTGACGCGGACCGAGCGAGAGGAGGGCGAGGAGCTCGAGCTTGCTGCGCGCGTTGCGGAAGTTGTAGGTCGGGAGCTCGGGCTCCCAGTCCGGTTCCACCTTTCCGACCGTCGCGAGGAGGCCCTGCACAGTCCCATCCTCGTCGTCTCCGACGGCGTCGAGGATCGTCCTCGTCGAGACGGTGTCTCCCCGGTGCGCGCCGCTCCACGCGCCGCGCCAGAGCCACCTTGCCAGTAGCTCGCGCGAGCGTGGGGACGGCTCGGGGTGCTTGTCGAAGAACTTCGCCAGGGCGACGAGCGGCTGCCTGTAGGGCAGCAAGCTCGCGTTCGGCACCCCCGCGTGCCCCATGACGAAGACGACGGCCGCCCGCGTGGCGCGCGCAGTTCTCTGATAGGCCTGCGGCGCGTTCTCGAAGTTGCTCGGGACTCCGCCGCCGACCGCGTCCATCCCGTGGATCGCGAGGAGGGCACGATAGAGAATGGGCTGCTCAATCTCGCCGAACCCCAGGTCGGCAAGCGACGCGGCGACCGCCGCGAAATCTGCCGGCTCTTGGGTCCCGCGCGCGCCGTGGAGCGCGGTGAAGACCTCGGACTGGTCGAGCCTCTTGCCGGTGCTGTTGCTCCGCGCGAACACTTCCCGTAGGACGTCCTCGTTCGACGTCTCGACGACGTAGATGGGAACGCTGTACTCGCGGATGCGCTTGCTGAGACGGAACGCCACGCGCTGGCGGTCCTGGGACAGCGAATGGTCGGCGACCCAGGCGAGGAGCCGTTCGCTGTCGAGCGCCTCCGTCATCGGCACGAAGCGGTCGGGATCGGCGCGGGCGGCGCCGCCGCGTACGAACTCCTCCTGATCGAGATCGAACCAGAAGCGGAACTCCTCCTCGGAAGTCCCGAGCAGCACGCGGACGAGGGACGTGAGTCGCTGCTGGCCGTCCACGACCCACCACGCGTCGCTGCGCGCATCGGCGTCGACCGTCACCGCGCCGAAGGAGACCTGTCCCGCCTCCGCCTTCGTTTGCCAGAAGAGCAGCGTCCCTATCGGGTACCCCCTGTAGATGCTGTCCAGAAGGTTCTGCGCGTCAGACGGCTCCCACTTCAGGCCCCGCTGGAACCGCGGGATGCGCAGCCTGCCCTTTCGTGCCTCCCCGACGAGATCCTCGATGGAACGAGCCTCGGCCCTGGGGCGCGCCTCTAGCGAAGGGGTCCCTGTAGCGTCCGAATGGGCACGGGCGACGGCCGGTGGCATGGCATCACACGGGAGATTAGCACTCCCCCTGGTCCCGCGTCGTTCCAGATCTCGTCCGGGGCCCAGCCGCACGGAGCTTCGAGAGCCTCGACCGCGCTTCCGGTGCGACGCCTCGCTCCCCGCCTCATCGTGCATCTGGAAGGCGGGGGTGCGCGCGACGTCGTTTCCTCCGACCGCGTACCATGTGGCGGGCTGCGAACCGAATCTGCTGCGGCGCGGTGAGAGGGGGCCCCTCGGTGCGGGAGAAGCCGATGTCCGTCGCGTTGTGCAACCCGGGGCCGTTCGCCACGGGGGTCACCGTGGCCCCGCAGCCTAGAGCCGTCACGGCGGCAGTCGCGAGCGCCGCCGCCCGGAAGTCGACCCCGGGCATCACAGGCGACCCTTCGCCAGATCGATGAGCCGACCGAGCACACGTTCGCCATCCGCGCGAAGCCCGTTGTGCTCGTACTCGTTCGTCACCCACGGCCGCAGCCGCCGGATGCTCGCCGCCGTCTCCATCGCGAGCTCCCGCTCGACGTACAGATCGTCGACGTAGATCGTCGCGGCAACGGGCACCTCGTTCCGCGCGAGGCGGTCGAGGTCGTAGAGCTTCGGCCAGGGGTGCTCCGCAAGAATCTGCGCTGCGGCGCGATGGGAGCGGAGACCCGCGTACTCTTCCCACATCCAGGGGAACACGTGCTCGGCCGTGAAGTACCCCTCCGCCTCGATCTCGCCCGGAAGGACCCGCGCGGCGGACCAGCGCGTCGCGAAACCGTCGGCGTACGAGGACTCGTGCAGCGTCGCGTAGATCGGGTTTCTGCCCCAGCGCACGGCGGCCTCGGCGTCGTAGAGGAATGCCGGTGAGCCGAACGGCAGCTCGAGCACGTGGTGCAGCAGCTCCCATCCGGCGCTGTCGCCGAGCCACATCCCGAGCTGGCGGAAGCGGCGCGACGTGAGTCGATCGCTCGACGGAAGGCGCACGTCCTCGCCGTCGAGGCGGCGCAGGATCTCCCGAGCGCGCGCGCGGTCGCCGGGGTAGCGCTCGAAGTAGGCGCGGTTCTTCTCGACGAGCCGTCGATACGTCGCCGCGTAGATGTGGTCCGGCGCTCGGCCGATCGGCGACAGACCGCCGGTGATGAGCACCTCGGAGAGGCTCTCGGGCGCGAGCGAAAGGTACGTCATCGACGTGAACCCGCCGAAGCTCTGGCCGAGCAGGCTCCATCGCTGAACGCCGAGCTCTCGACGAATGACCTCGGCGTCGCGGACGATCGCGTCGGCGCGGAAGTGCGTCAGGTAGGCTGCCTGAACCTCGGGTGTCGCGCCCGGGATGACGGATCCCACGGGAGTCGACCGCCCCGTCCCTCGCTGGTCGAGGAGCAGGACGCGATACTCCGTGAGCGCGCGCTTTTGCCAGCCCGTCGGTGGGCTCGTGGGGCGCGTGGCCTCGAAGCCGGGACCGCCCTGCAGGAACACGAGATACGGACGGTCGCGACCGTCGGGCGCGGCGACCTCGCGCGTGAAGACGGTGATCGCCGGGCCATTCGGCCGCTCGTGATCGAGCGGGACCTCGTGCTCGCGCTCGGTGAGGACGGCGCCCGGGACATGGACGACGGTGGGCATGCGGACACGATAGGACAACCTCGACGCGCGCGAGGGGCGAGCCTCAAAGGTGGAGGAGACCCTGACAGCTCGCGAGACACGGCGCCGCCATCGGGTGAAGGTCCGACGACCGGGGTCGGGCCATTCGCGCCGGCGTCGGCGGAACACGCGGGCCAGGTCATGAGCCGCGACGTCCGCTCGTACTCGACGGGCAGGTACGGCGCGTTGCAGTCGGCGCAGCAGAGGAAAACGTGGTCGATGCGAATGCGCGCGACGGTGCCGTCGACGACGGGAAGCGTCGGGGCCGCGTCGAGCGTCGAGGCGTCGGTCTGCGCCGTGAGCGGCTTCGCCGTCGAGCAGGCGGAAAGGGCCAGAAACGAAACGGTCGCCGTGAACACCTGCACGCCTCGTGCACTGCGGCCGATGCTCAGAGAGCCTCCCGCGACGACCATGACACCGAACGTAACACGGGGCTGCGAGGCTGGCAGGAGCGGTAGGTCGCCGCATCTTGCATCAGATGGTCACGATCCGTACCTTGATGACCATGTCGTCGCGTGCCCCCCGCTGGAGTGTCGCCTCGGCGAAGGCCGAGCTCTCCCGTGTCGTGGAGGATGCCCAGCGCCGGCCGCAGGTCATCGAGCGCCGCGGCAAGCCCGTCGCCGTCGTCGTGGGCCTCGCTCAGTACGAGGACGTCGAGGCGGCCGCTCGCTGGCGCCGCTTCCTCGAGGTGTCCGAGGAGATCCGCGACGCCGGCGGTGGCGAGCTGCGCGTGCCGCCCCGGGTGCGCAGGCCGTCTCCCTTCGGGCGTCGCTCGTGATGCTCGCCGACACGAACGTCCTCTCCGAGCTCCCCCGACCGCGACCCAGCCCGGCGGTCCTGCGCTGGTTCTCCGCGCAGCGGACGATCCACGTGAGCGTCGTCACGCTCGAGGAGCTGGCCTTCGGCGTCGCACGCGCCGCAGCACCCGTGCGGGCTCGCCTGGCGCGCTGGCTCGACGCCCTGCTCGAGAGCCGTCCCGTCGTGCTCGATGTCACCCCGGCCATCGCCCGTGCCTCCGGAGAGCTGCGGGCCGCGCGAGAGGCGCGGGGTCGGCGCGTCGCTCAGGCCGACACGCTCATCGCCGCCACGGCCGTCCACCATGGCCTCACGCTCGTCACGCGCAACGTGCGCGACTTCGAGGGGTGCGGCGTGTCGCTGCTCGACCCGTTCACGGTCGGCTGACCGCCCGCCGTTCGATTCTTCCGCAGTCCTTCCGGAGAGAAGGCGGTCGAAGCGGGGGGCGGACGTCAAGGACCTGACATACTACCCCAGATCTGCTCGGGGGTGCTCCTCATCAACATCGCGCTGCCGACCACGCTCTTCGACAAGCCGGGGAAGCCCGGCGCCCCTATGCCGATACGTCCCTTAGGGGCTCATGCGGGTGGACCCGAGGACCTCGCGCACGCGCCGAAGCACGACGTCTGGCGTGACCGGCTTCTGGAGGAAGGCCACCCCTTCATCGAGAACCCCGTGGTGAATGACCACGTTCGTCGTGTAGCCCGACATGTAGAGCACCTTCATCGCAGGACGCGCGGGCTGCAGTCGCTCGGCGAGCTGGCGGCCGTTCATGCCGGGCATCACGACGTCGGTGAGCAACAGATCGACCGGGCCGGAGTGCTGCTCGCTCGCGCGCACGGCCTCGTCCGGGCTCGCGGCGGCGAGCACCTGGTAGCCCGCGCGCTGCAAGACCACGGCCAGCAGCGCCCGCAGCTGGGGCTCGTCCTCCGCGAGCAGGATCGTCTCGGTCCCGCCCGTCGCGAGCGTCGCCCGACGCTCGGGCGCCGGCGTCGCGTTCGTCCCGTCGGCGCGAGGGAAGTAGACCTTGAACGTCGTGCCCCGGCCCAGCTCGCTGTAGACCGAGATCGAGCCCCCGCCCTGGGCGACGATGCCGTAGACGGTGGCGAGCCCGAGCCCCGTCCCCTTGCCGAGACCTTTCGTCGTGAAGAAGGGCTCGAAGATGCGCTGCAGGGTCGCCGCGTCCATGCCCGTGCCGTCGTCGCTCACCGCGAGCATCACGTGCGGCCCGGTCGCGCTGCCGGGATGGAGCCGCGCGTAGTCCTCGTCGAGGTCGACGTTCTGCGTCTCGATGGTCAGCTTGCCACCCCTGGGCATGGCGTCGCGAGCGTTGACGGCCAGGTTCAGCAGGATCTGCTCGACCTGCGACGGATCGACCTTCACGCGGCCCAGCGATGGGGCGAGGCGCGCTGCCAGATCGATGTCCTCGCCGAGCAAGCGGCGGAGCATCTTGTCCATGCTCGCGAGCGTGGCGTTCAGATCGATGATCCGGGGCTGGACCACCTGCTGGCGGCTGAACGCCAGCAGCTGCTTGGTGAGCTCGGAGGCGCGCAACCCCGCGCTGCGGATCTCTCCGAGATGCTCGCGGACCGGATCGCCCTCCCGCACGCTGTGCAAGCCGATCTCCGCGTAACTCAACATGACCGACAGAAGATTGTTGAAGTCGTGCGCGACGCCGCCCGCCAGCCGGCCGATCGATTCCATCCTCTGGGCCCGCTGCGCGCGCTCCTCGGCTTGCAGCAGCGAGCGCTCGAGCGTCACGCGCTCGGTCTTGTCATGCACGATGAGCAGCGTCGTCGCGCGGCCGTCGAAGGCGAACGGGGCCGCTGACACTCCCGCCGGAAACTCCGAGCCGTCGGTGCGCCGCGCGGTGAGGTCGCGCGCGAGAACGATCGCGCGCGGCGCGCCGGGCGGGGCCTCCGACGCGAGGCTGGGTAGTAGCTCGTCGACGATCCGACCGGTAGGCACCTCGCCGCGCATGCCGAACATGGTCGCGGCCGCGGCGTTGGCCAGCTCGATCCGGCCCGCGGGGCCGGCAACGAGGATCCCGTCGGGGGCGGCCATGAAGAGCTCCTGGAACATCTGCTCGCTCGCCTGTTGTGCCTCCTCGGCGGCGCGGCGCCGCTCGACTTCACGCCGCAGCCCGGCGTTGGCCTCGGTCAGCTCCCGCGTCCTCTCGGCGACGCGCCGATCGAGCTCCTCCTCGGCTCTCTTTCGTGCGGTGACGTCGGTCGCCTGCACGAACATGCCGCGTACCTCCCCGTCGCGGACGTCGGGCAAGTAGCAGGTCTCGACATGTCGTTCGACCCCCGCCGCGTCCACGAGCGGGCGGTCGAAGCGCTGGGGCGTGCCCTGGAGCGCGGCCTCGATGAATTTCTCGCTGCCCGCATAGGTCTCGGCCCCGAGAACGTCCCGCATGTGCAGGCCGTGCATCGACTCCGGGGCGATGCCAAACCACTCCTGGAACGTGCGGTTCGCCACCACGTTGCGCCGACTGCGATCCCAGTACGCGAGGATGGCCGGTATGCCGTCGAGCAGCGTGGCGCGGTAGCGCGCTTCCTCCGCCGCCGCGCGGATGCGCTCGCGCGAGGCGCGCAGGCCCCCGACGAGAAGCGCGATGGCCAACGCCTCGGCCGTTCGCGCCGCCAGCAGCGCCGCAGCGTGCGGCACCTCGACCGCAAAGGAGCCGAGCGACGAAAGGAGAAGATACGCCTGAGCGGTCGAGGACAGGACGGTGGCGAGCACGCCGGGCCCCACGCCGCCGACGGCGGCGGCCAGCGTGACCGCGACGAAGAAGAAGGTCCCGACGCCGCCCGGGCCGAGGATCGGGGCACGCGTCAGTAGCAGCGCGCCCGCGACCGAGATGGCCGCCAGTGCATAGCGCCGCCAGACACTGCGCACCATCGCGCTCGTGTCTGCCAATGAGTCCATGGTCCAAGTCTTTTCAATGTGCGTGCCAGTGCGCTGCCCAGGCGGAGATCTCCGGGCCCGGCGGGGCCGAGGCGGTAGGCGACACGGAGAAATTCCAGGCAGCACGGAGAGATTCCGGCGGCAAGCTGACCCTCCGCACGGAGAACGTCGAGCTCGACGAGGAGTATGCGGCGGCGCACCCCGAGGTGCAGCCCGGCGAGTATGTGCGCCTGGCGGTGAGCGACACCGGGGTCGGGATGGACGTGCAGACGCAGGCCCGCATCTTCGAGCCGTTCTTCACGACGAAGGAGAAGGGCAAGGGCACCAGACCTCGGCTACCCCTACAAGTTCATCGCGAACATCCAGAAGCGCTGGTAGTCATCCGAGGGTCAGCCCCCGTCGGGCCGATGATCGGAGGACGACTCACCAGGCGATCGCTGTCGGTGTCGCCGTGTCCGTCCCGACGCTTGCGCCGATCAGGTCGCCCACGTTGTTGCCCCAGCAGAGCACCTGACCGTCCATGCGCAGCACGCACGTGAACTGCCGCTGCGCTTGCATCTGCAAGACCGGACCCCCGATCCCGGAGACCTGCCGAATGGGGACGGCGGCGGAAGGCGAGTAGATCCCCGTCTCGCCGTGCGTGCTCGCGCCCCAGCAGTAGACGTTGCCGCCAGGCAGCATGCAGCCGTGCAGCCAGCCGATGCTGATGGCGCCCGGGCCGAACGTCAGCGGCAACTGGTACGGGGTGGAGAACGTCTGGGCGGAGTTGTTCGGGTCGATGACCCCGGCGCCGAAGTAAGCGTAGTTCATGCCCCAGCAGTAGATGTTGTTGTTGATGTCCGTCGCGCACGTGGCGTAGTCCGACGAGACGATGCTGCCGATGGAGTTGGCCGCGAAGCCGGTGAGCATCGACTGGCCGCATGGCAGGGGTGTGGAGGAGCTGCCGCCGAGCGAGCCCCACTGGCCGCTGCCGAAACAGTAGACGTTGTAGCTGCTGCTCTGGACGACGCAGGTTGCCTGCAGGCCCACGGCGAGGTGCGCGATGTCCTTCGACGAGTCGATGAGCAGCTGCGGCGCGAGCGGCGAGACCGCGCCGGGGCCCGCGTCGTTCGGTCCGCAGCCTATCTGCGCGTAGCCGTCCTGCCCCCAGCAGTAGACGTCGTTGCCGATGACACGCGCGCACGCGTTCGCCTCGCCGACGCTCAGCTCCACGGCGTCGGCCGGCAGCTGCACCTGGACCGCGCTCCCATTCCCGCTGCCCGCCTGTCCGGTGCCCCAGCAGCGCACCTGGTGATCGTTGGACGTGAGCGCGCACGTGTAGTCGAAGCCGGTGCCCGCTTGCGCCACGGTGGATCCGGACGGCAGAACGGTCACGGGCGCTGGCTGGGAGTAGCTGCCGCCGACCGCGCCACGTCCGAGTGCGCCGGACGCGTTGTTGCCCCAGCACCAGAGCGTCCCATCGAGCAGGATCACGCACTGGTCATCCGCGGAGCCGCCGACGAGCGTGGCAATCCCGGTGCAGCGTCCCTGGCTGCACGCCGGTGTGGCTGTCGGACACGTGACCGAGGTCTGGCACGCGGTCGAGACCTCCGGCGCTCCCGAGTCGACGACGTCGGACGCAGCAGCGGTGTCGGCGAGGGCATCCCGTCCGCCATCTCCGGCTTCGGCCTCGGGCGTGAACACGTCCATCGTCGAGGCGTCAACGGAGGCGGCGACGTTGCAGGCAGCGCCGGCGCAGTCCTCGTAGTTGCCGAGCCCCGTCAGCGAGCCGCACGCGGCCATTGTGGCGCACGCTGCGCACGACGCGAGCACGGCACCGCGCATCAGAAGGAACCCGCCAGGCCACTGATCGGGCCCACGAAGGGAACGAGCCGCCCCTGCGCCGGTGCGTCGCTCTTGCCGCTCAGGAAGAACCATCCCGTCACGGCGAGCGCCGCCCCCACGCCGACGCCGATGAACCCGATCGTCGACACGGTCGCGTACGTGTTCCCCCGATCGAGATCCCCCGTGTAGGGAGGGAGGCACACGGTCTTGCCGTCGGTGCCGGTGCCGTGGCACTTGGACGAGACAATCGAAGCCTCGTTGACCGCCAGGGCCCCGGTGATTCCGCCCGTGACCAGGCCCGCGCCGCCGACGATGACGCCGACCCAGACGACCGGCGAGATGCGCGTCGTCTGCGTCGCGGGCGCCGGCGCACCGGTCGAAGGTGCCGGCTCTGCGGGCGCTGCTGCCGGCGGCAAGGCGACCGCGGGTGCTGGGGGCGCTACCGGCGCCGTCGGAGGCGGCACCACCAGCGAGACTTCCTTCGTGTCGCCCTCGGCGAGGGTCACGGCGGCCTCGGCGTGACGACCGTCGTCGGTGTCGAGCGTGGCCTGGTGATCACCGGGGTTGGTCTGGCGCGCGACGGTGAGCGCGGCCTCGGGCACGACCGCGCCGTCGAGCTTGACCGTCGCGCTGTGATGCTCGCCCACGCCCTGGACCACCAGCTTCACGTGCGGGATGCGTGGCGCGACCTGCGCGGCGATGGCATCGGCGTCGGCGCGGGCCTGCTTGGAGCGTCCCGTCTCGTCGGGCGCGACGGCCAGGCGCTGCACGGCGAGTGCCGCCTCTCGAGCCTCGACCAGGTGTCCGAGGCGCTGCTGCGCTCGCGCGAGGCTGGCGCCGATGACGGGGGTCTGCACCAGGGACCAGGCCTGCGAGAGCTTCTCGACCGCGACCCCAGCGTTGCCCGCATCGAGTGCGCTCGAGCCCTGCTGGTAGAGCTCGCGCGCAGTGGCGACGTCGGCGGGGCTCGCGGCGTACGCGTTCTCCGCGCCCAGGCAGGTCGCCAGGATCAGGGATCCGAGCAGCCCTCTCGCCAGACGCCCGTCACCAGATGTCACCGCTGTTACCCTTCGGTTTGCCCGGCGCGCTCGGCATTGGACGCGGAGTGGGCTGGCCGCGTCGAGGGGCGGCCGTAGAGGTGATCGCAGCCGGTGTCGTGTCGAGCGCCGCCGTTGCGCTCGGAGCCGCGGTCTCGGCCACGGGAGGCGGGGGAGACGGCACCGGCAGCGCACTCGGCGCCGGAATGGAGGTGGCTGCCGTCGGCTGCTGGACGGTGGAGACCGGCTTCGAGCCCAGCACCATGGCGCCCGCGGCGCCCGCCACGAGCGCGGCGGTGCCGATGACGATGGCGGCGACGGGCAGCTTGCGGCGGGGGATGTCGACGGTACCGGCCGCCGTCGCGAAGGCCGTGGCCCGCATGGCCGCGAGATCGTCGGTGGCGATGTCGGGGTGCGAGATGACCATGCGCGGCCCGGACGCGCCGGAGCCGGCCTCGGGAGAACTGGTGATCGCGCCGAACGCGGCGCGCAGCCCGGTCGCGAGCGCACCGGCCGACTCGAACCGGTTCCCCGGATCGTGCGCGCATGCCTTCGCGAACCACGCGTCGAGCGCCGCGGGCAGATTGGGCGCGAGCTTCGAGGGCGGGACGGCCACCGCTTCGTGGACGACGATGGCCAGCGCCCCCACCGTCTCGCCCTTGAACGGCAGCTCACCGGTGAGAGCCTCGTACACCAGCACGCCCACGCCCCAGAGATCGCTCCGGTGGTCGATCTGCTTCGCGCTGCGGAACTGCTCGGGGCTCATGTAGTAGGGCGTCCCCAGGCTCTGGCCCGCCAGGGTCGAGCGCCGGTCCGTCGTCTTGCGCAGCACCGTCTCGGTCTTGGCAATCCCGAAGTCGAGCAGCTTCACGAAGATCTCGCCGCCCTCGCTGGCGAGAAACACGTTCTCGGGCTTGATGTCGCGATGGATGACGCCGCTTTCGTGGGCGCGCGCGAGCGCCTTGCACAGCTGACCGACGATCGCGAGCACCTCGGCCTGCGGGATCGTCTTCTCGGCCACCAACCGCTTGGCGAGGTCGGTACCCTCGAGCAGCTCCATCACGATGAACGGCACCTCGGTATCCGTGATGCCGTAGTCGTGGACCTTCACCACGTGCGCGCTCTTCACTCGCGACGACGCGGCCGCCTCTTGCGAGAAGCGGGCGCGCGCGTTCGGGTCCTGCGCGTAGTCGCCGAGCAGGAACTTCACGGCGACCTCGGTGCCGAGGGTCAGGTGCTCGGCGACCCAGACGGCGCCCATGCCCCCCTCGGCCAGCGGCCGGAGCAGGCGCACGTTCGGCGTGACGCGGGCGCCAGCCTCGATCTTCATCCCAACCGCAAAGCGTATCGCTTCCACGCGTCGCCTGGAAGAAAGCACTGACCCACGGGCCTTCCAGCCCGGGCGGATCGGACGCTCCTTAGGTTGAGGTTGCCTTCAAGACCCGTCCTGCGGGGCCATGAAGACCTCGTACAACTGCAGTTCATGGCTCGCACCCTGCGGCTGCCCGCTTCGCTCGATGGCGCCGAGATCGTCAACGTACCTGAGAGGACGCGCAGGCGGTCCGCGCGGGTGAGCCCATCCTGGCGATGCAGCGGCGGCGGAGCGGAGTCCTGCACGGACAGCCGGAGACGCTCCTCGCGGACGCCGATGGCGTGATCGTTCGCCTGCTCATGGGCAAGGAGAAGCCCTGCCGGGCGGGGATGCCGATGGCTCTGCTGGGGAACGCCGGCGAGAGCGTCGGCTACGATCCGGCCCGAGTGCGCCCCGTGCGTGTGCTCGTGCTGCGGAAATGCTCCGAGTGCGGCTCAGTGAGTGGGCCGTTCCAGTGGCAGTGAACGCCGCATGAGCCCCGAAGGGCGAGTATGGGGCGCCGCGCCTCTTGCCGTGCGCCTTGTCGGCGCGCGACGTCTCCTCTTGCTGCTCGCGGCCCCCTTGGACACACGACTCGCCCACGAAAGCACAACGTCCATCAATTCACATTATCGTTGCCATACCCCCACATACCGGAGTGTATGAGCCAGATGATTCCCGCCAGAAGGGCAAGGAGATCG
>JAJYCT010000175.1 GCA_021778125.1 Myxococcales bacterium
AATTCGCTCCGGGCATATCGCCAGTGGGCAGACGACTCCCATGTTGCTCGATTCATATCATGGATCGCCGGGACGTCGTGAAATCACGCTGCCGGCCGGCTGCGCGGCCATCGACTTGGTCGCGGCCTCTCGGCGTCGACCCCAATCTTCATGAGACGGCCTGCACGAACCCTGGCTCCCCCGTTGCACCTCTGCCGGGGTCAATGCCTTCGTGCGCTTGTCGGTTGCCACGCGCGTCTCCTTCGCACGCCCAGCGGAACGCCGCCACGAGCGATAGCACTGGGTGCCGTCAACGCCCAGACTTGCACAACAACAGGAGTCGCACCGCCTACAAACTCGCCGAGGACAACAACCTGCCGCTCGCCACCAGCCCCACCGAGGCCGCCGCAAAGTCACTCGTCGGTGTTCGCATGAAGCGCAGCGGCGCCCGATACTCTCAGCACGGCGGGCAGACCATCCGCTCCTCGCCGCGCACAAGTCCGCACGCTTCGACGCGCTCTGGAACATCATCGTCGCCAACTGCTATTCCGCCAACGTCACGCAGCGGCGGTTCGCGTGAAACGCTGGATTTGCACCCAGCGGCATTCCTTAGCGCGTTTCTTGCTTTCCGCGCGGGTCGATGGACCGACACGCGCAACTACCAGGTGGTTTCTCGGGCTCGCTTGGCATTCGAGCGATTGCGGGGCTCATCGCGCCCGGGCCTGCTCCGCCGCGACCATCCGGCGCACAACCTCCTTCATCCGAACGGTGGCTCGCCAGCCCAGGACGGCCGAGGCCTTCGACGGGTCCGCGCGACCGATACGGATGTCGCTCGGCCTGCGCAGGGCGTCGTCCGAGTCGACGTGCGCACGCCAGTCGTGGCCCAGGCACTCGAACGCCGTCGCCACGAAGGCTTCGAGGCTGTGGGTCTCGCCGGTTGCGATGACGAAGTCCTGAGGTTCCGGTAGCTGCATCATCCGCCACATCGCGTCGACGTACTCTGGCGCCCAGCCCCAGTCTCGGTGCACGGAGAGGTCACCCAGTCGGAGCCGCTCCTGGCTTCCCTGGGCGATGCGGACCGCCGACGCGACGACCTTCCGCGTTACGAAGCGCTCAGGGCGCAGCGGTGACTCGTGGTTGAAGAGAACCCCGGAGCACGCGAAGAGCCCGTACGCCTCGCGGTAGTTAGCCACCTCCCAGTACGCTGCGGCCTTCGCGACGGCGTAGGGGCTGCGGGGACGGAACGGCGACGCCTCGTTTGCGGGTGCGGTGGGTGTGTCGCCGAAGCACTCGCCCGAGCCGGCGTTGTACATGCGCACCGGTCGTGCGCGGAAGCGGATGGCTTCGAGCAAGTTGAGGGTCCCTGTGCCGATGCTTTCCAGCGTCTCGACCGGTTGTTGGAACGACAGCCCGACGGAGCTCTGGCCCGCGAGGTTGTAGACCTCGTCGGGATTGAACTTGGTGAGGACCTGGAGAACGCTCCGGAAGTCCGTGAGGGTCATCGACTCGAGCTTGACGCGATCGAGGATACCGAGCTCCGCCAGACCCCGGAATGCAGACACCTGCGCGTCGCGTGACGTTCCGCAGACCGTGTAGCCCCTGGAGAGCAAGAGCTGGGCGAGGTACGCCCCGTCTTGCCCCGAAACGCCGCAAATGAGCGCCCGTCGTCCGGAAGTGGATTCAGGCATGGACCACGTCGTCGACGAACGCGTGGACACGCGCCGTGAAGTTCTCGAACGAGAAGTAGCGAAGTCCTTCGGGCACCGTGCCCTTCGGGCTGGCGAGCGCCTCCTCGATGCCCCGAACGATGTCCGCGGGGTCGTCGGGATTGACGAGGGTCCCCAGGCTCCCATCGCGTACCGCCTCGCGCCCCCCATCGATCGCGCTTGCGACGACGGGGACGCCACACGCGAGGGCCTCGAGAAACACGAAGCCGAAGCCCTCGCCCCGGCTCGGCATCACGAACGCGTCGGCCAGTCGGTAGTGCTGGACCTTCTCGCGTTCGGGGATTCGTCCCGCGAAGACGACGTGCTCGGCGACGCCCAGTGCGCGCGCTTTCTGCTCGAGCCGGGTCCGGTCCGTGCCGTCGCCCACGAGAAGGTAGCTGAGTCGTGGGTGCGTGCGAACCAAGCCAGGAAGGACCTCGAGGATCTGGTCGACGCCCTTGAGCCGCTCGAGCGCGTCCAGACGTGCCAGCGTGGCGATGACGGTCCGATTGCGGAGCCCGTACCGATCGAGTAGCCCTGGATCCTTGGGGCCGGGCGAGAACCGATCCAGCTCGATCGCGTTGGGCAGGATCCATTCGCGTCTGCCGTCGAGAGGCGCCCAGGATCGGAAGCGTTCGCCAGTGACGCGACTGATGGACACGAAGCCGTCGATACGAGAGCAGCTGGCAGCGGCTAGGCGGCCGGGTGGGGTCCAGACATCGACCCCATACACGCAGAGGACCAGCGGCGCGCTGAAGCGGGCAGCAGCGACAAGGGTCGGAGGCAAGAGGTTCACGTGCCCGCACACGACGAGGTCGAACGTCGACCGCTGGACGAGCTGACGGCCCACCGCCGCCAGAAAACGCCCCTTTCCACCCACCCCATCGGTCACGAACGTGAGCTTGGGTGGCAGCGGCTCGCGCTCCGCGCCCGCACCTCGCGGGATGGCGACGACCTCCTTCGTCGACGGATGACTGCACAGCGCCGTCAGCAGATCCCGGTTGTACTTCGCGATGCCCCCGTGGCCGCCGAAGGCGTCGGTTGTCAGGAAGAGGGTTCGCATCCGATTCTGCCGTGGAACTTAGGTGCTCCACTCGAGGGAGAGGTTCGAGGCTTGGCGGGTCGGGAGTCGGGGCTCGTCCCCTTGGCCAAGCCCGATCCCTATACTACGTTCTCGACTCGGCGCGAACGTCGGCGACTACTCGAGGGCCGTGCGATGGCTCTACCCCGACGCGCGGCTCCTCGCCTTCGAGCCCAATCCGGCGGTGTGCACGCGGCTCGCCGAGCGACTGGGATCGGACGCGAAGGCAGAGGTCTTCCCCTGCGCCCTGGCGGCAACGGCCGGGCGGAGAGCCCTCTACGCGACGGGCGCTCCGGCGCTGGCATCGCTCCTCGAGCCGGCGGCCGGACTGCGGGAGACGTTCGGCCCCGAGGACAGCGCCACCGCGGTGGTCGAGATCGAGACGAGACGGTTCGACGAAGCGGTGGACCTCGCGCGCTACCCCAAGCCGGTCCTGCTGAAGATGGACGTCCAGGGCGCGGAGCTCGAGGTACTCGAGGGCGCCGCGGCGCAGCTGGGGCACGTGGCCTGCGTCAAGCTCGAGCTGTCCTTCGACAAGTACTACCTCGGCCAGTCGAGCTGCGCCGACCTCGTCGGCTTGCTAGCGGACCACGGATTCACGCGCTCTTACCAGGAGTCCATGAACGTCGCGGACCGGCGGGTCCGCTGGTGCGACCTCGTGTTCCTCCGCTAGATGACCGATCACTCTCCCGTTCGTTGTGCTTCGGCGAAGTTGAGCACTTGCCTGGTGCCGACGCTGCCTGGGTCTTTGCGCGCTCAACCACGGCTCCGCACCTCGGCGAGCCGCATTTTGTGGCCGCCGCGGCGCGGCTCGGCTTCGACCACGATGGGGGCCCATGCCGGGCCGGCGCGATGCAGCGGTATCAGCGCCCGGGACCACACATCGGCGTTGTGCCGGGCGAAGGTCCCGAGGGCTGATGCGGGGACGGGCAGGCACTGCGCGGCTGTGAAGGCAGTGAGGATGAGGGCGCGGTGCCTCCGAGGAGTGTGGCCCCCGGACGTGTGCGCAGCGGTTCGGCCCCCCACCAGACAAGCGCAGTGGCCACGCCCAGCACGGTCGCGACGATGCAGAGCGTGGCCGTGTGGACTGCACCGACCGCCAAAGCAGAGCCTCCGACGGTCAAGGCCAGGAGCCACCTGCCCGCGGAGGCCCGATGAGATAGGCGACGGTCGCTCTTCATGGTTCTGCTCCCGTCGAGCTTCGCCGGCCGCGTCGGGGCCCACGAAGAAATGGTACGCGCGCAGACAGCAGTTTGCGACGTCCGTCGGGGGGTGCTCGGCGCGCCAGGTGGTGATCGTGTGATCGTGCTAGTCTCTCGACCATGAGTTGGCGGAATGATGGGATTGACCGCTTCCGTCGGATCCGGGTCGGCCGTCGAGAGTTTTGGCCCCCGACCGGTTGCCCCCTATGCTTCGTGCCTAGGCCGAGTTGAGTTCCGTGCTCGGTGCGGATGCTGCCTGGATCTTTGCGTGCTCGACCGTGTCGCCGCACCTCGGCGAGCACCTCGTCGCCGCGGCAAGGCAGCGCCGCTTGGACTACACCGTTTGCGACGCCGAGGAGGCGTGGCGCGCGCCGCGGTGGGTCGGCCGTCTGAGCTGGCACTTGCGGGACCGGCGCGCGCCCCGGATGACGCGTTACGCTGCGATTGTAGAGCGCGCATGTCGCGCAGGCCGGGGAGGCTACCTACTGACCACCGGCCAAGGCCCGCTTCCGGTGGGGACCCTGCGCCGTCTGGGGGCGCGCGGGGTCGTACGCGCCAACTTTTCGACGGATGACCCGTGGAGCGCAGCTCACCGGTCGCGATGGTTTCTCGACGCCCTGTCCGAGTACGACATCGTCTTCAATCCGCGACGCGCTGCCGTCGACGACTTCCGTCGGGCAGGCTGTCGTCGCGTCGAGTACCTGCCGTTCGCGTACGATCCGACGACCCACTTTCCTGAGGCAGCATCGTCCTCCGACTTGAAACGGTTCGGCTGCGACGTGGCTTTTGTCGGCGGCGCGGACGCGGACCGGGTGCCCTACATCGACGCGCTTCGTGCCGGGGGCCTGAGGGTGCGCGTATACGGTGGCTACTGGGATCGCCATGCGCACCTGCGTCCCATCTGGGGGGGGACCGTGATTGGCGGCGAATACCGACGCTGCGTTTCGGCTGCCGCGGTGAATCTGTGCCTCGTCCGTCGCAGCAATCGTGACGGGCACGTGATGCGCACTTTCGAGCTTGCCGCCATGCGCGCGTGCGTCCTAGCCGAGGACACGCCCGAGCATCGCGAGGTCTACGGCGGGCCGGAGGATGGCTGCGTCCGGTACTTTCGCACGCTGGGGGAGATGGTCGAGCAAGCCCGTGTCATGGCGGGCGACGCTGCGCTGCGCGCTCGCATGAGCCAGGCGCTCTACCAGCGGGTGACATCGAGACCGAATACGTACGCCGACAGGTTCGACGCCATGGTCCGATCCATGGAGAGTCTCCGCAGACGTTCGTGATCCAGCCACGTCATCGCTTCGGGAGCCCCAACGTCGCGAGCGCATCGACGACCGCCTCCACGGTGCGTTCGTGACTCCAATCCACGATGCGGTCTCTTGAGGCGCGCCCCATTCTCGTGAGCTGCTCGGGAGACGCAGCTCCCGCGCTTCCGGATGATCGTTTCCAGCTTGACCTGCCGAGCCAAGAGGTTTCCTACTAGACTGTCCACGGATCGGGGCAGGATCAAGGGCCGACTGGCTGACGTCTCTGTCGCGCCCATCGACGAGATCACCGAGGGCCAGCGCTGCGACGTCATGAAGCTAGATGTGGAGGGGTTCGAGGGGGAGGCACTCGCGGGCGCGACACGCGCGCTCGAGTCCGGGATGGTGGCCGCCATCGTGGAGCACAGCGCCCCCGTGCCCGCGGACTCTCCTGCCCACGCCGCGATGGTGTGCGCCGGGTTCTCGGCGTTCAGCTATGACCCTTTCGCGCGGCGCCTCACCGCCTTGCCTGGCCCGGTGCCCGGGAACACGATCTACGTTCGAGATCTGCCCGAGGTCGAGCAGCGTGTGGCTCGAGCGCTGCGTCGCCAGGTGGTTGGCATCGAGTTTTGAGGTGAGGCTTGCCGCCCGTCGAGCAAACTCGGATGGGGTGCGCGAAGACCGAACCGGCCGCGGCCACGAGCCACTTCGCGCCGCCCGCACTCACGATCGCGGGGCTTCCTGCCCCCTGCAGGCACGCCGTATCGAGCGGTGCCGGCAAGGCCGCATCCTGCCGCGCCGGACCGATACGACCAGCGCGCGGCTCGCTGTCGCCTCGCGCGGTCGCAGCCGATCTCGCTGGCCGCTCACGGCGTTGGCGCCGAGAACGAGCCTATGGAACTCCCGCTGAACGAGGGGCAGCGTCCAGGCTACAACCATGAGCAGATGCGCCCATCGTCTTCGGCGCTTGACCCTCGACGGCGGCTTCGCGAGACTCGCCTGGCCGATTAACGTATGCCTCGCCTGACCTCGCCCTGGGACATCCTGTTCGACCGGCGCCTGGTGCGCGGTCCGCTGCCGTGGGTGGCTGCCGCGTTCTTGGCGGCGAACCTCACGGTCGCACGCCAGAAGGCAGACCTCGACGCTCAGCGCGCCGCCAACCTCCTGACGACCGCGTCCGCCGGCGAACTGCCCGTGGGCCCGCCGCCCAGGTACGACCTCTCCGTCGGCGAGAGCCTCGAGCGCTTCTGGCCGGCCATTCCGGACGCGACGAAAGAGCCGCTCGTGGTCCTATCGGGCATGTCGCAGATGTACGCGATCAACGACCCGCAGCCGGGCGACGAGATCATCGTCGAGCACCTCGACGACAAACTCCGTGGCACCGGGGTCCGCGCCTTCGGTCTGGCGGCGCCGAACATGGACAACGAGGAGGCCCTCCTCTACCTCGCGGCCTTGCTCGCGCAGCCCAAGACGTCGCCCTCGGTCCTCGTCTACGGCGTCTGTTTCGACAAGTTTCGCAACGTCGACCTCAGGCCGCGTCTGCTCGACTTCCGCCGGGCGCGCCGCGACGCCCAGGACCAGCTGCGCGCCATCTGCGCGACGCGCTCGGCGACGTTTCCGCGCGCGTGCGAGAAGGTCGCGGGCACCCTCGCCTCACTCGACAAGGGGGCGGAGGCTGCGCAGACGGACGACAGCTTCGAGGGGGAGGTCCGCGCCGCCGCCGGGCGCGTGCTGCCCGTCGTGGCCGAGAGGGCCACGCTGAATGCGGCCCTGCAGATGCAGGCCTTCCTTCTGCGAAACGAAATGCTGGGCATCAAGTCCACCACCAAGCGTCCGATCATCCAGAGTCGCCACGGTCATCGGACGCAAGAAGGACGTCATCATTCACGCGGGTAAGAACCTCTACCTCGAGGACATCGAGGACGCGGTCGGCGCAGTGGAGGGAGTGCTGCCTGGACGGGTGGTCGCGTTCGGTGCGGAGGACGAGGCCCTGGGAACCGAGAGCGTCTGCGTAGTCCTGGAGTCCCCCGTCACGGACGCCGTGGCTCTCGGCGATTTGCGCCTCGCGGTCCGGCGGGCGGCGATGGCGATCGACGTCACGCTCGCGCGGGTCTACGTTGCTCCCCCGCGGTGGCTGATCAAGAGCTTGTCGGGCAAGCTGTCCCGATCGAGCAACCGCGAGCGCGTCCTCGCGGGCGAGCTCGCCGCCGAGTGAGGGGAGCGATGGTCTCGGACCGACTGAAGCAGGTCATCCTGAAGGTGCTGGGGCTGCCCGAGATGGAGCTGCGCGAGGAGATGCTCGCCAGCGAGGTGCCGGGCTGGGACTCGCTCTCGCACGTGACGGTGCTCGCCGCCGTGGAGAAGGAGTTCGGCGTGCGCTTCAGCGGGCTCGAGGTGATGCGGCTGAAGAACATCGGGGACCTGCAGAAGCTCGTGACGAAGAAGGCGGCTGGCTAGAGGCGAAAACGGGGCCGGAGGCGTTTGAGCCTCCTCGGCCCGCTACCGTGGGTCACCGGTCACTCCAGACACCCCTCGTACCGCCCAGATCCCCATCGCCGGTGCGCACCCTCCGGTCGACTCCTGCGCGCACGGTCGTATCCCCTCAGGAACGGTCTCCGCGATGTCGACGTACCCGCGCGCCCCCAGGCTCGCCGACACGTCGTACGGCCACTCCCGCCACGGCTCGGTCCCGGGCCACTCCTCCACGACCCACCGCACTCGCTCCCGCTGCAGGTACGCGTCGAGCGTGTGCTCTTCGTACGCCACGCGGAAGAACTCTGCGTCGTTCACCAGACCGTCGAGGTTGATGACGCGCCGGTGCGCGAAGTACGCGAGCTCGCCCGAGCGCGTGAGGCTGCCCGCGGCGTCATCCGCGCCCATCGTCGCGTGCAGCCAGCGAGCGGCCGCGAGCGTTTCGCCTTCCCACGTCTCACTCAGGGACTTCATGCGCGCAGACTCCGCGGGGAGCCGGGCGAGCGCGATCGCGGTGGCCAGCGATGCAGCGGCCGGCCCGACCCACCGAATGGCGCTCAGCGCGTGCACGAGCGCGCCCGCCGCGATGGCGTCGATGAACAGGATGGGCGCAGCATGCCAGCCAGACACCTCGCAGATGCCCGCCGCGTCGAGGATGAGCATCGCGAGCCCCACGAGCATCGGAAGCGCGAGACCGGAGGCTCGGACCGACGGAGCCAGACGCGGCCAGTAACGCCGCACTGCGACGGCGAGCGTGCTCAATAGGAGCACGTAGACGACGAGTCGGACGGGATGCCCCTTCGATGCAGGCGCCCCCCCTGCCAGGTGGCCGAAGAGCACGCCTCCCGGCCAGGGGATGTTCCCCACGCAGGCGAGGCGCTCGAGGAGGCTGCCGTTCGCGATCGCGAGCTTGACCGTCCCGCTTATCGGGAGCCACAGCCCGAAGTGCTGCCGATTCCACGCAAGGTAGGCGATCGCGCTCGCGGCAGCCGGTGTCGTGAGCGCGAGGCGAGCGGCCCGCCCGCTGAGGTGACGGCGCTGCAACCAGAGCAGCGCCGGCAGGGCGACGAGAGCTTCGAGCCGGGTGAGAAACGCCAGCGCGCACAAGGCCCCGAGAACCAGCCATCGTCTGACCGATGACCTGGGAGCGAACCCTCCGCCCGCCTTGCCGTCGAGCTCCAGGCAGCCGCGCCAGATGAGCACGAGCCAGAGCACGAGCAGCGCGGACTCCATGCCTCCGCGCAGCGTTCTCGTGGCCATCGGCGGTGCCACGAGGCAGAGCGCCGCCGCCAGCGCGCCCGCCGTGCCGATGCGCGCGCGGAGCGTGCGGAACACGAGGACCGTCGAAGCGGCGAGAAGCGCGTTCTGAATGGCCACGACCGCCCAGAGCCCTTCGAGGTCTCCCTGCACGAGGCGGAACACGGGCACGAGGACGAAGAGCCACAAGGGCTGAAATCCGTTGGTCGCGTGAACGCCGTCGAACGTGAAGCCGTGGCCATGAGCGACGTTGCGCGCAATCTGGAAGTAGAAGTAGGCGTCGTCCTCGAAGGACGCGACGAGCCGATCGCTGGGCGCCAAGCCTCCCGCGCCGAACGAGACGAACACGACGAGGGCTACGAAGGCACTCCACGCCGCGGCGCTTCTCGACGGGGCCCACGCGATTCGCCGCACCGAGGGGCAGCAGACCGCGCGCCTGGGTGCCGAGTCAAGCCGGGGGGGCGACGTGTGGCACCGCGCCGGCGCGCCGGGACGGGAGCGCCTGCCTGCCCGAGCAGCAGCGTGCCGTCGCCCGAGCCGACGTACACGGTCGAGTCGGCCCCGATGACGGCCGAGGCGCCGATCTCGCCGCCGGTGTGAAAGCGCCACACGAGCTGCGGCGCCGCGCGCACGGCCACGGGCGTCGAGCCGGTGTGCATGGCGTCGTGCTGGAACCTCGGCCACGCGGACGAGTCGGTCCGAAGCGTGAGCGGGGCCCAGAGCGTCGAGGCGCCCCGCGGCGACTCGGTGGTGCACGCGGCGAGCACCAGGAGCGCGAGGGCGGCGAGGCGAGGGGAAGGGGGCCACGAGGACACCGTACGTTGCGGGGGGGCGGGGACAAGGTTCAGAGGGTGGCCCGCGGACAGTCCGCGACACCCCGGGGACAGGTGCCGGACAGCCGCGTCGCGGGCAACCTCGCGATCTCGCTCGGCCCGCTCTCCGGCATGCGCCCTGCTCGGGCGTCCCACGCCGCCATGCTCTCCCTGCTGCACGAAGGACTGCTGGAGCTCTTGCGCCACCGGCCGAGGCGCGCGGTCGACCTGGTGCGCGAGGTGCTCTACGCGGCGTTGCCGCCCTTCGAGCGAGCCGGCATCGCCGAGTCGAACCTCACGCAGCTGCAGCCGACCGAGCCCGTGCCCGCTGTCGGTCCCCTGTCGGTCCCCACGTAGAGCGTCCCGTCCGGCCCGACCGTCGGCGACGAGAACGAGCAGTTGTCGGTGGTACCGACCAGACGAGCTGCCCGCCCCGCAGCGCGTAGATGTGCCGGTCGACGCTCGTGACGTACAGCGTCCGGTCGGGCGCGAGGGCGAGGCGAGAGGTTGTGTTCGGCCTACCGCGAGTAGCCCATAGCCCGGTAGACGACGCGGCCGACCGCTTCGCGAAGGCAACTCGTAGTCAGGTTGAGCGCGTCCGCACGCGGCTCGAGGCGCCAGCGCATCCGACTCGGATCGCGAGCCTGCCGGTCGACCGGGAGCGTGTCGAGCACCACCCCTGCGGCCCGGAAGCAGCCCTCCGCCCGCCGCATGTGCAACGCGCTCGTCACCAGCAGCACGCGCGACCAGGCGCGCTCACGGATGATCCGGGCCGACTCGACGGCATTGCCGTGCGTGTTGCGGCTCCGCTCCTCCACGACGATCCGGTCGGGCGCGATCCCCCAGTCGGCGAGTTGCTTCGCGAGCGCGTGCGCCTCCTCGGTGTTGCTCGTGATCAGAACGTACCGAGCGCGATCGCCGCGGGCGACGTCGTAGGCGGCGAGGATCCGGTCGACCGCCTCGCCGAACTCCGGTGCTCCTGTGGGCGAGGTGACCTCGCCATCCGTCAGTCCGCCGAGCACCACCACGACGTCATAGGTCTCGCGGGGCGACATCGTCGTCCTGGCGCTCGACTCGAGGGTCCAGGCGATCTCGTTGGCCACGGACGCGCTCGAGCACACAAAGAGAACCGCGAGGGCCGCGAGCAAGGCCGAGATCGCGACCGTACGCCGCTTCCTGTAGCTGCCCCATAGCGCCGCCAGCACGAGCAGCGCGACCCACGTCAGCGGAGCTACGAACAGATCGAGCGACTTGGAGAGGACAAAGAACACACGCGCCGCTCGCTTTCGCCTCGCGCAGTCGTAGCCGACCTCGCTGGCGGCTGCCACCACGTCGGCGTTGACAACGAGCGCTGGTCGGGCGCCAGCGCGGGGGGAGGGGACAAGGTTCACGCGGCGGGCGGCCTGTCCCCGGACAGTGCAGGACGGCGAAGGACGGGACGGGGACAGGTCGAGCGATGGCCAACCGCGCGGATCTCCACCACTGAGGTCGGCGGCACGGCGTCTGCTCCGCCAGCGCGCCGCTGCCCATGCCCCGCCCGTCGCCACCGCTCGCTCCCCTCCAGGTCGCGCGGCAGATCCTTCTGCTGCGCGGAGAACGCGTGATGCTCGATGCGGACCTGGCTGTCTTGTACGGCGTTCCGACGAAGCAACTCGTCCGCGCCGTCAAGCGCAACGCGGCGCGCTTCCCGAGCGACTTCATGTTCCAGGTCACGGCCGAAGAACGCGCCGCTTTGAGGTGCCAAGTTGGCACCTCAAAGCCGGGTCGAGGAGGCCGTCGCACGCTCCCCTTTGCGTTCACGGAGCAGGGGGTGGCGATGCTCGTCGACAACGCGGAGCTGGCCCGCAAGCTCGCCGCGCTCGAGAAGCGCTACGACGCGCAGTTCCGCGTCGTGTTCGACGCGATCCGCGAGCTCATGGCGCCGCCGTCTGCGCGTCGTCCCCCGATCGGCTTTCGACCCTGAGCTCCGCGCGGCGCGTCGTCTCGACGATGAACGAGCCACGCTTTACCTTGACCTGGTCGTCACCTCGATGTCCGAGGCGGCGCGGGCGATCCTCGAGGGACTCATGGCGAGCAAGTACGAGTACCAGAGC
>JAJYCT010000176.1 GCA_021778125.1 Myxococcales bacterium
GCCACCAGCGACGCCTTGCCGCCATCGCGAACCGTCTGCAGCACGTCCCCCCCCGTCCCCAGCCGCTGCACATCGTCCCCCGGGAACTGCTCCCTCAAGACCTTCACGAGCTCCGCCTCCGACTCGGGCCCGAAGTGCCCGGCGTCGCGGCCCTCGGCCTTGTGCTGGAGCTCCGCGAGCTTCTGCTTCCAGCCCACCTCGTCGCGGACGCGGCGCTGCTGCTCGATCTGGATCTGCTCGCGGAGGCCCTGGACCACGCGCTGCTGCCGCTCCACCGCCTCGCGCTGGGCCTGCCGCACGCGCTGTTGCACTTCCCGGTTGGCGCGCGCCACGAGGAGGGTGTGTTCCCGGGCGAGCTTGATCTCGCGCAGGTGGAGCTTGCGGGTCTCCTTCGCGAGCTTCTGCTCGAGCTTCTTCTCGAGGGCGGAGGCGAGCTTCTGGGTCTGCGCTTCGGCCGCCTCGCGCGCGAGAGAGAGATCGCGGGCGGCGGAGGCCTTGAGGAGTTCTGCTTGCTGGCTGGCCTTCTGCTCCCAGATCGCGCGCTCGGAGGCGATCGCGGAGGCGACAGCCTCCGCCTCGATCTCCTGCCGGTCGCGGGCGAGGTGCTCGCGTTCGGTCTCGAGCTGGTCGCGCTCGAAGTCGATGGCCGCCTGCTTGGCGGCGAGCTGGCTGCTCCGGGCCTCGTCGATGCGGACGATCTGCTCGTACCGCTGCCGCGAGATCGGCGATTCGCAGAGGGGGCAGAACTCGCCGGCCTCGGTGATCGGGGGCAGCGGGGAGGCCTCGTCGGGGCAGGTGGTGGCTTGGTCGTTCTCGTCGCCTGTCGCGGCCGGGGTGAGAAAGCCGGGCTTCTTGAAGTGGAGGGACGTTCCGTTGGTCGCGCCGTTGTGGGTCGTCATGGATACACCTCGGGCGTGCGGCGGGGGTTGCCGGTCGCCCAGGGGGCACCGGACCGCTGCAGCCAGTCCCGAAGGTGAGGCCGGACCGGGGCGTTGTCAACTTATATGATGGTCATCGTCTATAATGGTCTTGCCGCTCGGAGCGGGAGGGCCAATCGTCGGTCCGTGCGGTACCCGGATCCCTTGGAAGTCCGAAAGGAAGTCGGCCGGCGCGTGAAGGAGCTCCGGAAGGCCCGCGGGCTGACGCAGGCCGCAGTAGCGGCTCAGCTCGAGACGTCGACCCAGCGCGTGCAGTACATCGAGGCGGGCAAGGCGAACCTGCGGTTGGACACCCTGATCAAGCTTGCGAACGTGCTCGACTGCGGGATCGAGGAACTGCTCGGGGGCGCGGCGAGGGCGGGGGGTAGCGCGGGCGCGACGCCGGCTGCGAAGAAGGCGGGGGCTAGGAAGGGGGCGGGGCGGAAGTAGGTTGCCGCGCGGGATAGGGCGTCCACCGAGCCAATGTACGTCGATCCTACCCGAACCCCCTGAAAATAGCCTAGATCCGCACGATCGTCACGCACGATCGGAGCCTGGTGGAGCCACGTGGAGCCAGCGGGCAGGTGAGATTTCAGGTGAGTCAGGAGCCCTTCGGCGGCGCGAATCAGCGTCGATCGAGGGGCTTTCGGTTTTGTGGGATCGAGCGGCGAAGGCCACCTTTCGAAGGTGGCCTTCGGGGCGCGTAGCGCCCCGCCAGGACGTCGAGCGGGGCCAGGTAGGCCGTCCCCCCTCCACTGAACAAGAACGCATCCGCGCGCGGCGTGCAAGCCGCGCTGCCGCTGTCCGGCGAAGCTCCGGCATCGACGGCGCGCTGCGCTCCAACGCGGAGGGCGTCATGCGCTAGCCCGCACACCACAAAGAACTTCGGCCTCGTTCGCTGCGGTGCCACCCGCTCGAACAAGGCCGGTTCTGAGAGCTCGTCTTGAAGAGGTTTCTGGGCCGCTTCGAGATCGAGCATAGGGGTTCGTTTGTCCATGCGCAAGACCCTTGCGCTCGGACTCCGCAGGCGATGCGACGTCGACGACGTCGCGCGCACGGAGCGCGTTACGCGCTCCAACAGCGAACGCCCCGAGGGGGACGCCTCGCCGACCGCGCAGGCCGCGATCGGCGCTTCTAGCGGCCTCCCCGGGCCCTTCCCCGCGCCTTCGGGCGCGGAGGGGGCGTGCACCATGTTGAACGCAGCACAGGTCCTCCCGGCGGGTCCGGGGGAAACGGAAGCAGACGTGTTCCCGCTCCGTGAGCGGCTTCGATTCCGAGACAGCTTTGGTCTTGCCTTGCTCGAGCTGCGAGCGCGCAGCCGAGCCTTCCAGGGGCTCGCCAAGGGCCCCTGGGCCCTCTTCATTGGCATCTCCGTCCACTGGCAGGGCAACGCCGAGGCGTGGCCAAGCCAGGAGGCTCTCGCGCGGTTCAGCGGGTGGTCGAGCCGCGCCGTTCGCGACCAGGCCGACGCGCTCGAGCGCAACGGCCTCATTCGCGTCCGACGGGAGCGACGTTCGGACGGCTCGGAGCGGATCTTCTACGCGCCTGGTTTGGTGACTCTCGCGGCGCTCGCCGAGTTCGTCGAGCGCTTCCCGCGCGAACGCGCGAAGGCTCTGCGCCCGGACGCGCCCACCCTCGCTCACCCGCCGGAAACGGCTGCCGCCACCCCACCGGAAGGAGCTTCCATGGAACACAGAGATCAAGATCAGATCAGAACTTCTTCTTGCGAGACGTGCGCGGCAACGGCGGAGCTCCCAGCGTCGACTGAAGAACAAAAGGTCGACGACACGAAGGAGGACGAAGGGATCGCGCGCAAGGCACTCGCCGCGAGGATGGAGCGAAAGCATCCGAAGCGACCAGCACCGCGGTGGTTCGACGCGGGCGAGCTCGCGATGGTCGCCGCGTGCGCCGCAGCGCTCGAGGGCGACGGCGACGCCAAGATGCTCGCCCAGCGGGACGCAATCTCGGGCGCGTTCCTCGTGTCCAAGGACGGCCCTCCGACGGTCCGCTTCATTTGGGAGAAGCTCGATCACTTCCTCGACCACGTCGGCCGCGGACGCCGGCGACGCCTCGCGGACGAGCGCGCCGCACGTCTGCGTGCGAACCCGGAGCCTCCGCCCCACGTGGCGCGCGTTCCCTCCCTCGGCGTCCCCAGCGAGCAGATTCACGCCGACCTCGAACGCCTCTTCGGGCCGGGCTGGAGGACGCATGTTCCGCGATGACAGCCAGCTCGCTAGCGCCTGCCGCGTACTTCTCGCCATGGTTCGCCTCGAGCGGCTCTGGAACGATCACGGGCCGACCTCGGAGGCGACGGACCTCCTCGAAGCTGACGGCGGTCCGCTGTCGTCTGGCGAGCGCGTCATGTTGCTCGCCGCGTGGGCGTTCTGGAACGGCGCCGGCGGCCTGACCATCGCCGAGGTCCTTGAGCGGCTCGATGGCGAGTCCGTGGAGGCGCTCTGTTTCCTCGTCATGGCGTCCAAGTGCGGTGCCGACGCCGTCGACGACTGGCTCGCCGAGCACGGGCGCGGGCTGTGACGGCCCATTGGAGCGCTTCGCCCGAGCGGTTCATCAAGCGGTGCAGCTGCGGGCGAAGGTTCACGCTATCCGCGTGGCGAGAGCTCCCGGTGCTCGGCTTCATGCGCGACGAGATCGAGCCCGCTGAGGACCTCGAGCTCCGGCTGTGCGTGTGCGGTTCAACAAATGCGGTCCGGGTTGTCGAGATGGAGGGTTCACCATGACTTCGGTACCAAGGAACTTGCGTACCCGCGTACATGCGGATAGGGAGACACCAATGCTCACGGTCGCCGTGCTCCAGCAGAAGGGTGGAAGCGGCAAGACGACGCTGGCGATCAACCTCGCCGCCGCCGCCCACCTCGACGGCCGGCGAACGCTCGTCGTCGACATGGATCGCCAGGCGAGCGCCTTCGATTGGAGTGCAGCTCGCGAGGACGGCTCGCCGCTCGACGGGCTCGCCGTCGTGAAAGCCGACCGCGCGATCGCGCTCCCGCGCTTCAAGGAGATCGCTCGGGGCTACGACTACGTGTTCCTCGACGGCCCTCCGAGGCTCGGCGATGTCACGCAGAGCGCTGCGGTCGCCGCCGACGTCGCCCTGCTACCGATCCAGCCAGGGCCTTTCGATTTCTGGGCCGTCGCCGAGACGCTCGAGTCGCTCGACCAGGCGGACCAGGTCCGCGAGCAGCTCGGACGAACGCCGATCCGCCGCGTCTTCGTGGTGAACCGTGCCGGCGCTGGCACGCGGCTCGCGCGTGAGGCAGAGCAAGAGCTCCGCAAGAGCGGCGGCGAGCTCGCCGGCGTCGTGCACCAACGCGTCGCGTTCCCTGACGCCGCATCGCGGGGCGAGTCAGTTCTCACATCACCCGCCGCCTATGCGGCGGCCGACGACATCCAGCGCCTCTGGCGCGCCTTGAAAGGTGGAAAGCATGGGCCTCAGCCTCAAGAAGCCAAGCCGCGAACGAAGCGAGAAGCGAGCGAAGGCGGCCGCGGAGAAGCTCGGCGAGGGCGAAAAGCGCATCGTCGCCGACGTGCCTGAGCACATCCACCGCCAGGTCCGCGTCAAGTGCCTTCAACGCGGCGTTCTCGTGCGCGACTACATCCTCGAGCTGCTCGCAAAAGACGGCATCAAGTAGAGGCGACGCTGGTACCTTCGCCAAAAGAGCGACCCGATCTTGCAAACCATCAACCAGGAGCCGCCGAAGGGGCGACATGAAGTACCGTCGTACGCGAGTCCGCACGTACACGTGTACTCCGTTCCAACGACGTTCGTACCTTCGCAGCCATGAAGCCGCAGTTCACGGTCGACACCCATATCTTCCGGGAGCTCGGACAATTTCTTGTCGGACGCGACTCGACGGCGTTGGCGGAGCTTGTCAAGAACACGTACGACGCCGACGCGACAGAAGTGACCGTCTACGGCGAGGCGCTGGACGATCTCGAGCGCGGGATGATCCGCATCGTCGACAACGGCAACGGAATGACCCCCGATGAGTTCGCGGCCGGGTTTCTGCGCATCGCGAGTCGTGTAAAGGAGGCCGGCGATCGAAGGTCGGCTCGCTTTGGCCGCCGCTTCACCGGCGCGAAGGGCATCGGGCGTCTTGCCGCGCAGAAGCTTGCAGGTCGGATGGAGGTGGAGTCGGTCCCCCACCGTGCACCGCGAGGGGAAGCCCGCACCAGCCTCGTCGCGACGATCGACTGGGACCGGATCGAAGCGCACGAGACACTCGACTCTGTCGAAGGCACGGATGAGGAGCCGGATCCCAAGGCCACGGAAGATACCGAAGCGCTCCGAGTGGTTGAGCGACCGGTATCGCAGAAGGGCGGTTCCGGAACGACGATTACCCTGAGGAAGCTCCGCCAGACGTGGAGCGGCGATACGAGGACGGCCTTCGCTGCTGAACTCGATGCGTTCCGACCCTCTCCGCTCATCGTGAAGGCGCTCCCTGAAGCACTCGTGGCCGATGACGAGCTTCGTAAGGGGCTCCTGTTCGCGAAGCCCAAGGTTACGGACTCCGAGGAGGACCCGGGTTACGAGGTAAAGTTCGAGGGCGACTTTGCGCGCGGCGAGGACCTGTATCCATCGATCGCGCGGGTCGCGACCTGGATCCTCGACATCGACGCGACCACGAGGACGATCAAATACGTGATCACGCCCACGGCTCGGACGCTCGAGAAGACGCCGTTCGCCGAGAGGTGGGAGTTCTCGACGAAGCACCCCGCCCCGAAGGTGGGCCCCTTCTTCCAGGCTCGGATTCTCGAGCGCGGACGCGCGGCGAAGAAGGAAGGCGCGTTCTTCTCCGGCGTTCGGATCTACATGGAGGGGTTCCGCGTCCTCCCTTACGGCGACGTCACGGATGACTGGCTCAGGTTGAAGCAGGACTCGACGGAGCGCTCGCGGACTCTGGCTCTGCCCGACGGATTCTCGCTGGAGCCGCAGCACAACGAAGGGCTGCTCTTGCTTCCGCCGAAGCACTATGCGGGCGGTGTCTTTCTGACGCAGAACCGCGCTCCGGGCCTGGAGATGGTTATCAACCGGGAGGGCTTCGTCGCGAGCGGACCGTTCTCCACCCTTGCGGAAGCGGTTCGTCGAGGAGTCCACCTCCTCACGCGCGTACGTACGTCGGTCGTGGTCGAGGACAAGCGCCGCAAGAAGCAGAAGAAAGAGCGCGAACAGCGCGAAGCCGAGGGACAGAACGACGTCCCTGACGTAGATGCACGCTATCGACGCGAGGCCGTTGAGAGCTCGCTCTCGGATCTCCACGAGGCCGCGACGAGCCTGCGCGCCATCGCTGCACGTGTGCCGCGAGACGACGCCGAGAGTGTTCGCCGGCTCGCCGACGATGTTGAGAGGGCTGAGAGACTCTCGCGAACGTTTATCGAGGAGAGCGCATTTACGCGGGTGCTCGCATCGCTCGGGCTTCAGCTGGCTGCGTTCGTGCACGAGCTGAACGCGTTGCTGAGCATGGCGTCCACGCTCGAGCGGGCGGTCGGCACCTTGCGCGAGACCGGTGACGTGCCGGGCAAGACCAAGGTCGAGCTGGCGCGTCTCCATGCGAGCGTAACGGAGCTGCGCCGCGCGCTCGAGCGGCAGGCGACATATCTCGTCGACATCGCCAGCCCGGATGCCCGTCGCCGGCGATCGAAACAGCCGGTCGCCGAACGACTATCGGCCGCCGAGAAGCTTGTGCGTCTGGGCGCCGAACGCGCTCGCATCACCATCGAGAATCACGTACCTGCGGACCTGCGTACACCCGCCATGTACGCCGCGGAGCTTATCGCGGTGTTCTCGAACCTCCTGACGAACGCCGTTAAGGCGGCGGGCGAAGATGGACGCATACGAGCGACAGGGTCGGCACGCCAGGATGGCAGCGTCCGCGTTCGCCTCGAGAACACGGGGGCCGCGGTGAAGCTCGACGAGGCCGAACGGTGGTTCCTCCCCCTCCAGTCGACGACGGCAGAGGTCGACCTGTCGCTTGGTCAGGGAATGGGCCTCGGCCTCACCATCACCCGCGATATCCTCGACGAGTACAGGGCGAAGATCCGCTTCGTGGCTCCGACCACCCACTTTGCGACCGCGATCGAGATCGTGTTTCCCGCTCCGTGAGGCCGATATGAACAACAAGCCGCCGCTGATCCTCTTCATCGATGACGAGCCCGAGGAGGTCCGACCGATCGCGAGAGCACTTGCCGACACCGGCAACGTGCGCGCGGACGTGACTCATCCGGACGACATCGACGATGAGATGCTCGGCGAGGCGAGCGTCATCCTGATCGATCTCAGCCTGGTCAAGTGGGCCGGTCCTGCACTTGCGAAGCTGAAGAAGCCGGCCGTCCAGGGCCTCGGCTTGATTGCGCAGCTCCAAGAGTACGTCCAGCAGGAGTTCCCGAAGCGCGCGATTGCGTTTGCGGTGAACTCCGGCAAGGTCCCACTTATCGAGAAGGATCTCGCGGGCGGTGACCACGTGCTCGCCCGCGTGCACAATGTTGAATGGGTCTTCAGGAAGGAGAAAACGTACGACGCAAACCAGCTGGTTGAGCTCGCTCGCGCCGTTCGACTGCTTCCGGACGAGTGGCCTGGCGACGGTGTGAAGACGCGCGACGCCGTAACGAAGTGGCTCGGGCTTGATGTCGAGGCCGACTGGTCTGAGCGCGCCTGGGTAGACATCGAGGACTGTCATCCGCCGTTCCACGGCTTCTCGGTGCACACGCGCGGCATCGCCTTCCTGCGCTGGATGCTGCACCGAATCCTTCCGTATCCGACAGCTCTCACTGACTCGGCGCAGCTCGCCGCCCGACTGCGGGTCGAGCCTGGGTCACTTCGCGCCGCCCTCGAAAACTCCGAGCGACTCGGTACATGGTTGCGGCCTGCGGCGTACTGCGGCCAGCTTGCCGGCTTCCTCGGCCCTCATTGGTGGAAGGCTGGCGTCAATGCGCTACTTTTCGAGCTGAGCGCGGGTCGCTCCGGCGACATCGACGGGGTCCAGCGCAAAGTTCTTGAGCTCGGAGAGGGCGCCCTCGTAGCCGTGTCCGCGGCGCAGCCGGTCGTGGTGATCGATCGAGACCTGAAGCCACTCGCGACCCTGTGTCCGATCGAAAGCGCCGTCCGTGTCCAGCCTGACGATTGGCCACCGTTCGCAAGCCCGGCCTGGATGCGAATCGAGGACGTCCGCGACGATCCGTCGCTTGCCTCGCTCGTCCTCGAGGACGATCGCGATCGCGTCGGTCCAGCCCCGGAGGCCAAGTGAGCGGGCTGATCTTCAAGTTCCAGGAAGTGCTCCAGGAGATCGATGCGATCGCCGGGATGGCGAAGCACTACATCGACAAGGACTCGACCGGGGTGTTGCCCCAGTTGAGGAGCGACCTCGAGCAGATCCAGTGGCAGAAGGACGGCTTGTCCTGCGCCTGGGAAATCCCAAGGAACGCCCCGCTAAGAACGGTGCGAAGTCCGGGCACGTACGAGCGGAAGGAAAAGGGATCCCGGCCGCACCTGGTTGCCGAACTGACGAGCAAGTGGATGCTGCATCCGATGCGGACGGGGAAGGAGAAGGCTGCTTCCAGATTTTCACTCGGGGATGTTGCTTCAACGGCGATCCGCCTCTTCGACGCTGAGGTCCCCACCGGCGACCGTTGCGTCGAACGGGGCGATGGGAAGAAGGAGCCGATCGCCGAGTGGCACATGGAGTTCGCCGACGCCGCTTCGCCCGGCTGCTACTTCCACGTGCAGGTACCATGGACCCCGTCGATTCCCGTACCGCGTCTCCCGACCTACGTCGTGTCGCCGTTGTTTGCATTTGAGTTCGTCCTGGGCGAGTTGTTTCAGAAGGGGTGGGAATCAGACGCGTCCAGCCCAAGCGCCCACCTTGCGCAGTGGCGCGCGATCCAGACCAAGCGGCTCAACGCTTTTCTCAGGTGGCAGACCGAGATCCTCAGTCGCCCGAACCAAGTGGCGTCACCGTGGTTGACGCTCAAGCAGGAGCAGCCGGACGCAGGGCTACTTAGCGCATGACGTCGAAGATCCCTGCGTCCGGGACCGTCTACACCCCAGACGAGCTCGCGTCCGCGATGGTTCGCGCGATCGGCGACGCAAAGGACGCCGCATGGCTTGACCCATGTGTTGGAGAGGGCGCGTTCGTGCGCGCCATGGCTTCGATCAACGTCCCGAAGGCGCGGATCGTGGCCGTCGACCTTGATCCTTCACCGGCGCGCAGCGATCGCCTGGCAAGGGTCGTTCGGGGAGCGGACTTCGTCTCGTGGTCCCAGGGCACCCCGGCGCGCTTCGACCGGATCGTCGTCAACCCGCCCTACGTTGCCCTCAGCCGCCTTGATCGCGGCCTCTTGCACACCGCGCTGCGGGTGCGCGATCACCGTGGGCAGGCTCTCCGGCTCAAGGGGAACTACTGGCACGCGTTCCTTCTATGTGCGGTTCGCCTGCTCGCGCCTGGCGGGTCCGTATGCGTCGTGTTGCCGGCAGCGTGGGACTACGCCGACTACGCCGAAACGCTCCGCAAGCACCTTCCATCGCGCTTCGGACGCTTCGACGTTTACCGCTGCGGCGAGCCTCTGTTCGGGGCGGTCCAGGATGGGTGCATTGTTCTGGTCGGCCGCGACCTTGGTGCGAAGCGCTCGGTCAGCCGGCGCTTCGAGCATGCGACGACAAGTGATCTGATCACCACCTTGGCGACGTCGGGTCGGAGGGGCAAGGCGAGCGCGGACGTCATCTCGCTAGGTCGCGAGGAGCCGGCCGAGCGTCAAGTCCGTCGCTTCGATGAAGCGTTCGACCTGAAGATCGGGGCTGTTACGGGCGACGCGCACTACTTCCTTTTGACCGAGCAGGAGCGCAGCGCGCACGGGCTTCCCATAGAAGCGCTGCGGCCGTGTCTCACTCGTGCCCGCCACCTCACGCGAGCTGAGGCAGCCGACGCATCATGGCGGAGGCTTCGCGATGCGGGCGAACGGGTGTGGCTGTTTCACCCGCCCGATCGACTAGTTGATCATCCCAGCGTAGCCAAGTTCATCGCGCTCCCTCCTTCGCGTGGCGGTTGCCATCGTCAGCGCTTCAAGGTCACCCAGCGAGAACCGTGGTACCGCGCTGTGCTTCCGGCTCGAGTTGAAGGCTTCATGAGCGGGATGAGCCGTGTCGGTCCGTGGATCTGCCTTCGCGAAAGCCAGAAGCTCACGGCGACCAACACGCTCTACACGATCCGGTTTCGGCTGGCGCAAACGCGAGACCAGCGAGCCGCGTGGGCGATGTCGCTGTTCGCTCCCGAGGTCAGGGCCCAGCTGCTCGCCAAGGGGCGCCGCTACGCCGACGGGCTTCTGAAGTACGAGCCGGGCGATCTTCGCGATCTGCTACTCCCCGTTCCGCAGAAGACACGCGGCGCGTTGAAACACTACCGCGCGATGGTTGCAGCGTTCTTGACGCACGATCGCGCACGTGTCGACGAGCTGACGGCAGAGTGGTTCGGTGTACAGGCGGCGGAACATGCTGCGGTTCCTCTCTTCTTGTACGCCGGGTAGTGCGTCCTGATGTACGCCGGGACCTGGGTACGCCGGTCCTGAGGGTGCCGCGACTGCGGAGGGGGAACGCGCTCGTCGAGGAAACGAGTCTCCTCGCGCCGCACTCGTCTTTCCGCGACGCGCGCCGATGTCGTCCAGGTACCATGGCGAATCCAGCCCGAGGAGCGAACTATGCCGACCAGACGTCAGCTAGCGGATCAATACCTGCCCACGCTCTTCATGGTCGAGGACGTTGCCCCGGACGACCCAGTTGCTGTCGTTGCCGCGAATATCCAGGGGACGGCATTCGTCGTCGACGAACCCGACGGCTGGCTCGCGACCGCAAAGCACGTTGTTGACGGTCTAGCGGCCGCGGACATCCGCGTGCGCTCAGTGTTCTCGCGTGGCGCTCCGCTTCTCTATGGGCTCGGCACCCATCGGACCGTCCAGCGCATCGTCCCTCATCCGGATCGCGACATAGCGTTGCTGAAGGTGGCGCCACAGGCGACGGCGGGGCGACCGGTCACGTTCGCTGGCGGGACGCTGTCCGTTGGCGAGGACGTCATCTTGATCGGCTTCGCCAGCGGCACGGACTACGTCTACTGCGATGAGCTACTCGGCGACCGGAGCCCCAAGTCGCCGACGCCGCTCGTCGTCCACGGCATCACGGCCGCGCTCGTACCGCACGACGGCCGCCCGCTCGAGCTCTATGTCACCGACCTGACGACGGTTGGAGGAAACAGCGGGGGACCGACGATCGGCGTGGAGTCAGGCGACATTGTGGCGCTGCATATCGGCGGCGCCGACCACAACGGCTATGGGTACGCCCTTCCGATCCACCTCGTCCTCGACTTTCTGGCGGAGACCAAGGCAGCGATTTGATGCGATGGCTCAGAACAGCCCACCGGCTGCGTTGTCGTCGAACAGCTTCGCGTGGCGGATGTACGTCCGCGCGACGCGCTCAGAGCGGTGCAGTGTCTGCCGCATGATCGCGTCGAGCGACTTGCCGCGCTTGGCGGCCGTCGTCGCGAAACCCGCGCGCAAGGAGTGCCCGGCGAACTTCTCCGGATCGAGCCCGGCGCGTTCGGCGCAGCGCTTGACGACGCGCGCGACGCTGCACGGGTGCAGGCGCTCGGCCTGCACGTGCCCGTGCCGGTCGATGCCGCGGAAGATTGGGCCCTCGCTGATCCCGGAGGCCTCCAGCCAGCGCGCGAGCGCGCGCACGGGGCACACGGCGGGGAGCGACGCGTAGGGGATGCCCTTCGTTGAGCGCGGCCACGTAGACCGGTGGATCGTAAGCCATCCGCGAGCGACGTCCCGAGGGCCCTTGACGCGCCGTGCGAGCCCCCCTGGTGGTCGCCTGTGTCATGCGCCGTTCGCCTCGGGTAGGGCCTTGGTGGAG
>JAJYCT010000177.1 GCA_021778125.1 Myxococcales bacterium
CCCTGTGCCGCGAGCTGGAGATCGAGCGCGGGCAGGCGCACCGCGCCGAGAGCGACGTGCGGGCCCTTCGCGCGGTGTTCCTTCGCTGCGTGCGGGCGCTGGCGCCCGTGAGCGTGCGTGACCTGTTGGAGGTCCGCGTCGTCGAGCGACGGGCGCGCCAGGCGATCGTCGACGCCTGCGAGGCCGCCGTGAAGCACGGCGCGCCGGTGACCCTCGTCTACCGCCCCGCCCGCAGACCCCCGGAGCCGCTGCCCATGGTCTTGCTCGAGGTGAGGTCCGACCTCGACCCGCCGCGGGTTGTGGGGTATCAGCTGCCCGGGCGAGGCCGCCGGGAGCTCCGGGCCGACCGCATCCTGCGGATCGAGCCCGCGCCTCCTCCGGTCGAACCTTGAGGCTCCATGCGCCGCCCTTCGATCCTCCTGTCGTCGCTCCTGGTCGCCGCCGCCGCGTGCGGCCCCTCGCTCGGACCGCAGGGACCTGTCCGGGCACCTCTGGCCGCTCGCTGGTACGATCGCGCCAAGGCGAGCTACCGCGGCGCCGATTTCGACGACGCGGGCGACGCCGCCAAGCGAGCGCTGGCCGCCGCGCCCAGCGATCCCGAGATCCGCGAGCTCGCGGCCCGCATCGCCCTCGTCCGCCTCGACTTCTCCGAAGCGCTTCGCCTGACCGAGGGGCTCGAGTCCAGCGACGTGCACGGCATCCGCGGCCGGGCCTACTGGTTCTCCGGCGACCTCGAGCACGCGGCCGACGAGCTCGAGGCCTATCTCGCCGACCCCAAGGTCAAGGACACCTGGGCGCGCGACGTCGCCGCGCTGGCGCGCCGTGGCAGCGGGCGGCACCCGTTCCAGCTCGAGGGGGGCCTCGTCGGTTCGCTCGAGATGCCGCGGCAGCTCGACCGCGTCTCCCTCGGCGCCGCCAACGTGGTGCCCTGCGAGCTCGACGGCGAGCGCATCCTGGCGCTCGTGGCGACCGGGTCGAGCGAGGTCCTGGTCGACGCCAACTCGCGCCACGATCCGTCGTGGGTCGACATGCGGTTCGACCGCGTCGAGATCAAGGACGTACCGGCGCTCGTGCAGGATCTGTCTCCTCTCACGCGCCAGCTCGGCGTGCCCATCAAGGCCCTCATCGGGGCCCAGCTGCTGCGCCACGCGCACGCGACGTTCGACCGCCGCGGCGACCAGTTCGTCGTCCGGCGGCAGGAGGCCCCCGCGCCGCCCGACGCCAGCCGGGTGCCCCTCTACTACCTGCGCGGGGGCGGCATGATGCTGCGCGCGACGGTGACCGCGAAGGACGAGGACGCGATCCCTCTGCTCGTCGACAGCTCGCGCCCGTTCCCGTTGCTGCTCCAGGACGGGGCCTGGGCGCGCGCCGGCGTCGACGTCCACAGCCTGCTCCCGCTCCCGGACGATCCGTCGGTCAAGCGTGGGACGGTGCCGATGTTCCGCGTCGGCGGGTTCGATCTGCCGAAGATGCCCGCCATCTCGGGGGTCGACATGCACGAGCTCACGTCGGGCATCGACATCGACCTCGGCGGAGTCGTCGGGGCCGACCTGCTCGCCTTCTTCCGCGTGACCTTCGCCGACGACGGGCGCTTCATGTGGCTCGAGCCCGATCCGATGCTCCTGTCGCCGGCGCAGCGCCCGGCACCGGCCGAGAAGGGACCCCCGCCCCCTCCGCCGGCGCCCGCCGCGGGCGCCCCTAGCCCCCGATGAGCCACCGCGCCGTCGCCCGCCTCGCCGTCTACGCCGGCAGCTTCGATCCGCCGACGCTGGGCCACCTCGATCTCATCGAGCGCGCATCGGCCCTCTTCAGCGACGTCATCGTCGGCATCGGCCGCCACCCGACGCGCAGCCCGCTGTTCACCGTCGAGGAGCGCCTCGACCTAGTCTCGCGCGTCTCCGCCCACCTGCCGAACGTGACCGTCGAGGCGTTCGACGGGCTGCTCATCGACTTCTGTGTACAGAAGGAGGCGCGCGTCATCGTCCGCGGCCTGCGCGCGGCCACCGACTTCGAATACGAGCTGCAGATCGCGCATGCCAACGCCGACCTCCAGCCCGACGTCGACACGGTCTTCCTCCCGACCCGGACGAAGAACGGCTTCATCAGCGCCTCGCTGGTGCGCGAGATCGCCAGCCATGGCGGGGACGTGAGCCGATACGCGCCCGCGGTCGTGTGCGACGCGCTGCGCAGCAAGTTCGTGCGGCGGCCCCGCCCCTGAAGCGCCTGCACGAGTGTCGCCGCGCTATCTCGCGGCGACTTACCGTGCGCCAGCGCTATGCTCGGGGCGCTCATGGCGTCCACCTCCCAGTACCCGTCGGCCAACGCGGCCGCCCGGCTCGACGACTGCGTCTTCGCGATCCGGAAGCGCACCTCCATCGAGCCGCGCATCGGCGTCGTCCTCGGCAGTGGCCTGGGCGCGTTCGCCGACAGCCTCGAGGGCCTGGTCAAGATCCCCTACCGCGACTTGCCGCACATGCCGGCGTCCGCGGTGCCCGGCCATGCCGGGAACCTGTGCTTCGGCCACGTGCAGGGTGTCCCCACCGTCTGCATGCAGGGCCGTGTGCACCTCTACGAGGGGCACCCGGTTGACAAGGTCGTGCAGGGCGTCCGGACGATGGCCCGGATGGGCGTGCGCGCCGTGATCCTCACGAACGCCGCCGGGGGCCTCGAGCCCTCGTGGTCGCCGGGCGACCTCATGGTCGTCATCGACCACCTGAACCTCACCGGCACCAACCCGCTCGCCGGACCCAACGACGACTCGCTCGGGACGCGCTTCCCGGACATGACCGCGGCGTACGATCCCGCGCTGCGCGAGATGCTCAGGGACACGGCGCGCGAGGCCCGCATCGAGCTGCGCGAGGGCGTCTACGCCGGCCTGCTCGGCCCGACGTACGAGACGCCCGCCGAGGTCCGCATGGTGAGAATGCTCGGCGCGCAGGCCGTCGGCATGAGCACCGTGCCCGAGGTGATTGCGCTCCGACACATGAGCGTGCGCGTCGGGGCTCTGTCGTGCATCACCAACCTCGCCGCGGGGATCGCCGCCCGGCCGCTCGACCACGCCGAGGTCGAGGCCACCGCGCGGACCCGGCACGAGGACCTCATCACGCTGCTGCGCGGCTGGATCACGCGCGCCGGGAGCCTGTCGTCGTGACCGCACCGGCGGACCTGCGCCGCCTCGTCGCCGAGGCGCGCGCGGCGCGAGGACGCGCGTACGCCCCCTACTCGCGCTACCGCGTGGGGGCGGCGCTGCTCACGCGTCGCGGGGGCGTGTACGTCGGCTGCAACGTGGAGAACGCCACGTACGGGGCGACCCTGTGCGCCGAGCGCGCGGCCGTCGCGGCAATGGTGGTCGCGGGCGACGCCGAGCCCGTCGCGTGCGTCGTGGTGACCGCGGGGCCCAGCCCGGGCACGCCGTGCGGCATCTGCCGCCAGGTCCTCGCGGAGTTCGCTCGCGACATGCAGGTGCTCCTCGTCGCCGAGGACGACGCAGGCGAGATCACGGCCCGGAGCACCCAGCGCCTCGCCGCCCTGCTCCCGAAAGCCTTCCGCCTGCGCTCCGTGCCCCGCGCCCCGGCTGCGCCGCGGCGGTGATATCCTCGGCGCCAGTGTCCTCGGGGGGCGGCAGGATGCCCGCGACTTGCCCTCCGCGGACGGCGACTCCCTCTACCCTGCCCCGAGGCCCCCATGAGACCGATCCGGACGTCCCTGCGTTCGTTCGCGACCTGCGCCGCGTTCGCAGCCGCTCTCATGGCCGCGTCCCCCGCCCGTGCCGAGGGGGTCACCCCGGACGCCGCCACGGCCGCGCAGAAGAAGGAGGCCACCGACCACTTCAACGCAGGCAAGAAGGCCTACGAAGCGAAGGACTGGCCGCGCGCGGTCCAGGAGCTCCGCGCGTCGCTCAATCTGGTCAACAGCCCCAACGCGCGGCTGCAGCTCGCGCGTGCGCTGTGCGACTCGGGCCGGCTCGACGACGCATGGAACGAGTACGGGCGCACCATGGACGACGCGAACGTCCTGGCGGCGAAGGAAGAGCGCTACGCGAAGACGGCCGACGCTGCGACCGGCGAGCGCGCCGATCTCGAGGGCAAGATCGCCTTGGTCACGATCACCCTCCAGAACGTCCCGCCCGGCGCCACGTTGACGGTCGCCGGTCGCGCCATCGCGCCCGAGCAGTGGACGTCGCCGGTGGCGGTCCCGGCCGGTCCCGCCGACGTGGTCGTCGCCGACGCGAGCGGCAAGGCGCTGGCCCGGCAGGCGGTCACCGCCGTCGAGGGGCAGAAGACCCCCGTCGCGCTCGACGCGCAGCCCCCGGCGCCGCCCCCGCCTCCTGCGGCGCCCACGACCATCAGCCCCGAGGACCGACCGGACTACGTCAAGCCCCAGCCCGCGGCGCCGCCTTCGCCGCCCGCCGCGACGTCGGGGGGCCGCGAGAGCCTCCGGCCGTGGGCCTACGCAGCCGGCGGCGTTGGCGTGGCCGGCCTCGCGGCGTTCGCGGTCTTCGGGGCGCTCTCCAGCTCGGACTTCAACGACCTGAAGGGCAGCTGCGTCAACGGCGTGTGTCCCCCGAACAAGTCCGGGGAGATCTCTGACGGCAAGACGTTCCAGACCGTCGCCAACGTCGGGCTGGGTGTCGGCATCGTCGGCGTGGCCGCCGGGGCTACCTTGTTCGTTCTCAGCCTGGGAGGTCGCGGAGGCCAGAGCACCGGCCTGCTCGTCGGGCCGGGCTACGTCGGCCTCCGGGGCTCGCTGTGACGTGTCGAGGTGCCCGTCGCTGCGAACAGCGAGGGCTTACGCCCCCAGCGCATGGGCCCAGAGCCCACTGCCGGGCGGACTTCGACGCACACAAGTAGCCGGACTCACAAGGTCTTCCATGTTGGCTTGCCACGTGCAGCTGCGCCGTGCAGGGAGTCACCATGAAACGTCACCTCCAGGCCATGGCCGTCTTCGGGCTCGCCGCCCTCACGGGCGGTATGGGCGCGTGCTCGACGTCGTCCTCGCAGGGCGGCAGCGGTGTCGGCGTGCAGTCGCTGCTGTTCATCAAACGGCAGCACACCACGCAGAACCCGGACGGGACGTTCTCGGTCGACGTCGCGGGCGGCAACGGGCAGGTGGTCGACTACGACCGGTACGTCCCCGGGGGCAGCCTGAACCTGCTCACGCCGGCGCGATCCGACGGCACGCTGACGAACCTGACGGCGGCGTTCCCGCTCGCCGACTTCAACGGCGCGGACGTCTCGTTCGACGCGACGCAGGCCGTCTTCTCGATGAAGCGCGACGCGAACGACCACTACCATATCTACACCGTGGAGCTGGCGCCGGACGCCAGCGGCAAGTTTACCGTCCACCAGAAGACCAACGGCAACTACGACGACGTCAGCCCCATCTACCTGCCGGGGGGGCTCATCGCGTTCTCGACGAACGAGATGTACACGGCGATGGGCACGCGCGCCGACGAGTACGAGCACTCGCGTTCCGCGCTGCAGCTCGCGACGGTCAGCGTCGCGGGGGGCGACGCCGATCGCCACAACTTCGCCCAGAACCTCTCGCACACCGTGACGCCGTTCCTGCGCTACGACGGCCGCATCGGCTTCTCCCAGTGGGAGCACTTCGCCAACACGAACGACGTCAAGCTGCGCGTTGTCAACCCCGACGGCACGCAGCAGGTCGCCGTGGCAGGCCAGCACGAGAACGACCAGCAGCAGTACAAACCGAGCAACGCGCTCTTCTCGGTCCGCGAGATCTCGCCGAACCAGATGATCGGCATCGGGACCGCGCGTGACCGGACCATCCACGCCGGGGCCCTCGTCAAGATCGACGCGCGCAACACGTCCGATCCGGTGTGCATGAACGACGCGAACTACACGAACGGCGCCGTCGTGGGGCACCAGTGCCTCAACGAGGAGAACGTTCACTACACGGTGGTGACGCCCGAGGTGCCGACCGGCAACGGGCCGTCGCCGGTGGGCCGCTACCGCGAGCCGAGCGTCCTGCCCGACGGGCGCATCCTCACCTCGTGGGCCGACGGTCCCGTCAACGACCAGAACGAGCAGGCGCTCACGCCGCCCGACTTCGGCATCTACGTCTTCGACCCGGCCTCGGGCCAGAACCAGCTCGTCTACAACGACCGCACCACCTGGGACCTCAACGCCCTGGCGGTCGCGCCGCGCGCCGAGCCGCCCGTCATCGGCGCCAACCAGCGCGTGGCCGACTCGACGATCCCGGTGCGCATCGGGTCGATCGACATCTCGCAGTCGAGCCTCAACGAGGTGGTCTCGGGCGCGCAGTTCAACAGCACCCCGCTTGCGCAGGCGCTCAAGCAGGGAGCCGTCGCGGTCCGCGTCATCGAGGGCTTCTCGAGCGAGTCCGCGCACGGCGTGACGATGTTCGGCGTCACCATGTTCGAGGGCGCCGCCGTCCTCGGCGAGGCGCCCATCTACCAGGACGGCAGCTGGCTCGCGGACGTGCCCCCGTACATCCCGGTCCACCTGCAGCCCATCGACCAGTACGGCCTCGCGATCCGCAACCAGCAGCTCTGGATCCAGGGCCTGCCCGGCGAGGATCGCCGCTGCGTCGGCTGCCACGAGTCGCGCACGGGGCAGGGCGTGCCGGCCTTCGGCCAGAACCCGACCGTCGCCGAGCAGCACGGGCCCGAGCCGTTCACCGAGGCCATCGCCGACCGCGCCGAGTACCCGTGGGACAAGGTCGTGCAGCCCATCCTCAGCGCGAAGTGCGAGAGCTGTCACAACGCGAGCACGACCTCGTACTACTACATGACGCGCACTGATCCGGTGACCGGGCAGACGACGACCTACAAGATCCCGACGCTCGATCTCTCGTCGACGCCGGTGACCGTCTTTTACGATCGCAAGGTCGCCTCGTACCCCGCGTCGTACGTGTCGCTCTTCTACGGCCAGAGCCTGTCGATGATGGGCAGCACGAGCGGAAAGATCACCGTCACGGGCGCTGCGCCCTGCTCGGAGCCGGGGCTCAAGGCGAACAGCCCCGCCGGCTGCACGCCACTCTACGGGATCCCCGGCAGCGCGCGCGCCTCGGCGCTCCCGCAGAAGCTCAACCTGCACGGCAAGGACGGCTCGACCGCCTGGCCGCTCGCGGAGTACCCGATGCACCCCGAGGACAAGGGCGTGACGCTCACCGACGACGAGCGCAAGACGATTGGCGTCTATCCGGCCGACCTCGGCGGGCAGTACTGGGCCCGCAAGAACACCGGCTTCGTCCCCATCGTCGCCGGCGACCCGGTCAACCCCAAGGGCGTGAACCCGTGAGCCGGCGAAGGAGCCTGACCATGCGAGCCAACACGATGTTCCGTTTCGTTCTGGGCGCCTCGCTGGCGCTGACCTCCACGCTCGCCGCCGCCGACGCGAGCAGCGCCCCGCCGCGCGAGGTGACGCCGCACGGTACCGGCATGGCCGGCGTCTACGGCGACCTGCCCGCCGATCAGGTCGAGTTCCTGTCGCCGCCGGACCTCATCAAGAGCGCGGCCGTGAGCGGCGCGCCGATGGCCATCTGGGAGGCCCTCGAGCACGGCGAGCGCGTGGAGTGCCTCGACTGCATCCCGCAGGTCGCGACGCTCCTCTACGATCCGCACAGCGCCAAGACGCGCGAGATCGCCGCCTGGTGGCTGCGCCGCCGCGCGCTCGGCGTGTTCGGGCCCGGCGAGGTCTACGAGCAGACCTTGACGACGCTCGCGAGCGACGGCGATCCCTTGCGCCGCGCCTATGCCGCCGCCGCCCTCGGCGAGTTCCTCCTCAGCCCTGGCGTCGCGGCGTGCGCCCAGGCCCTCGCGGCCGACGGCGACGCGCGCGTCCGCGCGGCCGCAGCGCTCGCGCTCGGACGCCTGAACGACGACGGCGCCGGGGCTCTCGGCGTCGCCCTGTCCGACGGCGACCCGAGCGTCAAGCTGGCCGCCCTGCGCGCGGCGGGGATCATCAACTCGTTCTCGAGCCTGCCGGCCGTGGCGGCGCTCACGACCGACAGGACGCCCGAGGTCCGCCGCAGCGCGGTCGAGGTCCTCGACGGCCTCGACGCCAAGGACACCGTCGCCGCCGTCGCGGCGGTCGCGCAGAAGGACGTCGATGCGGGCGTGCGCGCCGAGGCGTGCCACGCGCTCGGCACGTTCGGTGACGCGTCGGTCCGCTCGATCCTCACGAGCCTCGCCCAGAGCGATCCGGACACCTTCGTCCGCGATCAGGCGCAGATTGCGCTCCGGCGGCTCTAGCTCCACGCGGTATTTTCGGTCCAATGCGAGGCGCAGGCCTTCTTGCTGTCGTGACGCTCGGGATCGCGGCCGTGGCCCCGTGGGGCGCCGGGTGTACGACCCTCCAGCCCCAGCCGACCACGTACTTCGCGCAGACGATCGACCCGGTCCTGCAGACCTCGTGCGTGCGCACCAACACGGGCGTGGGGTGCCACGTCGCGGACGCCAAGGGCAACGCGTTCGGCAACCTCGCGCTCGACACGTACGACAACGTCAGCAAGCGCCGCGACCTGCTCCTCGACTACGGGCCGTACCTGCAGCCGGGGATCCTGGTGAAGAACGTGCCGCCCTACCAGGTGACCGTCGCGCTCTGGGACGGCACCAAGGCCACGGTCACCACCGACATCAAGCACGCTGGCGGCCCGATCCTCGACCCCACGGCGAGCGCCTACCAGACGCTCCGGCGCTGGATCGACAACGGCGCCACCGAGAACAACACCGGCGTGGCGCAGGTCAAGCTGCCGCGCACCCCGTGCAACCGCGTCATCCCCAACCCCGACACCTATCCAGCCGCCGCCGGCTTCAACGGCAACAGCGATCCCACGACCAGGGACTGGGCGACCTTCCAGCAGAAGGCCGAGCCCGTCATCGCCTCGTCGTGCGCGGCCGGCGACTGCCACGGGACGCTGGTCAACTCGCTGTACTTCACGTGCGGCCAGTCGCCCATCGAGGTCCGCTGGAACTACTTCGTCGCGTCCGAGTACCTGGGCGCCACCGCCGAGGCCAGCGAGCTGCTGCGCCGTCCGCTCGCCACCGCGCAGGGCGGCAGCTACCACGAGGGCGGGCCGATCTTCGCCTCGGTCACGGACGGCGGCTACCAGAACGTGCTCTCGTGGGCGAAGGCCCACGGCCCCGCCACGACGCCGACGGTCACGCCGGAGCTCACGTTCTTTGCGCAGATGGTGCAGCCGGCCCTCGTGAAGAAGGGCTGCATGATGGTGCAGTGCCACTCGGCCGGGATGTTCCACGAGTTTCGCCTGCGCGGCGGCTCGGCGGGGTCGTTCTCCTATGGCACGACGCTCAAGAACTACCTCTTCGCGCTGCAGCAGATGTCGTTCGAGAGCGACGACGTCACGGCGAGCCGCCTGGTGCGCAAGAACCTCTACCGCCCGCAGGTCTTCGCGGGCGAACACGGCATCACGCACCGGGGCGGGCCGCTGCTCGAGGACTTTGGCGACAAGCTGCCGAGCGGCCCGCTCTGCGAGCAGGGCGGCTACACCTACGACCCGCAGCACGTGGACGAGATCCCCGCCTTCTGCGTGATCTACGAGTGGCACAAGCGCGAGCGCGCTGCGCGCGGCCTCGCGGCGCCGACCGAGATCGTCTACGTGAGCCGCCCGGTGCCGCCCGCGCCCGACCGCCCGCAGGACTTCGACGTCTTCGCCGGCGGCGCGAGCCTGCACCTCGCGCAGATCACGCTGGCGCCCGGCGGCGCCGTGAGCGTCGGCGCCGACCAGGCCGTGGACCTCTCGGCGTGCGGCCTGGGCAGCGGGCCGGACGTCCGCCGCACGGCCGTCTCCTGGGACGCCCGGACGATTGCGTTCGCGGCGCGCGCCTCGGACGCCGATCCGTTCGCCATCTATACGATCCACGCCGACGGCTCCGGCTGCGCCAAGCACCCGGACATCTCGGCGCACCCGGCCACGGGCAACGGCCTGCTCGAGCACGACTTCGACCCGGCCTTCAGCCCGCCCGGCCCCGACGGCACCGAGCGACTCGTCTTCGCGTCGACCCGCGGCAACGTCGACTCGAGCCCGTACGACTACTCGGGCCCGCAGCGGACGCCCGAGGATCCGTCCAAACCCAACGCGAACCTCTACGCATGGGACGCCACGACCCCGGCGCAGGGGCACGTGCGCCAGCTCACCTTCGGGCTCGACATGGAGCGCTACCCGAGCTTCATGCAGGACGGGCGCCTCGTCTTCACCGCCGAGAAGCGCGAGCCGGGCTTCTACCAGCTGGCCCTGCGCCGCCAGAACCTCGACGGCACCGACTACCACCCGCTCTACGCGCAGCGCGGCACCATCGGCTACGCGCAGGCGACGTACGTGGCCGAGCTCTCGCACAAGGACTTCGCGGCCGTCTTCAGCGATCCGGGAGCCGTGCACGGCGCCGGCGCGCTCGTCGTCTTCAACCGGTCGATCGGCATCGACTACACGAGCAAGGACCCCAAGGACTACCTCGTCGATCCGAGCGTCCTCAACCCGAGCTCGGCGTCGGCCGTCGAGCCCGACTTCTTCCTGCACTCGCTCACGGTCCTCGCGAGCGACGGGTCGTACACGAGCCCCGCGGCGCTGCCCGACGGCAACATCCTGGTGAGCTACGGAAGCGGCCCGCCGGCGACCTTCGGCGGCGACTACGATCTCTACGTCGTCGATCCGAGCACCGGCAACAAGACGCGCCTGCTCGGCGCCGGCGGGACCGCGGAGATCGAGGCCGTCGCCGTCTACCCGCGCGTGCCCAAGGGGATCTTCGTGGGCACCGGCGACGAGCCGAACGGCAATACGACGCTCGTGCCCGGCGACAAGGGCGCCGACGTGACCGTGCTCGACATGGGCGCGCTCGCGTCGCTGCTCTTCCAGAACACGCCCACCGGGCGCGCGGTCGAGAGCGACCTGAAGAGCTTCGAGGTCTGGGAGGATTTGCCGCCCGACGTGACGAGCATGCCGGGCGCGTGCGGGGGCAACACCGCGTGCGACGCGTTCGGCAAGGTCTACGTGCGGCGGCGGCGGCTCGGCACAGTGCCCGTGCTCCCGGACGGATCGGCGCACTTCCGCATCCCCGGCGGCCTGCCGATGGTGCTGCACCTGGGCGACGACACCGTCTCGAAGGCCATGAACCTGCCGCGCTGGCAGCGCGAGGAGATGACGTTCGTCCCGGGCGAACACTCGCACCAGAGCTTCCGCGGCCAGTTCTTCGACAGCCTGTGCGCCAACTGCCACGGGGCGGTGAGCGGTCATCCCATCGACGTGGGCCTCAACCCGGACTTCATGACCGAGGCGTCGTCGGTGCAGGCCGCCACGGCGACGGCGACGGACCTGAGCGGGGGCCCCGCGACGCGCGGGAGCGTGCAGGGGCCGCCGTTCTCGCCGTGAGGGGAGCGGGCGCGGACGACGACGGGCGTGACTGCACGCCACGACGGCGAGCCTCGTCCGAACGACCACGAGGCGATCCGTTCGGATCAGCGGCCGATCGGTCCGGGAGAGGCCCCGATCCGCTCGGACAAGGGCCGCTGTCGTTCCGGGGGGGGGCCGCGGGTGCGTTCTAAGGCCCTCCGCACGTTCCCCCGTGACGCCCGCCCCGTTTTGCGCGATACGGGGCGCCATGCGCCTCGCCCGCCTGCCCCTGCTCTGCGCGACTGCCGTCCCCTTCGTCACCTCGCTGGTCATCGCCTGCGGAGGCGAGGCCCCGCCGCCCCCGGCCGCGCCGTCGCCCCCGCCGGCCGCCGCGTCGGCCCCGGCCGCGCCGCCCGTCGCCTACGACACGAGCCTCACGGGGCCCGACACCG
>JAJYCT010000178.1 GCA_021778125.1 Myxococcales bacterium
GGCGGAGCGCACGATCCGGGCCTACGTGCCCGCGCAGCAGGCGCGCGTGCAGGCGCACGCCGCCGCGGGCGGCAAGCGACTCGTGGCCGGACGAAGGACCGTCGAGCCGGTGGCGGCGTGTCTGTTGCTGCGCGATGCTGTCGCGCGCTACCTGACGGCGCTCGAGGCCGCGCGCGACTTCGGGGCGGACGACGAATCGCTCGCGGCGCGCGAGCTCGTGCTGCCCGAGCTCCCGGCAGACCCGGCGCGCCCGCGCGCCACGCCGACCGACGACGCTCGCGTCCGGGAGGCCCTCGCCGCGCGCGATCCGCTCTACTTCGACCGCCTCCCCCCCGAGGACGCGGAGCGCGCCCGCTGGGCCCTCGAGCGGGCCGCGACGATGCTGCGGCGCCGCGTCGAGGCTCGCTCCCTGCAGAACGTGCGCGGGACGCGGTGGGGCCGGGTCGCCGCCGTGCTGCTCGTCCTCGCCTGGATCGCCGCGGCGGTTCTCCGCGCGACGGTGCTCCCGCAGAACATCGCGCGCGGCAAGCTCGTACGCCCGAGCAGCTACAAGCAGAACCCTCCCGACGGCCACGAGCTCGTCGACGGCGACATCGGCACGAGCTTCGGCGTCCACACGAACACCGAGGATGGCCCGACGGTCACGATCGACCTGCTGGGCAGCTACTGGCTGCAGACCATCAAGGTCTACAACCGGGTCGACGGCTGGTACGACGACTGCCTGCCCCTGGTCGTCGAGATCTCCGGCGACGGGAAGACGTACGCGGAGCTCGCGCGCCGCGAGACGCACTTCGGCGCGAGCCCGCCATGGACGATCGACGCGGGCGGCCGGGGGGCCCGCTTCGTGAGGCTACGCGTCGATCGCCGCAGCTACATCGCCCTGAGCGAGGTCGAGATCTACGGACGCAAGGAGTGAGGCGTCACGGCAGCACGAGCAGCGTCGTGTCCGGGCGCTTGTCGAGCCGCCGCGGCGCCGGCGAGCCGTCGCGCGACGCCCAGTGCCCCTCGTAACGCTCGCGCCCGATGCGGTGATTGAGCACCGTGACGGTCCGGTACAGGTAGCCGGGCCTCCAGAGCTTCGTCGGGAGCGAGGACGGCCAGGCCATGGAGCGATCGATCTTGTCCGGCGGGATGAGGCTCCAGCGTGCGCGCGCCTCGATCACGGAGCGCACCTCGAACGTCGCCTCCCCCGTGGGAGGCGCGGTCACCTCGAACCAGGTCTCGAGTCGCGGCTGGACGCCGCCGATGACCCGGACTCCGATGAGGTTCACCCACGCGTCGAACCGAGCGTGCACCGTCCGGTCGAGCTGCGCCTCGACCTTCTCGCGCCACGCCTCCGCGCCAGCCGCGTCGCCGCGCGACACGGCCAGGTTGTGCGCGATGCGGAGCTCGTCGAGCGTCGTCGGCATCGCGGTCGGCTCGAAGGCCGGCTGATCGAGGTGGGTGCGCAGCTCCCACGTGAGCCACGGATCGGGCTGCGACCCCACCGTGCGATGCGGCTCGACGGCATCGACGAAGAGCCACTGGAGCAGGTTCGGCTCGCGCTCCGCGACGGCGTACGCGTCGACCGGCCCCTGCCCCTCGCGCTGATCGACGAGCCACGTGTCGCCGTAGACGCGCACGTGCGCCATGCCCGCGACCTTGCGCTGCGCGTCGGCGAGCAGCCCGCTGCCGCGCGCGACCCAGAACGGGTGGCTCGACGCCGAGCGGTCCCCGGCCGCGGGGAGCGCCACGTCCCGCGAGACGCCCTGGTACTTCCACTGGTGCTCCCAGCCCCAGGCCGCCGAGGGGCTGACGTCGATGGGCGTGCCGCGCGCCGTCCGAGGCAGGACGACCTGTTCGATCACCTCGAGCATGTCGAGGTGGCTGCGGATGAGCGTCCCGTTGTCGTCGTAGCGGCCTCCGGTACGGCGCCAGACCCAGAGCGAGGCCACGCCGTCGGGCGCCATCGCGAGCACCGGCGCGAGACCCAGGGCCAGCGCGACCCACGCCGTCGTGGCGCGGCGGTGCGCGGGGGCAACGCGCCCGACCACCCAGCCCGTCACCGCGCCCGCGGCGTGGACGAGCTGCGCCAGGGCGAGCGCGAAGAACGGCGCGAAGTAGATCGACCAGAAGATGTGGACGTCCGCGCCCTGCTTGAAGACGACGTACTGGGCGGTCGCGCCGAACAGAAGGCTCAGCGAGTACGTCTCCTCGTCATGGCGCGTGACGAAGACGCGCAGGAGGCAGAGAGGCGCGGCGATCTTGCCGATGCGGATCGCGAGCGGCGTGAACGAGAAGTCGATCCAGTACTGGCGCGCCTCGAGGACGACCTTGAGCTTCGTCCCCTCGGCGCCCCCGCGGCCCACCGCCGCCATGACCCAGTCGCCGATCTGGTCGGCCTTGGCGAAGAGGAACAGCCAGAGGAGCAGCGTCCCGGCGATGAGGCCCACCGTGAGCCCCCACCACCTGGCGTACGGCGCGAACGCGAACCGCGGCGTGAGACGCGCCGGGATCACGAAGCCGCGCAGGAAGCACCAGACGACCGTCGGCGCGAGGAGCAGGTAGCCCGCCCAGTCGCCCGAGCACGCGAACAACACGCCGACCAGGCTCGCGACGAGGTAGCGCGTACGCCCGGTCGTCACGTGGCGCGTGTGGCCCCAGAAGAAGAGCAGCGCCCCGAAGATGCAGAAGATCTCGAGGTTGAGGAAGCTGGAGAAGCCGACGGTGACCGGCACGACCACGTACGACGCCGCCGCGACGGCGCCGGCCGTCGCCCCCCACTTCTCGCGCGCGATACCGTAGAGCAGCGGCGGCATCGCGATGCACATGAGCGACGCAGGCAGGTGCACGACGAAATCGCGGTGGCCGAAGATCCAGAGGAACACGGCCGGCACCCAGTACTGCCCGAACGGGTGGTGACAGATGTAGTCGCCCCTGGGCGGGGCCTGGCCCGTGTACCAGTCCCACGCGGGGTAGACGATGTGCCAGCGGACGATCTGCTCGGCCGCCATCGCGTTGCCGGCGCTGCCGGCCCCGAGGTGGCCGCCCCCGGGAATGCCGAACATGCCCCAGACCGCCGTGAACGCAAACCAGGTGCTCGCCAGGACCACGACGGCGAGCGCGGCGCGCTCGGAGACGCTCCTCCCGGGACCCGACATGGGGCGCGGACGCTAGCATGGACTTGCCATTGGAGGAGCCGCGTCGCATTCTCCGCCGCGCCGTGCGGGACCTGAGAGCGCGACTGCCCGGGTCTCCGCTGGGGTGGGTTCTCGCGCTCGCGAACGTACCTGCCTGGGGCGTCATCGTCGCGATGATCGCGTGGGTCCTCCGGCCGACGCTCCACGGCGCGTCGCTCGTGGGCCAGCACGACTGGGACCAGATGGAGTCCCACCGCGAGCTCGTGGTCAAGACGCTGCGCGACTACCACCAGTTTCCGTTCTGGCAGCCGTACGCGTGCGGCGGTCACCCCAACTGGGGCGGGTTCGAGAGCGGCACGACGATCGTCTCGCCGTGGCTCCCCGCGTTCCTGCTCATGACGCTCCCGCACGCCATGCGCGTCGAGATCTGGGGCAGCGCGCTGCTGTCGGCCGCGGGCGGGTGGCTGCTCGCCGGGCGCTTCACGCGGAGCCCTGCGCTGCGCGCGCTGGTCGTCGTGGCGTTCGCCGTCAACGGCCGCTGGGCCCTGCAGATCGCCCAGGGGCACACCTGGCACCTCTCGTACGCGTGGACGCCGTGGACCCTCTACTTCTACGACCGCGCCGCCGGGGCCGCCCCGACGCGGGGCACCCCGCGCCTGCGCGACTTCGTCCTCACCGGCGCGTGCATCGCGATGATGGTCTACACGGGCGGGATCTACCCCTTGCCCGAGACGGTGTTCCTGGTCGCCGTCTACGGCGTGCTCCTCGCGGCCGTCACGCGGTCGGCGCGGCCCATCCTCGCCGGCCTCGGGTGCGGTCTCATCGGCCTCGGGCTCGCGGCGCCCAAGCTCGTCCCCGTGCTCGAGGTGATGATGCAGCACCCGCGGTGGGTCGACTCCGCCGAGACGATCGACCTCGAGGCGATCGTGGCGGTCCTCACGTCGCGCGACCAGGACACGACGAGCTTCCACGCCGGCGTCAGCGAGTGGGGCTGGCACGAGTGGGGCATGTACGTCGGGTGGGCCGTGGTGGCCGTCGTGACGCTCGGCGCGGCCCTGGCGCGGGGCGCGCGCGAGTGGGCGCTGCGCCTCACGGGCGTTCTCGCGTTCGTCCTGGGCCTGGGCGCGTTCCACGCGTACGCGCCGTGGCCGCTGCTGCACCACCTGCCCGTCTTCAAGTCGCAGCACGTCCCCTCGCGGTGGATGTACCCCGCGCTCCTGGTGTTGCTGGTGGTCGCCGCGGCGGCCGCGGAGCGGGGCCTGCGCCGCTGCGGGGGGCTACGGTCGTGGCTCGAGCTCGCCGGCCTCGTCGCGGTGGCGTGGATCGCGCGCGACGTGGCGCAGGTCGCGCGCGTCCCCGTCACGCACATGTTCACGACGCGCCTGCCGAACGTCGCCGACTCGACGGGGCCGTTCCGCACCGAGGAGCACGCGTCCGGGCCGCTCGCCTACCAGAGCGACTGGGCGCCGCCGTCGCTCGCCGCGATCCTCGCCAACGTCGGCACGATCGACTGCTCGACGTTCCCTGCGCTCCACAACTACTTCCGCGACCGCAACGGGCACATCCCGGGCCTCGGCGCGCACGGCGTCACCGACCGCCTCTACCGCGGCGAGGCCTTCGTGGCCGAGGGCGTGGGGACGGCCCGGCTCACCTCGTTCACGCCGAACGCGATGACCGTCACGGTACGCGGCGCGCGGCCGGGCATGCATCTGGTCCTCAACCAGAACTGGGACGCCGGCTGGTCCGCGAACGGCTCGCGCACGCTCGACTGGGCCGATCAGGTGGCCACGACGCTGTCGGCCGGCGACGAGACGGTCGTCTTCCGCTATCGCCCGCGGACCCTGTGGCTCGGGCTGGGGCTGTTCGCCGTCACGGTGACGGGGCTCGTCTGGGGCTCGCTCCGGGCGCGCGCCCTCTCCCGTCCGCGCGCTCGAACGTAGGGCCTACTCGAGGTCGACCTCGAGGAGGTGGCCCGGGACCGGGTCGACTCCGTGCTCCCACTCGATCGTCGCCAGGATCACGGGCGAGCTGAGCGACTCGTAGGGAATGCGCACGGCGGCCTCGTAGGCATTGCCGGTCCTGTGCGCGGCGTACGTCCGACCGTTGACGTAGATCCGGGCCTGGTCGGCGGAGATGCCGTCGGTCGCGAAGCGGATCACGTACGAATCGCCCCGGCCGGGGGGGACCCCCAGGAAGATCTCGCTCGAGGACTCGACCGTGCAGTCCGAGAACCAGCCGGCCACGTTCGAGCGCCACCCGACGTTGAACCGCGGCCAGTCCGGCAGCTTGCCGCAGCGCACCCTCGACGGAAGCACGGCGCTCTGGACCGAGCGCGTGGCCTGGAAGGCGGCCCACATGTCCGGGATCCTCGACGCGTCGAGGTCCTCGACGAGCTTGCTCCCTGGTTCCACGTCGCGGTGGAAGGCCGCGACGGCCCCGAGCGACAGCACGCCCGCGAGCGGCCAGCCGAGGAGCGGCGCCGCGGCCGCGGGGAGCGTGCGCACGTACTGCACCGCGGTGAGGACGACCAGCGGCCAGAAGTCGCCGACGTAGCGCCACGCGAGACCCGCGCCGGCGTACACGTACAGGCCGAACAGGCACACCACCGCGAGGTACGGCACGTACAGCTCCAGCCGGCGCTCGCGCCGGACGAGGAAGTGCAGCAGCGTCCACGCGAGGAAGACGAGGACGGCGGCGCCCAGGAACGGCTCGATGGTCGTGCTGTCCTCGTTGTCGCGCAGCTCGAAGGAGAGGCCGCAGGCCTTCATCCACCCGTCCGGATCGTGCGAGACGGCCATGAACAGCGCCCGGAAGACGCCGAGCGCGACCTGCATCGTGTGCTGCGTCGTGTCGACGCAGAGGCTGCCGAAGCGCACCAGGGCCACGTGCTCGCTGCCGGGGAGCGAGTTCTGGAAGCCCAGGCTCAAGGGGGAGCCGGTGCGCACCCAGTTCGACGCCAGCCAGAAGACGACGAAGGGCGCGGCCCCACCCGCGAAGACCAGGACCGTCCGCCATGAGCGCCGCTCGAGGAGCGCGAGCGCCGACCAGACGCCGAGGAAGATGGCCCCCGTCGGCCGCACGAGCAGCCCGAGGCCCGCGGCGACGGCCAGCGCGGCGACCGGGAGAGCCCCCGCCGAGCCGAGGAGGAACGCGTACGCGCTCAGCGCCACCAGCTCGACCATGACGAAGTACGCGATCGTCTCGTCGTACACCTGGAGGCGCGACGCGATGAGCGGGTAGAGCATGGTGCACACGACGAACGCCGTGGCCGCCCACGCGAGCGCGACGCGGCGCAGGCGCGACGCGGCGGGTCTCTCGCGCAGCGCGAGGATCCGCGCGAAGCCGAGCCAGACGAGGGGCACGGCCACGGCGAGGTACACGAACAGGATCGCTCGATCCGGGAAGAACCTCGCCGGCAGCGACAGGAGGGACACGGCCGCCGCGTGGAACGGGAGCTGGAGGAGCGGGACGCCGAACCCCCAGTTGGTGTAGCCGGCGCCGTCGTGGACCTGCTCGTCGCCCACGAGGGAGCCCAGCGACACGTGGTACCGCAGCGAGCCCCTGAGCATCGCCATCGACGTGAAGCGGTGGGCCTCCCAGCTCTCGTACGCCCAGACGTCGCGCAGGTGCTCGCCGAAGATGTGCACGGCGGGACGGAGGAGGACCCACACGCCCAGCACGAACAGGCCGAGCCACGCGGCGCGCACGCTCGACCGGCTCACCAGGGCGCGCACGCGGGCTCGTGTCGACATCGGTGACCGCGCGCGTTCATACCGCGCCCCGGCCCTCACGGCCACATCAGCGTCACGGACGCGGACGCGGCGCAGAATGCGGCCACCAGCCAGCCGGGCAGCGCCGCGAGGTGCGGCCAGCGACGCTGCAGCCTTCCGCGCGCCATCGAGGCGACGATCGCCGCCATGGCGGCGCAGCACGGCACGATCGGCAGCGCGAAGCGGAAGTCGTTGTGCGGCGCAATCGGGAAGCGGAGGCGCAGCACGATCATGAACGCGAGGAACCCCAGCACGGTGAGCGCCAGCTCCCGGTGCCCCGCGTCCTGCCGCCGGAGCCCCCGGACGACGGACACGACCAGGCCGGCCGCGACCAGGAGCAGCAGGGCGGCGGCCGCCGCGGCGAGCAGGCTCGCGACCACGCGCATCGCGTCCCGGCCGCTCGAGTACTCGCCGAAGAGGCTGGAGCGCAGCAGGTAGTTCCAGAACTCGTCGCGCGCGTCGGACTTCCCGAAGTGCACCCACGGGTCCTCGGCGAAGCTCCGTACGTGGACCCAGAGGAAGTCGCCCCACGTGTTGTCCATCGCCTTGTGGCCCGTGGAGCTGAAGTCCGGGTGCGTCGTCCAGTGCTTGTAGCGCGCGAGCACGAACGCCCAGAGCGCGAGAGGCGCGGCGAGCCCTGCGAGGGCGAGCGCCCCGCCGCGCGGCCACCGTCGCTCGCCGGCCGGGGCGCGCACGACGGCCCCGGCGAGCGACGCCACGAAGACCGCGACGACCACGAAGCCGCTGATCTTCGCGTGGACCGAGAGGCCCGCGACCCCCGCCGCCGCCACGAGCGACGCGGCGCTGCCGCTCCGCCGCCACCTGAGGAGCAGCCAGACGCAGGCCCCCGCCAGCAGGTAGAGCAGCGGATCGTTGCCGAACTTGGCCCCCTCGATCGGGAGCGTCGGCCAGAACGTGCAGAGCGCGCTCGCGAGCGTCCGCTCGTAGGGCGTGCGCAGCACGACGCGGACGGCCAGGAGCCAGAACGCGAGCGTCCCGAGCGCGAGCGCCCCGGCGAGACGCTGCAGGATCCGCTCCGTCCGGCCGTCGGGCATCCCGCGCTCGGGCATCGCCGCGTGGGTCGCCCGCAGCACCCCCTCGGCGAGCAGGTAGTAGCCGGCGGGCTGCGCGCACTCCCAGCAGTCGGTGTCGAGCGGGATGCCGTGCCTTCGCTCCATCCACTGGAGGTAGGCCACGTGCGAGCCGGGATCGTGCGTCCGCGTTTCGAAGGGCGTGACGTGGACGTACTGGCCGATCAACGCGGCGCCGAGGACGAAGAAGAGGAGGACGGTGCCCCAGCCGTCCCGGAGGATCCCGCGCATCGCCAGACGTCTATCCCGATCCGGGCGGAGGAACGAGGCCGAAGGCGAAGCGCCTGGTCCGACGTGACCGAGACCACGAGGGCTCTCTCAGGGGCCCGCGAGCAGCACGTGCCCGAGGGAGTAGTGGCCGTCGCCGTACAGGGGGCGGATCGTGATGGCGTCGAAGCCCGCTCGTGCGACGGGCGCGGGCACGTCGAGGTGCTGCGCGCGCATGCCCGGCCGGAGTTCGAACACGCCCCACGCGAGCCGCCCGAGCGCGACGCCCGCGCGGTAGAAGACCATCTCGTAGCGGTCGTTCGCGTCGGTGCTGATCTCGACGGACGACGCGTGCTCCAGGCGATCGAGCTGGATGGTGATGGGCCGGCACCCAGGGGCGCACACGAAGCGCAGGTTGCCCGCGCCGTCCCAGGGCGAACCGTCCGTGCGACGCGCCGCGAACTCGGCGAGCGCGTGCGTCCCGAGGCCCCCCGGGGCAGGCGCGCGAGGGTGCACCCGGCGCGAGAGCCACGCCGCCAGGCGAGTGGCGGGGTGCGCCGCGGCCGCGAGAAGGGCGCCGGCGAGCAGCACCCCGGCGCCCGTGACGACGAGCGACGGACCCCGCAGTCGCCGGCTCCACGTCGTGGGCGGGGGCGCGGCGCGCTTGCCACCGAACGCGCGAGCCGCGAGGAGGATGAACGCGCCATCGAACGGCACGCGGTAGCGCGCTTCGCCCAGCGACGCCGCCGAGACGAGGAAGACCGCGACGACGATCGCGACGAGCAGCGCCGCGGCGTCGTCGACGCGCTCCCGCCTCCACGCGCGCCGCAGCGTCAGGCCCCCCATGGCGAGCCCGGGGATCAGCACGACGAGCAGGAGCACCTGCGCGAACACCGTCGCGTCGTGCGCCGGAACCTTCGCGTAGTCGTCGGGCCAGTAGTCGGTGCTCAGCAGGTCGAGCGAGTTGCCGATGGCGACGACGACGAACTCCACCGGCGCGGCGACGAAGCGATCGCGCACCCACGCGAGGATGCGGCCGGTGCCGTAGATCGAGCCCTGGATCTCGCCGGTCCCCTGGTACCCCCGGCGGACGCGGCCCGGCGGATACCAGTAGTTCATGCCGCCGCCGCACTCGCCGGGACCCGGCACGAAGTGGATGCCGGCCACGTCCGGCGCGTGGCCGAGCGCCACGTTCATCGCGAAGTTGTTGGCGCCGAGGCAGGGCCGCCCGGTCAGCGCCGTGCAGCGATCGGCGATCGGTGCGCAGACCATGGCCAGCCCGAGCGCGGCCGCGCCGAGGCCGGCGACCGCGTCCCAGCGCCTGCGGCGCGCCCACCTCGCGCCGAGCAAGAGCCCGGCGAAGATCGCGACGGGCAGCGCGTTGGAGCGGAAGCAGAAGGCGAGCCCCCACGCCGCTCCGCTGACCAGCGCCGCGACGAGGCGCCAGCGCGCCTCGGTCCCGCGGGCGGGAGCGCCGGGCGCCTCGCCGGGACCCAGGGCCCTCACCGACGCCCAGAGCGCCAGCGCGACGGCGAACTGGAACGGCGCCTCGAACAGGAAGTGGGCGCCCTGGTGCACGAAGAGCAGGTGGAGGGAGGCCATCGCGAGCGCGATCCAGCCCGCGCGCGGCCCGTACGTCATGCGCGCGGCGTGCGCGATGAGCAGGGGCATCGCGCACGACAGCGCGAAGAGCCCCGCCGCGGCGGAGCCCAGCGTGGGATCAAAGACGAGGTGGAGGGCGAGATAGGCGGACGCCCCCGGCGGCCAGATCGTGTGGAAGCACTTCTGGGTGGCGCCCGGATCGGCGAGGATCTCCGCGAGCTCGGTGATCTGCATCCCGTCGCCGAAGACGCTGTGCCGCGGGTGGTGCAGCGTGAGCGTGTAGATCCAGCGCAGCCACACGCCGGCGCCGTACGCGAGCGTGCCGAGGATCGCGAGCCACCGGCTCGCCACCGCCGCAAGCACCGGCCGGAGGCCGGCCGCCCAGGCGCTCACCACAGGTCTGCTCGTCACGGCCCTGTCGGCATCACATAGCAGAGCGCCGTGTACCGGTACTCGCTCCAGGCGGACGGCGCGGCGGGCGCGCCGGGCGCGACCGGGAGCGCGGGCGACCGGGGCGCGTACACGACGCGCACGCGCACGTGGTCGCGCCCGCGCGTCAGCCGGCGCGGCAGGAGCAGCTCGTCGTCGCGCCACCTGCGGTTCGACGTCTCGACGACGGGCGTCGCGACGCCCGTCTCGGTGGGCGCGTCGACGAAGGCGCACGTGTTCGAGCCCGCCAGGTACCACGCGCCCGCCAGGACGAACGGCGCCCCCGGCGCCGGGTCGGCGACGTAGACGAGCGCGCGCTGGTCGGGCAAGCCGTAGTCGAGCTTGCGGCGCAGCAGCACGCCGAAGTTGTCGGGGCGCACCGCGAGCGTGAACTCCGAGGTGCCCGTCGTGTGGCGGCCCGTGTCGGTCGTCGCCGGATAGACCTCCTGGGTCCCGACGTGATCGACGCCCCACTCGTAGCGCGAGGTGAGCGTGTCGACGCCGGAGGCGAGCGGCGACGAGTACGCGTGCGCCGCCTCGTCGGCCGCGTCGCTCACGTGGAGCGCGTCGGTCTGCACCAGGCACGCGCCGGGCAGCCCGTACCAGTAGGCGACCGTACGGTAGTGCTCCGTCGAGTCGTCGGCGCCGCCGTGCTCCAGCTGCAGCCGGGCGTTCTTGCCGAAGGGGAACGCGTCGGCCACGAGGAACCGGTACGCCGACTCGATCGCGTCGCGCGGGCCCGTCGCGGCCTGCGGGCTCGGGGCGCCGACCGGGTGCCCGGCGAGCGGCAGCGTCGTCACCTGCCCGCTCCAGTAGTCGCCGCCCGCGCCCCACTCCTCGGTGCCGGTCCCCTGCGCCTGCGGGGTCTGGCTGTCGTCGAAGAAGAAGCGCGGATCGCCCTCGAGCGTCGAGAGGTCGGCGGCGTCCGAGAAGATGAGCGACGTCCCGACGACCGCGCCGCACGCGTCGCCGCCGCCCTCGACCTGCGTCGTGTCGAGCAGCACCAGATCCTTGCCGGGCGTCGGCACGCCGTGGTCGACGTACGTGGCGTGGAAGGCGCCGACCGTGCCGGGCGGATCGGCGCTGGCCACGGTGCGAAGCTCCCAGGCGATGGCCGGCGCCGCCGCGCCGCCGCCGACCAGCTCGACGCGCGCCGACTGCCGGAACGGCATGGGGAAGTACAGCGAGAGCTCGGCGCCCGCGGCGACCTCGCGGATGACCGCGGGCAGCGACTTGACCAGGTACTCGGCGCCGCTGCGGTCGTAGAGCGTGCCCGCGCCGAACAGCAGCGGCACCGGCGCGTCGACCGAGGGCCACGGCCGCCCGTCCCACGTGATGCGCAGGTGCGCCGACTCGATCGCCACCTCGGAGGCCGAGGGCACCGTCAGGCGCACGAGGCGCACGGCGGCGGGGCCCGCGAGCTCCGCGAGCGTGACCGCGCCGCTCGCCGGCACGTCGAGGGTGCCGGCCGCCGTGGCGAC
>JAJYCT010000179.1 GCA_021778125.1 Myxococcales bacterium
GCCGCCGCGCTCCAGGACACCGCCAGGCGCGACGCGATGCTGGCCTGGGAATTCCCGAGCTGCGCCGTCGCGCTCGGCGAGGCGGGCATCGCCGTCGCCGCGGGGCTCCCCTCGGACGACGACGAGCAGCTCGCCGCGTGGGCGGCGCGCGTCGCGAAGGCCGCCGCGCTCGCGGGCATCCGCCGGGCGGTCGCCTCCGGCCAGGAGCGCGCCTGCGCGGCCTTGCTCGACGCCTTCGCCGTCGTCGGCATCGAGGCGCAGGTCGCGCCTACGCCGGGTCGCGCACGTACGCGATCGTCCGGATGACGTCGACCAGGCGCTCTCGCTCGTCGGCCTTGAGGCCCACGAAGCGAACGCCCATCCCCGGGTTGGGGTTGTCGCCGTCGGCGCGCACCGCGTTGACCCAGGCCACCTGCCCGTGCAGCTTGAACGGCGGGTGCCCCGGCGGGGCGAAGGAGAGCGTGACGCTCGTCCCGACCGCGCGCGGATCGGTCGTCTTCACGAAGATCCCCATCGCGCTGATGTTGGTGATCGACGCGTAGAGGAACGTGTCGTCGGCAATGCAGTCGACCTTCCACTCGACGTCGAAACGATCGTGGCTGCGGCGTTCGTCGCGCTTGGACATGAATCCGGTTCCTTCTGCCCGCCCCGGGCGCCTACTGCACCCTGAGCGGCCCTCCATTGATCCGGTTGTCGCCGTCGTTCGGCCCGGATTTCACCTTGAGTCGCGTGTCCCCCACGAACAGACCGAAGTAGACGTTGTAAGCGCCCGGCGTGAAGTTTGGCTCGAGCTTGAACTCGTGATCGTCGACGAGCAGATCCCCCGGGAGCCAGAGCGACATGGGGTACTTGCCGTTCATGACCTTGTGGTCGCCGTTGTGGCGGCGGTGGAAGCCGTCGATGTGAATGAAGGCTTCCCACTCGGTCGTGATCGGCGCAAGGGTCTTGTAGTACGTCTTCAGGTGATAGGTCCGCCCCGGAGAGATGGCGTCGACCAGATGGCCTCGCTCGTCGACGAGGTCGATCCCCAGCACCTGGAGCTTGTCGTCCATGTTCACGTCGAGGGGCCGCTGCGGGTGCGGCGGCTCGGTCAGCACCATGGTGCCCAGGGGGTTCTGGTTCTTCTCCCCCGCGCCGAGCGTCGACGCCGCGAGGAGGATCTGGCTCGAGCGCGCGTCGACCACGGGCAGGTTCGTGCGCGGCTCGGGGGCGTGCTCGCGCCACAGCTGGTTGAGCTTCGGTAGCTCCTCGGCCTTCGTCGCGAGGCAGCGCCGCTCTCCGCCGCCGGCCATCAGCCAGCTGTAGGCGCCCTGCGGGTCGGAGAGGGTCTGCGGCTGCCCGCCCGCGTAGTAGGCCGCGGTGCGGCCCCCGACGCCGAGCAGCGCGAGCGGCGAGCCCGGGCAGAGCGTGCGGTAGCTCTCGAAGACCTCCTTGGGCGAGAGCTGGTTGGCGAGGGCCGGGTAGTAGAAGAAGCAGAGGACGAACCCGACCACGGCGCCGCCCAGGACCAGCCCCGGCGCGCGGTGCCGCAAGAGGTCGCCCACGACGCCCATCGCCACGAAGAACGCGGCGCCCGCCGGCACGGCGAGCAGCGTCGCGACGTACGGCTTGAAGCCCAGGGCCGTGAAGACGCCGAAGCCGATGCCCGGCAAGAGCAGGAGCATGAGCGGCGCGAGCACCACGAGCGCGACCCACCACTCGTACGGGTCGAGCTTCGGCTGGCCCTCGGCCGGGCGCAGCGCGCCGAGCAGGTCCTCGAAGGGCTCGAACCCGCGCGTGAGCGACGCCTTCGACAGCGGCCGCGAGCGCCCGAAGGCCCAGAGCCACACGTCCGCGGCGAACATCAGGCCGAACACCGTGTACGGCAGCAGCGCGATCACCCACCAGGCGTTGAGCACGTAGTCGCGGAGGTTCGTCGACATCTGCGGCAGCCAGTGCGCCCTGGTCCGCGCGCCGAAGAAGACGACCAGGCCCGCGAGCGAGGCGCCCGCGACCGTCGCCAGGTACACGAGCGACAGCATGCGGTCGTACGCCCCGTGCAGCGCGCGCACGACGCGCGCGTAGCCGGCCGGGTCGAACGGCTTGCGGTCCGCGTCGCGCTCGATCCACGTGAGGAACGCGCACACCGCGAAGCCGCCGAGCACGACCCACCAGAGCGCGAGCGCCTTGTCCTTGAAGCTCTCGGGGAAGGTGGCCCCCGTGACGCCGAAGGCCTGGTACGCCTTCTCCGGCAGCTCGTGGAAGTCGTGGTGCATCACCGCCGCGAGCAGCAGCGTGCCAAGGCCCACGGCGATGCTCGACTGCGCGCCGCGCTCGAAGTCGCGGATGGCCACCGCGCAGGCCACGGCGCACAGGACCGGGCCGCTGAAGGCCACGAGGTCCGAGCGCGCGGCCAGGTAGCCGTGCGCGACGAACGCCACGGCCGTGCCGACGACCACCGCCGCCCGCGCCAGCCCCTCGCGCTCGCCCTCGGCCCCGCCGCGCGACGGCGGCGCCATGAGCATCCGCCCGAGCGCGAACGGCAGGAACGCGCTCCACGGCGCCATCGAGTGCCCGATGGCCGCGAGGTAGAAGTCGAAGGTCGGGTACTTGGGCGGCAGGTGGAGCATCACGCCCACCCACAGGCTCAGGTCCTTGGTGTCGCCGGGGGACGCGATGACCCGCGCCGCCATGCCGGCCGCCCCCGCGCCCGCCACGAGCGCGAGCGCGCCGACCACGTCGCCCACCGCGTCGGCCTTGCGCTGCGGCGCGGACAGGCGGGTCACCGCCCACGTGAGGCCGACCGCGAGGCCCGGCACGCCGACGCCGAGCAGCGCCCCGCGCGTCTCGAAGCCCACCACGAGCCCCGCGGCCGCCATCGCGAGCCACGGCAGGCGCTTGCGAACGGACGTCGGCCCGCCCTCGTCGCGGTCGAACGCCGCCACCGCGAGGCCCCCGAAGGCCATCGCCAGGCCCGCCATCGTGCAGATGTCGCCGAGCATCGAGCGCGCCTGCACGAAGTAGAGCGGCATCGTCGACAGGGCGACCGAGGCGTAGACGCCGGTGCGCCGGTCGAACAGGCGCGCCACGAACGCGTACGTCGCCAGCACGCCCAGCAGGCCCCAGAGCGCCAGCGGCGCGCGCCCCGCCCACTCGTGCAGGCCGAAGAGCTTGAAGCCCAGGGCGATCGACGAGAACGGAAGCTGCGGGCGCCCCAGGTCGTTCAGGTGCGGCAGCGTGTTGTCCGCGCCGTCGAGGGCGAGGTTCGCCGCGCCGTAGAGGTTGAGGCCCACCCGGCGGGCCAGATCGGCGACGTTGAGCTCGTAGGGGTCCCACAGGCCGCTGCGCGTCAGCGGGGGCAGGAAGAAGAAGAGGATGACGGGGACCGCCGCGGCGACCGCCAGCGGTAGCCAGCGCGGCCACGTGCGCTCGGGGACCTCGACCTGAGCCGGCGCGGGCGCGGCCTCCGCGGCCTCGGCCGGGCTCTCCTGCGGGTCCTTCGTCGCGGCTTCCTGCGGGGGGTTGGATTCGGGCATGGGCAAGGCGAAGAAGGGGTCGACGCGCCCGGACATACCGGGGCGGGCGGACAGTACTTCCGAGGTCCGGGGCGGCGCAACCATCGCGTGCTACAAGCCCCGCCCGACCATGAGCCGCGGCGAAGGCAAGACCAGGGCGGGCCGCGTCGCGATCGTCGGCCGGCCGAACGTGGGCAAGAGCACCCTGCTCAACGCCCTGCTCGGCGAGCCCATCGCCATCACCAGCCCCCACCCGCAGACCACGCGCGACGCCGTGCGCGGCGTCCTGACCGTCGGCGACACGCAGCTCGTCTTCGTCGACACGCCGGGCCTGCACGAGGCGCGCTCGCGCCTGGGGCACCGCATGAACGCCTCGGCGCGCGACGAGGCGCGCGAGGCCGACGTGCTCGTGCTCGTGGTCGAGCCGAAGGTCGACCCGGCCGACCTGGCCCTCGCGGCCGAGCTCCCGAAGCTGCCCACGGTGCTGGTCATCAACAAGATCGACAAGATCAAGGACAAGCGCGACCTCCTGCCGATGCTCGCGAGGTTCGGCAAGGCGCACCCGTTCGCGGCGATCGTCCCGTGCAGCGCGCGCCGGACCCGCGGCATGGACGGCCTGCTCGAGGAGCTCGGGCCGCTCGTGCCCGAGCAGCCGTTTCTCTTCGAGCCCGACACGCTCTCCGACCAGCCGACGCGCTTCTTCGTGGCCGAGTTCGTCCGAGAGCAGATCCTCTCGCACACGCGGCAAGAGGTCCCCCACGGCGTGGCGGTCGTCGTCGAGCGCTTCGACGAGAGCAGCAAGGTCCCGCGCATCGAGATCGCCATCCACGTCTCGCGCGAGACGCACAAGGGCATCGTGGTCGGCGCGCAGGGCCGCATGCTCAAGTCGATCGGGACCGCGGCGCGGGCGCGCGTCGAGCAGATGCTCGGCCGCCAGGTGCACCTCAAGCTATGGGTGCGCGCCACGCCCGACTGGATGAACGATCCCGCGAAGCTGCGGGACATGGGGTATGGGGAGCGGGAGCCGTAGATGACCAAGCACCACCCTGCCCGCTCTCGCGGCCCCCTGCCCGGCGGCCTCTCCGGCACGCCGATCGTCGCCATCGTCGGCCGCCCGAACGTCGGCAAGTCGACGCTGTTCAACCGCCTGGCGCGCGCGCGCGTGGCGATCGTGCACGACGAGCCGGGCGTCACACGCGACCGGCACTACGCCGACACGAGCGCCTTCGGGCGCCCCTACACGCTCGTCGACACCGGCGGCTTCGACCCCGAGGACCTGGACCCGATGAAGGCGGGCATCGCGCGCCACGTGCGCGCCGCGATCGCCGAGGCCGACGCCATCGTCTTCGTGACCGACGCGACCACCGGCCCCACCGCGCCCGACCGCGCGGCCATCCAGATGCTGCGCGAGAGCGGCAAGCCCGTCTTCTACGCGGCCAACAAGGCCGACACGCCGCGCGTCGACGCCGACGCGTTCGACCTCTACCGGCTCGGCGTCGAGACGGTCTACCCGGTGAGCGCGCTGCACGGGCGCGGGATCGGCGAGCTCGAGGCGGCGCTCGTCGCGGCGCTGCCCGAGGCCCCCGAGCCCGACGCCGACGCCGAGCGCGGCCCGCCGCGCATCGCGCTCGTCGGCCGCCCCAACGCCGGCAAGTCGAGCATGCTCAACCGGCTGCTGGGCGAGGACCGGATGCTCGTCGACTCCCGCCCGGGCACGACGCGCGACGCGATCGACACGCTCATCGAGCGAGACGGGCAGAAGTACGTCTTCATCGACACCGCCGGCATCCGGCGCAAGGCCAAGGTCTCCAGGGACGACAACCCGGTGGAGTCCTTGAGCGTGCTCTCGAGCATCCGCAGCATCGAGCGCGCGCACGTGGTCGTCATGCTCTGCGACGCCGCCGAGGGCGTGGCCGAGCAGGACGCCAAGATCATGGGCCTGGCCGAGGAGCGCGGGCGCGCGATGGTCGTCGCGCTCAACAAGAGCGATCTGCTCGACAAGGCCACGATGACCAAGGCCGAGGAGACGGCGCGCGAGAAGCTCGCCTTTTTGCCCTACGTCCCGGTCGTGCGCACGAGCGCCAAGAACGGCCGGGGGGTCAAGGAGCTGTTCGACACGATCGCGCGCGTGCGCGAGGCGTTCAACAAACGCGTGACGACGGGCGAGCTCAATCGCTTCTTCGAGACGGTGCTCGACACGCGCCCGCCGCCCACGATGGGCGCGCGCGCGCCGCGCCTGTACTACGTGACGCAGGCCGAGACGTCGCCGCCGACGTTCATCGTGATGACCAACGCGCCCGACAACATCCACTTCTCCTACCGGCGCTTCGTCGTCAACCAGCTGCGCAAGCACTTCGGCTTCGAGGGAGTCCCCCTGAGGGTCCACTACAAGGCCAGGCGGCGGCGGGGCGAGCCGAAGGCGGCGGAGGGGTAGTACACTCCCCTCGTGGACCCGGCCCGCAAGCTCGCGACGTTCGCGGACCTCGCCGCGCTCGGCGACGGCGCGCACGCCGAGATCCTCGACGGCGTCGTCGTCGAGGCGGCGCCGCCCCTGCCCGAGCACGGCCGCGCGCAGCGATCGGTCTCGCGCTACATCGGCGGCCCCTTCGACGACGACGACGGCCGCGGCGGCCCCGGCGGCTGGTGGATCCTCACCGAGGTCGACGTCGAGCTCGCGGCCCACCAGGTCGTCCGTCCCGACCTGGCCGGCTGGAGGCGCGAGCGTCTGCCGCGCCCCTGGGGCCGGCGCCCCGTGACTGTGACGCCCGACTGGATCTGCGAGATCGTCTCGCCCGCCAGGCCCGCCGTCGACCGCGTGCGCAAGCGGGCGCTCTACGCGGAGCACGGCGTGCCGTTCTACTGGATCGTCGATCCGGCGGCGCGCACGCTCGAGGCGCTCCGCCTCGACGCCGCCGCGCACGAGTGGCGCGAGGTCGGCGCCTACGACGACGCGTCCGTGGCGCGCGGCGCGCCGTTCGAGGCCGTCGAGCTCGAGGTCGGGCGGCTCTTCCCGCCGGGGGAGCCGGGCGAGCTTGCGCGCTAGGGGGACCGGGAGGGGGCCGCCGGCACGGCGTGCGCCCTTCCGGAGGCGGGCTGCCCCGACTCGCCCTCCTGCTGCGTCGGGCAGGACCTCCTCTGCACGCAGGGCGCGCCCATCGGCCGCCCGATCGCATCCTCGGGTCGCCTGGCCGTGCCCGCGGCCTACACGCCCCCACTCATGAGCGCCTCGGCGATGGCCCCGAGCTTGCCGAGGTCGTGCACGTCGCTCGCGAGCTCGGCGACGCGCACGATGGGCACACGCCCCCGGGCCTTCGCGTCGAGCGCCTGCACGTTCACCGCGTCGAGCGCGGCGAGGCGCTCGGCGTCGGCGTGCGCGTGCACCAGCCGGCCCGGCGCGTCCTCGTCGAGCACGAGCTTGTGGCGCGCGATGGCCAGGGCGGCGTCGCGCTCGGAGGGCGGCGCGTCGGCCCCGGGCGGCGGCAGGCGAAAGCGGTTGACGACGAACGCGCCGCGCGGCATCCGCGACGACTCGAGGCGCTCGCTGAAGTAGACGACCTCCTGCAGGCTCATGGGCGCGGGGCTCGTGACCAGCACGAACGACACCTCGCTCGAGCGCAGCGCCTCCTCGACCATCTTCGCGCGCTGCTTGAAGCCGCCGAACAGATCGTTGAGCTCCGAGATGAACTCGGCCATCGCCGCGAGGAAGCCCCCGCCCGTGATGCGCCCCAGGCCGCGCAGCACCACGGCGGCCGAGCGCGCGAGCACGTTGAGCGACAGCGTGCCCGTGGACTCGAAGGCCTGCACGAACCAGCGCATCGCCGCCGAGTCGATCGCCTCGGCGAGGCGCTCGGGCGCGTCGAGGAAGTCGAGCGCGTTGGCCGTGGGCGGCGTGTCGAGGATGACGAGGTCGAAGCGCGGGTCCTCCTTGACCGCGACGAGCTTCTCCATCGCCATGTACTCCTGCGTGCCGGCGAGCGACGTGGAGACGTACTGGTAGAGGCGGTTGTCGAGGAGCTTGCGCGCGTGCTCCGGCGACGACGAGTGGCGCACGACCAGCTCGTCGAAGGTGCGCTTGGTGTCGAGCATCATCGCCGTGAGCGACCCGGCCATCGGGATGCCGGCCCGCTCGAAGAGGCCGCGCTCGACCACCTGCTCCTCGGCCGACATCGTCTCGAGGCCGAGCGACTCGGCCAGGCGCCGCGCGGGGTCGATCGTCAGGCACAGGACGCGCTTGCCGCGCCGGGCCGCGGCCACGCCGAGCGCGGCGGCGGTCGTCGTCTTGCCCACCCCGCCCGCGCCGACCGTGACCAGCACGCGGCGCGACATCACCAGATCGGCGAGCGTCTCGGTCACGGTGCGCCCTCGAACTCCCCGTACTCGCCCTCGGCGAGGTTGTCGAAGCGCGTGTACTGGCCGTCCCAGCGGACGCGCACGGTGTCGGTGGGACCGTTGCGCTGCTTGGCGACGATGAGCTCCGCCACGTTCCGCTCGGCGCTCTCCTTGTTGTAGTAGTCGTCGCGGTAGATAAAGCAGATGTTGTCGGCGTCCTGCTCGATGGCGCCCGACTCGCGCAGGTCCGAGAGCTGCGGGCGCTTGCCCTTCTCGCTGCGCGTCTCGACCGCGCGGTTGAGCTGACTGAGGGCGATGACCGGCACCGACAGCTCCTTGGCGAGCTGCTTCAGGCCCCGCGAGATCTCGCTGATCTCCTGCTCGCGCGACGCGGCGTTCTCGCGGCCGCGCATCAGCTGCAGGTAGTCGACGACCACCAGGCCAATCCTCTGCTTCGTCTCGCCCGCCCCCCGGCCCTCGCCGGGCGGGCCGTCCTTGCGATCGAACTCGGCCTGCAGGCGCCGCACCTTGGAGCGCAGGTCGAGCAGGCCGATGGCCGGCGTGTCGTCGATCCAGAGGTTCAGGCCCGCCAGGCGCCCCGCCGCCTGCGTGAGGCGCTCCCAGTCGCTCTTGGTGAGCATGCCCGTGCGGACCTTGCTCACGTCGACCTTGGCCTCCGAGCAGAGCATGCGCTGCACGATCTGCTCCCGCGGCATCTCGAGCGAGAAGACGACGACGCCGTGGCCCGGCTCGATCCACCGATCGTTCGGATCGTGGGCGCTCACGAGCTCCTGGGCGCTCGCGACGTTGGTGGCCATGTTGAGCACGAGGCTCGTCTTGCCCATGCCGGGGCGCGCCGCGACGATCGTGAGCTCGCCGGCGTGCAGGCCGCTGGTGATGCGGTCGTAGCGGTCGAAGCCCGTGGGCGTGCCGGTGATGCGCGCGCCGCGCGCGTTGGCCTTCGCGATACGGTCGAACGTCTCGTGCAGCACCGTCTTGAGCGGGTGCACGGTGCTCGACTCGCGCGTGCGCGCGATGTCGTAGACGGCCTGCTCGGCCGAGTCGATGAAACTCTGCGCGTCGCCGTAGCCCGCGTAGCCCTGCGCGCTCACGCGCTGGCACGCGAGGATGAGCTGGCGAATGCGGTACTTCTCGTGGATCGTGCGGCCGTACGCGACGACGTTCGCGAGCGCCGGGGCGGCGTTGATGACCGTGGTCATGTAGGCCATGCCGCCGACCTGCGCGAGCCGGTCGCGATCGCGAAGCCACGAGCCGGCCGAGACGATGTCGGGCGTCGTGCCGCGCGACGACAGGTCGACGCACGCCTCGAAGATGCGGCGGTGCGCCTCGGAGTAGAAGTGCTCGGGGCGCAGGAACTCGGCGACCTTGTCGAAGGCCAGCTTGTCGTTCATCACCGCCGAGAGCACGGCGGCCTCGGCGTCGAGGTCGTGCGGGGGCACGCGCCCCTCGATGACGGTCACCTCGCGACTGTCCCGGTCTTGTCCGGACAATGCCCGCACGTTCTCCACAGCCTGGCTCCCCAAATGACGCGCGCCCCGGACGCGGATGCGTCCGAGGCGCGTGCCTTGCTCGAGGTTCTACGCCTACTTGGCGACGACTTCCACCTTGAGCGTCGCGCCCACGTCGGACACGAGCTTGACCGGGACCTGGTAGGCGCCGGTCTGCTTGATCGGCTCGGCCAGACGCAGCGCCTTGCGGTCGAGCGTCACGCCCTGGGCCTTGACCGCGTTCTCGAGGTCCTTGGCGGTGACGGAGCCGAAGAGCTTGCCGTCCTCGCCGGCCTTGAGCGTGATCTTGATCGCGAGCGCGTCGATCCGGGCGGCGAGATCGCGCGCCTCCTTCTTCGCCTTCTCGGCCTTCGCGAGCGCGACGACCTTCTCGTGCTCGATGCGGCGGACGGCGGCCGTGGTCGCCGGGACGGCGAGCTGGCGCGGGAGGAGGTAATTGCGCGCGAAGCCCGGGCGCACGCGCACGAGCTCCCCGCTCTTGCCGAGCTTGTCGACGTCCTGCTGGAGGATGACCTGGATGTTGAGGGGCATGGCCTGGTGCTCCTTCGCTCAGCCCGCGTGGGTGACGGTGAAGGGCAGGAGCGCGATGTTGCGCGCCCGCTTCACGGCGAGCTGCACCTTGCGCTGATGCCGGGCGCAGTTGCCGCTGATGCGGCGGGGGACGATCTTGCCGCGCTCGCTGATGAAGTACTTGAGCGCCTGCGCGTCCTTGTAGTCGATGACCAGCGCCTTGTCGGTGCAGTACCGGCAGACGCGCTTCTTGCCGCGGCGGCGGCCGAGCTCGGCGTTGAGGTCCGGACCGCGGTTGAAGTCCTTGTCGTCGTCCATCATCGCCATGGCTCAGCCCTCCCCTTCCTTGGTCGCGGGCGCGTCGGCCTTGGGCGCGTCGGCCTTCGGCGCGTCGGCCTTGGGTGCGTCGGCCTTGGGTGCGTCGGCCTTGGGTGCGTCGGCCTTGGACGCCTCGGGGGCCTCCGGCTCCTCGGCAAACTCCTCGGCTTCCTCGCGGCGCATGCTGCGCGGCGCGTCGGGGCCGAGGTCCACGAGGCCGAGCTGCTTCTCGCGCGACTCCTCGGGCTCCGCCTCGGCGGGCAGCTCGAGCTTGCCGAGCTTGACCTCCTCGGGGTCGATCGTGAGCGCGGCGAGGTCGACCTCGTCGTTGGTGAGGACGGTCATGAACTTCACGACCGCCTCCTGCAGCTTCAGGTTGCGCTCGACCTCGGCGACCAGGCCGCCGCCGCCCACGTACTTGACGTAGACGTAGACGCCGCGGCGCAGCTTGCCGATCGGGTACGCGAGCCTGCGGCGACCCCAGGCCTCGACCTTGACGAGCTTGCCGCCCTCGCGCTCGACGGCCTCGTTGACGCGCGCCTGGATGCGCTCGGCGGTGTCGGCGTCGACATCGGAGCGCATGACGTAGATGGTTTCGTATTCCTTGGTCCGGACGCGGCCCGTGCGGGGCGCGGCCGAAGCCTGCGTGGTGACGTTCACGTGGAAGGACCTCCTGGGCTCGTCCCCCGGGATGGGGAACGCGGGCCCGTGGGACGGTGCCCACGAGCGAGGGGGCCGCTTCGTAGCACACGACCGGCACCGGCGCCAAGGGGAGGATCCGCTAGGGCTTCGTGTGGAGCGCGCTCATCGCGGCGGCAACCCCGCGGGTGACGACGAGCTCCACGGCGTCGGCGGCGCGCGCGACGACGTCGGGCAGCTCGGCGCGGTCGACGGGGTCGAAGCGCGAGAGGACCCACCGGGCCGGGTCCCAGCCGGGCGGCGGGCGCCCGACGCCGACGCGCACGCGCACGAAGTCGGGCGTGCCGACGCGGGCGATGAGGCTGCGCAGGCCGTTGTGGCCCCCGTGGCCCCCGCCAACCTTGAGGCGCACGTCCTTCCAGCGCAGATCGAGCTCGTCGTGGACGACCACCAGGTCGCCCGGCTTCACCTCGAGGAAGGCCGCCGCGGGCTGCACCGCGTCGCCCGAGAGGTTCATGTACGTCTGCGGCTCGAGCAGCGCGACGTCGGCCCCCAGGGCGACGCCGCGCGTCCAGAGCGCGTTCCACCTGGCCCTCGGCTCGGGCAGGCCCCACCGGCGCCGCAGCTCGCCCGTGACCGTGAAGCCGACGTTGTGGCGCTGGCCCTCGTGCTCGCGCCCGGGGTTGCCCAGGCCGACGACCAGGAGCACCCGTTACTTCTTCTTCTTGTCGTCCTTGGCTGCCTCGGCCGCCGGAGCCGCACCCGCCGCCGGCGCCCAGTCACCCGCCGCAGGCGCCGCCGCGCCCGGGACCGCCGCGACCG
>JAJYCT010000180.1 GCA_021778125.1 Myxococcales bacterium
TCCTTCATCATGCATTGCATCGGCGAGTTGATGCTGCCGATGGCAACGTGCCGGGGGTCGAGCAGCGGGGCGAGCACGCCGTGGCGAGCCTCGCGCACCGCGTTCATCATGCCGTCGCTGCCGATGGCGATGATGCGCGCGACCTCGTGCAGCGCGATGGCGGGCTTGCCCCCGAGCTCGCCCGACCCGTAGGCCTTGATCGCCTGGACGATGTTGCCGCGGAAGTGGTGATCCTGCGGGCGACCGGGCGCGATCGCGTCGCCGCCGTCGGTGCACCAGATGATCTGGTCGGTCCACTTCTCGATGTCGTCGCGCTTGAAGAGGTCCTGCCCGCGCTTGTAGCCCGCGAAGTAGAGGACCCGCCCGCCCAGGAGCTTGTACGCCCGCGCGATCGAGAAGAGAACCGCGTTGCCCAGGCCCCCTCCCCCGAGCAGCACGGTCTCGCCCTCGCCGATGTGCGTGGGCTGGCCCGTAGGGCCCATCAGCACGATCGGCTCGCCCGGCTCGAGCGCCGCGCACAGGCGCGAGCTGCCGCCCATCTCGAGCACGATCGTCCCGAGCAGGCCCTTCTCGACGTCGACCCACGCGCCCGTCAGCGCCAGGCCCTCCATCGCGAGGCGCGCCTGCGCCTGCACCGGCGGTCGGCCGTCGCCGTTCTTGAGCAGCGACACGACGGGCGCGAAGGTCTCGAAGTTCTGCAGCCGGTAGAACTGGCCGGGCTGGAACTTGCGCGCGGCCATCGGCGCGCGCACGACGATCTCGACGATGCTGCCGGTCAGGCGGTTGACCTGGTGCACGCGCGGTACGAGCTCGTCCTCGAGCCGGGCGAAGAGCGCGGCGAGCTTGCCGTCGCGCGCGAGCTGCGAGGCGGCGTCCAGCTCGCGTACCTCGGGGTAGAGCGCCACCACGTGCGGGAAGCCGTCCTTCGCGCTCGCCATCGCGCGCACGACGCTGCCCGCGTAGTGCGGGTGGTTGTCGCCGTAGAAGGACACGGTGTGCCCGTCCTGCAGGTAGCTCGTGAAGAAGCCCTCGCCCGGCTTGCTCGGCGTGACCGCAAGCGCGCCCGAGGCGTCCCGGGACACGGCGTGCGGGCGGAAGTACTGCTTCTTGTCGTCGAGCTGGAAGGTGCCCGGGTACTCGCGCTCGTAGATGACGTTGGGGCTCGTGCCCGCGGCGACGCACACGGTGGTCGCCGGCAGATCGACGGTGGTGCCGTCGGTCCGCGCGAAGCGCACGCCGCGCACGTGGGCGTGCTCGTCGAGCAGGGCCTCGAGGGGCGTCACGTGCTCGAGGTATCGCACGCCCTCCTCGAAGGCCTTGGCGACCTCCTCGTGGTTGAGGCGGTAGGCGGGCGAGTCGGCGAGGCCCTTGCGGTAGGCGAGCGTGACGCCGCCCCACGAATCGAGCAGCTTCTGCACGTTCGGCTCGCGCCCCTCGGTGGCGGCGCGGGCCTTCTCGTCGCGCAGCGCGCGCGCATGGCCCAGGTGCCGCTGCAGCGTCGCCCACTCCTCGTCGTCGAAGAGCTTGCGCAGATCGGTCTCGCTGCGATCGTGGGCAAGCAACTCGTAGCGCTCGAGCTCCTTCTCGACCTGCACCTGGTAGTAGGCCAGGAGCTCGGTCGCCGTGTCGATCGCCGTCAGGCCGCCGCCGATGACGACGGCCGGGAGGCTCACCTGCAGGTTGGCGATGCTCGTGTGCTTGTAGGCGCCCGACAGCTGCAGGGCCATGAGGAAGTCGCTGGCCTTGCGGATGCCGCGGGCCAGGTTGTTCTTCATGTCGATGATGGTCGGCCGGCCGGCGCCCGCCGAGATCGCGACGTGGTCGAAGCCCATCGCCCACGCGTCCTCGAGCGTGATCGTGCCGCCGAAGCGCACGCCGCCGAAGAAGCGCACGTGCGGGTTGCGCGCGAGCGTGAGGTAGACGATCGTCAGGAAGTTCTTGTCCCAGCGGACGGTGATCCCGTACTCGCTCACGCCGCCGAAGCCGAGGAGCTTGCGCTCGCCGAGCTCGCGGTAGAGCGACGGGGCCGAGCGCACGGGGACGGGCGGCCTGCCGGGCGCACCGACCAGCTCCGCGCCGAGCGGCTCGATCTTCAGGCCGTCGATCCCGACGACGCCGAAGCCCTCGCACGCCAGGTGGTGCGCCAGCGTGTAGCCCGCGGGCCCGAGGCCCACGACGAGCACGTTCTTGCCGTTGTACGGGCGCAGGAAGGGCCGCGCGACGTGCAGCGGGTTCCACCGGGTGAGCAGCTGGTAGATCTCGAGGCCCCACGGGAGCGCCAGCGTCTCGGTGAGCACGCGCGTCTCGACCTGCGGGATGTTCACCGGCTCCTGCTTCTGGAAGATGCAGGCCTTCATGCAGTCGTTGCAGATGCGGTGGCCGGTGCCCGGGCACATCGGGTTGTCGATCGTGACGAGCGCCATGGCCGCGAGCACCTCGCCGGCCTGACGCATCGTGTGCACCTCGCTGATCTTCTCCTCGAGGGGGCAGCCGCCGAGCGGCACGCCGATCGGGTTCTTCTTCCGCTCGCCCGTCTTGGCGTCGGCCATGCCCTTGCTGCACGAGTCCTTGTCGCGGTCGTGGCAGAGCATGCAGTACTCGATCTCGGCCTCGACCTCGCGGCGGCGCATGCGACGATCGGTGAGCGAGAAGCCGGTGCGCTGGCGGCGCTCGTGCGACGGGCCGACCGACAGCTCGGGCAGCGCGGGATCGGGGTGCTCGGTCTCGACGAGCGACGTCCAGTCGAGCGTGCGCGGCACGTGCATCGTCGGCCAGCGGCGGAGCGGATCGTGGGCGTCGGCGCGGCGCGCGGCGAGCCAAGCCTCGAGCGCGTCGAGGGCGAAGGCGACGGCCTTGCCGAGCGCGGCGTCGTCGTCGCCGGCGGGGGTTTCGGGGGCGGCCGCCGCCATCGCGGCCTGGGCCTTGCGGGCCCGCGCGCGGAGCTCGTCGGTCCACGCGGCGCCGCCGCCCTTGGCGGCCTTGCGCGCCACGTCGTCGATCTCGAACAGGGGCAGCGCCGCGGTGGCGATCGCGCGCTCCTCGTCGGTCGTGCCGCCGAGCGGCGCGGGCGTCATCGCCTGCAGCGCCGCGCGCGAGATCGCCGCGGCCCGGTCGGCACCGAGCGTCCACGCCTTGCCGGCGCTGTCCTTGAGGACGCGCTTCTTCGCGAAGTCCTTCTTGAAGCGCCAGAGCGGATCGCTTCCGCGGACGCGATCCTGGAGCTCCGACAGCTCCTTCTCGACGCCGAACAGGCGCCCCACGAAGCGCCCGACGTACGGCGCCGCGGCCAGCAGGGCCTCGCTGCGCGCGAGCGGCGTCATCCCCTCGCCCAGGCACGCGCGGTAGGCTGCGAAGCGGCCGTGGCGCTCGGGCGCCGCGGCGGCGAACCAGCGGTCGAACTCTTCGTAGAGGGCGCGCAGGCGGCCGGGATCGTAGAGGTCGGCGTACACGAAGCCGGGGACGCCGAGGGGCATGGTGGGGCTGGCGTGCGAGTCGGGCATGGATCCTTTAGGCATGAAGGTCTAGCTCAGGATAGGCCCGCTCCTCAAGCGGACACGTCCCGGCGCTCCGGCGGCGTGCAGGCGGCACGCCGACATGGGTGCCCTGCGCTCAGCCCTTGGTCTCGGGCGCCGTCCACGCGGTGCCCGCCTGCTCGCCCTTCTCGAAGCCGAAGTAGATGGCGCACTGCTCGAGCATGAACTTCTGCCCCTCGGGCGCCGCGAGGTCGACGCGGTACGTGTTGATGAGACGCACAGAGTCCTGCAGCCACCCGTCCCAGGCCTCCTTGGAGACCTGCTCGTAGATCCGCTGGCCCAGCTCGTTGCGATACGGCGGGCGGGCGAGCCCCGGGAGATCCTTGTTGAGCTTGCGGCAGTGGACGATGCGCTCCTCGGTCATGCGACCGGGGTCTAGCACGCGACCTGGGGGGGCCAAACCCACTCCGCCTCCCGCTGCTATCCCCCGGCGATCCGCCGGTCAGGACCGGTGCGGACGCGCGAGCGACCGACACGCACGCGCCGCCGGGCTCCGGCTCGTCGGGTGCCTCTTCCGGCGGCAGCGGCTCCGGCGGAGCCGACGCATCCTCGTCGGTCGACGCGAGCGGCGATGCGGACACCGGGCTGCCGCCGATGAAGACCCAGAAGTTTCTCATCGGCTACAGCGAGGCGTGGTTCGGCGCCAACTTCGGAACCGACTACACGACGAGCTTCGACCTCGCGTACGTGCGGAAGGTCTTCGACGGGGTGGTCCGACGGATGCAAGTGCGACGCAGCGCATCACTCACGAGCAAGGAGCGCATCATGGCCGAGCAGAGAATGCCGCAGCAGGCGCCCTTGGTCGCGGCGTAGCCCTCGTTGAATGACGAGGTAGACCACCTCAGAGGACCGACGACAGGCGCGCCGGGACGGGGCGGTTCCCGTTTCGCACGGGCCGGTAGGGGCTCCGGCGCCAGTGATTGACGGCCGTCCTGCGACGCCTATACTGCGCCGCCTAATCGAGGTCCGATCTGGTCCTGCACTTCTCCCCCTGCGCACCTGGCGCCGGGCGCAGAGTTCTGGGTCCGGCCTGCCACCCAGCCGCCACCGGCGCGCTCCCGGAGATCCGCAGATGTCCCTCGCCACCGACAAGAAGTCCGAAATCGTCTCGAAGTTCGCCACGCACGACCACGACACGGGATCGCCCGAAGTCCAGATCGCGCTGCTCACCGAGCGGATCGGGATGCTCACCGAGCACTTCAAGACGCACGTCAAGGACCACCACTCGCGCCGTGGCCTGCTCCGCCTTGTGTCGAAGCGCCGCCGGCTGCTCGACTACCTCAAGCGCATCAGCCTCGACCGCTATCGCAAGGTGGTCGGAGCGCTCAGCCTCCGCAAGTAACTCCGTTGCCATCCCGAGCCCCCCGTCGACCGCTTCTTGATTTTCGATTCGCGGGCGTGAACCGCTTCGCGCCCGCGAACCGAGGATCAAAGGCGGGCGGGTGTGCTCGGCGTATCGCCGCACGCACGCGGCTTCCGCGCCCCTAGGAGCGCACATCCGACATGGCCTTCATCCGTGAATCCGTTCTCGTCAACGGCAAGCCCCTCGTCCTCGAGACGGGCCGGCTCGCCAAGCAGGCGCACGGCGCCGTCCTCGTCAGCTACGGCGAGAGCGTCGTCCTCGTCACGGCCGTGAGCGGCGACGAGCGTCCCGGCATCGACTTTTTCCCCCTCACCTGCGACTACGTCGAGAAGACGTTCGCGGCCGGCAAGATCCCCGGCGGATTCTTCAAGCGCGAGGGACGCCAGCGCGACGAGGAGATCCTCACCTCGCGCCTCATCGACCGCCCGTGCCGGCCGCTCTTCCCCGAGGGGTTCAAGAACGATACGCAGATCATCGCGACCGTCCTCTCGAGCGACAAGGAGAACCCGACCGACATCCTCGCGATGACGGCGGCCTCCGCGGCGCTGCACATCTCGGATATCCCCTGGAGCGGCCCGCTCGCGGCCGTCCGCGTGGCGCGGGTCAACGGCGAGTTCATCGCCTACCCGACGTTCGCCCAGCAGGCCACCTCCGACATCGACCTCGTCGTCTCCGCGTCCAAGGACGCGATTGTGATGGTCGAGGGCGGCGCGGCCGAGGCGTCGGAGATCGACGTCATCGACGCGCTCATGTTCGCACACAGGACCGCGCAGCCGATCCTCGAGCTCATCGAGCGGATGCGCGCTGCCGTCGGCAAGCCGAAGAAGACCTTCGAGAAGAAGGCGCTCCCGGCCGACGTCGCCGCGACGATCAAGAGCCTCTGCGACAAGGACATCCTTTCCGCCTCGCTCATCAAGGAGAAGAAGGCGCGCTACGACGCCTACAAGGCGACCAAGACCAAGATGGTCGAGGCCGTGACGCAGAAGGTCGGCGCCGACGACTTCGCGAAGATCGAGAAGCTCGTCAAGGAGGAGTTCGAGGAGCGCAAATACCACGTCGTCCGTGAGTACGTGCTCTCCGAGCGCAAGCGCATCGACGGACGCGACATGAAGACGATCCGCCCGATCGTGTGCGAGGTGGGCATTCTCCCGCGCACGCATGGCTCGGCGCTCTTCCAGCGGGGCGAGACGCAGGCGGCGGTCGCGGCCACGCTCGGTACGTCGAGCGACGAGCAGAAGATCGACGCGCTCATCGGCGAGCGGTGGAAGCGCTTCATGCTCCACTACAACTTTCCGCCGTTCTCGACGGGAGAGACCAAGCCGCTGCGCGGCCCGGGCCGCCGCGAGATCGGCCACGGCGCGCTCGCCGAGCGCGCGCTCGTCCGGATGATGCCGGAGGAGGAGAAGTTCCCGTACACGATCCGCGTCGTGTCCGAGACGCTCGAGTCCAACGGTTCGTCGTCGATGGCGGCGGTCTGCGGCGGCACGCTGTCGCTCATGGACGCTGGCGTCCCGATCAAGTCGCCCGTCGCGGGCATCGCGATGGGCCTCATCTCCGACGGCGCGCTCACGGATCCCAAGACCCGCACCGCGGTCCTCAGCGATATCCTCGGCGACGAGGATCACCTGGGCGACATGGACTTCAAGGTCTGCGGAACGCGGAAGGGGATCACCGCGATCCAGATGGACATCAAGATCGCCGGCCTGTCGCGCGAGGTCCTCGCGCAGGCCCTCGAGCAGGCGCGCGAGGGGCGGCTCTTCATCCTCGACAAGATGCTGTCGACGCTGGCCACCCCGCGGCCCGACCTGTCCAAGTGGGCGCCGCGCATCACGCAGATCAAGGTCAAGCCCGATCAGATCCGGCTCATCATCGGGCCGGGTGGAAAGACCATCAAGGGTATCGTCGACCAGACCGGCGTCGCGATCGACGTCGAGGACGACGGCACGGTCAACGTGGCCTCGGCCGACAGCGACGCAGTCAAGCGCGCCCTCGAGATCATCAAGGGGCTGACGACGGAGCCCGAGGTCGGCGCGACGTACAAGGGCACGGTCTCGCGGGTCGCCGACTTCGGCGCGTTCATCGAGATTCTGCCGGGCACCGACGGCCTGCTTCACGTGTCGGAGATGGCGCACCACCGCGTAGAGCGCGTCACCGACGTGATGAAGGAGGGCGACACCGTCGACGTGAAGGTCCTGTCGATCGATCGCGACGGCAAGATCCGCCTCTCGCGCCGCGAGCTCCTTCCCTTCCCCGAGGGGGAGGAGGGCGAGGCCGCCAAGGCGCGTCTGCTGCAAGCGCGCGAGCAGGGTGGCCCGCCGCCCCGCCGCGAGCGCCGCGACGGCCCGCCGCGCGACCGCCGCCGCTGAGACCTTCGCGCGCGGTCGTGGCGCACGCCGCGCTACGATCACCGCACGCGCCGCAGCACGACGTAGCCTGCCCCGCGGGGGCCAAGCGGAAGCCAGGACGACGCGACGAAGTGGCTTGCCACGACGACGTCGTCCGCGAGCCTCGCCTCGACCCTGCGCGGGTACGAGGCCTCTCGCCAGGCCTCGAGGCCTCCGTCCCCGAGGCCCGTCGGAGCGTACAGCAGTAGCACGTCGGGGTCGCGCTCGAGCAGGAACGTCCCGTCGACGCGTTTGGACGTGTGGCCGCCCGGCAGCGCGGCGACGATCGGATCGGTGACTCCGGCCAGATCGATGATGTCGGCGTCCGACGCGGCGCTCACCCATCCGATGTCCAGGGACGCGACGCGGCGGGCTCCGGCGAGGACGGGCTCCGCGGCCCGTACGAGGGCCTCGCGATCCGCGCCGACCCTCCGACCCCCGGTACCGCCGCGGCCGACGAGCGCCATGGCCAGCGCCGCCGCCGCGAGGGTCCGGACGGCCACCGTCGCCGGACGAGCTTGCCCGGAGGCGAGGACGGCGGCGTAGACGAACCCCGGAACCACGGGCGTCACCAGACGCGCGTACGGCATCCAGTCTCCGCCTGCCGCGACCACCGCGGCCAGGTGACAGAGGCCCGCAAGAGCGACCGCCATGGCCCGGCGGCACCTGCCCAGCGCAACGGGCGCCAGGAGCAGGACCGGCACCACGGTCACGACGCACGCCGCGCCCGCGTACGCCAGGCCGTGCGCAAGATCGCTGGGCTTGGCCTCCAGCGCGAGCGGAGCGGGGCGGCCCCACACCGCGACGCGGACCAGCGCGCACACGCCGAACGGCACGAGCGAAAGGAGCCCGAGCCCCGAGGCGCGCTCCGGGCCCCGCCCCGCGGCGAGCGCGAGCCCTGCGGACAGCGCGCAGGCCCACGGAGCCATCTCGGGCCGGAGCGACGCGGCGGCCCCGGCGAGGATGGCGACCGCGAGAGGACGACGCGCCGAGAGCACCGCGAGGGAGGCCAGACACGTCGCGAGCGCCGTCTCCATGCCGCTCACCGCGTGCGCGGCCACGGGGACCGACAGCCCGAGTACGGCGAGCGCTCCCCCGTGGGCCCAGCGCGGCGCGCCCTGCTCGGCACCGATCGCCGCGCCGAGCGCTCCGCCCGCCGCGCCCCACGAGAGCAGGCCCAGGACCTTCGCGCGAAACAGGACCGTCAGCGCGTCGGCGCGCGCCAGCGGCGCGAGCAGCAGGGGCCACGGCAGGGGCGTCACGCCGTCGGTGCTCGGACCGCCGGCGTCGAATCGCCACCCGAGCCCCGCGGCCAGGTGCCTCGCGTAGCGAACCGAGATGAGCGCGTCGTCGACGGTGAACCCCCACATCCACAGCGCCGGGACGACCGCGACGAGCAGCCCCGCTATCAGCCAGATTCCTCGAAGTCCAATCCGCTGCACGGTCCGCCGAAAAGTACGTCCATCTCGCTCCGGGTTCCTACGATTCGCCTCGTCGGCCCCTGATGCGCTTCGAAATCGTCGTTGCCCCCACGCTCTCGGACGTCCCCACCCTGCCCGCCACCCCGGCGCCATCGCCTCTGACGCTCGTTCCGAGCGAGCGCCGGCGGCCGATGCGGGACCTGCTCGACGTCTTCGTCGACGGTGCCAACGTGACCGCGCGAGTCCGGGAGACGCACGGCGCCTTCGTGCTGCGCGACCTGTCGCTCGCGCTGCTCGACCTGGCCCGCCGCCCGCGCGGCAAGGCCGTCGTCCGCTTCTACGACGAGCCCTGGGAGATCTGCGTGGAGCGCTTCGGCACCACGGCCTGCCTCAGCGTGTACCGCGCCGGGGCCGACCCGCTCGTGGTCGTCCACGACCGCGCGGTCCCCTTCGCCGAGGTCGTCGCCGCCACCCGCGAGGCCATCGGCCGCCTCCTCGCCGAGCGCGAGAGCGCGCACGTGGCCGCCGCCCGCCTCGATCTGGTGTCGGCGGCCGAGCAACTAGCCGCGCTTTCGCCGCTGGCCCTCGCCGACGACATCCCGGTGCCAGCCCCCGTCCCGGTCGTCGTGGAGCCCGAACGCGACACCCCCCTGGCGTTCGGCGCCGAGTTCTCGATGCGCGACGGGGCAAAGACCGACGGCGAGCGCGAGCCGATCGAGCGCGCCGACGTGCACGCCCTGCTCTTTCGGGGCCGGGTCCGCGCGGAGGTCCGGGGCCGCACGATCGACCTGGGGGAGTGCCACCCGATGCTCGTCGCCGAGCGCCTCGTGGAGCTCGCGCGCCGGGCCTTCGACGCGTGGGAGCGGGGCCTCGCGTTGCACGCCAGGGGGGAGGCCGCCGGCGTCGTCGTCGGCGTGCGCGTCGCCCCGGACGGCGAGCTCGCGCTGACCCTGGGCGGCGTCCAGGGCGGCGCCCGGAGGGCCGTGCATACCTTCCCTGCCCTGGGCGTCACCGACGTCCTCGAGGCGGCCCTCTCGTTCGGGCGCTCGCTCGTGCGCGCCGTCCTGCGGCGCGACCGGTCCCAGGGGGCCAACCTGCGCCTCTCCGCCCTGCGCCGCGCCCTGCGCGACGGCGCCGAGGCCCTGCGCGAGGCCAGCCAGACCGACTCGCGCGTCAACCCGAGCCCCGAGCCCTACCGCGCCTTCGCGGCCGCCATCGACGAGGCCCGGAGCGCCCGCGCGTCCGCCCTCCCCGCCGGACGCCTCCGCTATGCGTCGCGCTGGCGGGCGATCGTCCCCGGCATCGACCTGCGGGCGACGTACCTCTGCGGTGACCGCATGATTGTCGGCGCCGCGAGCGAGATGTGGGCCCTGGACCGCGCCACGGGCAAGGTCCTCTGGCGCGTCGACGTCACCCGCGGCACGAGCGTCGTGACCCCCGGGGGCATCGCGCGCCTCGCCCCCGACGGCACGCTCGCCGTCCACGACTTCGGCAACGGAGAGGTCACGCTCCGCACGCGCATCGCCCCCCGCGTCGGGGGCCCCGTCGCGGGCGCCGTCGTGCACCTGCCCGGCCTCCCCAAGCTCGTCATCGTCACCGAGGGCGAGCACCACCTGGTCGCCATCGACCTCACGAGCGGCGAGCCGCGCTGGCGCTGGTCCTGGGGCGGCGCACGCGGCAGCGGCTCGGGCCCCTCGCGCGGCGCCCCGCGCATGAAGCGCGCGGGCCGGCTCGTGTACTTCACGTGCGGCGACGGCGCCCTCACGGCGCTCGACGTCATGACAGGCGCGATCGTCTGGCGCGTGCGCGACCGCCTGCGCTTCCGCACGCCGCCCACCGTCGCGCACGACGCCCTCTACGTCGTCGCCGGCGGCGCCCACGGGGCCGGGCGTCTCTACTGCGTCGACGCCTTCTCGGGCCACGTGCGCTGGACCACGGACGTCACCGACCCGACCGCCCCGTGCACGGTCGAGGGCGCCCCGCTCGTGGCCGAAGGGGCCGTGGCCGTGGCCCTGCGCGCCAAGACCGGCCTGACGCTCACGGCGTTTCGCCCTGACGACGGCGCGGTCAAGCCCGGCAAGACGCGCGTCGTCGCGCCGACCGGCACCTCGTGGCTGGCGGTCGACGACGCCTTCATCGGCAACGCGCCGACCGGCGATCTGGTCTCGATCGAGGCGGCGACCGGCGAGCTGCGCTGGCGCCACGTCCTGGGGCCGCGCCCGCTCGAGGCCGACGTCCCGCGCCGCCTCGAGCCCGTCCTGCGCTCCGGCGCCCTCTTCGTCCCTCACACCGACGTGACCGTCATCCGCCCCCGCGACGGGGCGCTCCTCGGGACCATCGCCCCCACCGAGGCCATCCCGGACCATCTGCGCGTGGACGAGCTGGGCCACGTCTACGTCGCCGAGGAGAGCGGCCACCTGGTCTCCTTCGCCGCGCTCCCCCGCCTGTCGCTCGTCAAGACCTGAGGTCCGGCCGACGGCCCGAAGGGCGCACGCCACCGGAGCCGCCCCCTGACGCGGATCACAACGCTTTTGCCCGCGAACGTCCTCCGTGCGAGCCTAGAGATAGTGCAGGAGCGTCAGGTCTGCGTCGGCTGCGGAAAGAAGTCTCCCGAGACGGAGACCAACTACACGCTCATCAGCGCGCAGTTCGGCTGGCGCCTCTCGCGCACGCGCAGCCCGGACGGCTCGACGCTCATCGAGTGGCGCTGCCCGACGTGCTGGCGCGAGTACAAGAAGGCGCGGACGAGCGCCCCCGACGGCCTCCCGGCGCCCCCTTCCTCCGGCGACCGCGTGCCCACGCCCGCCGTTCGCGCGCCGACCGCCCCGCCCGAGTCGCCCTGGCGCCCCGCCTCTCCGCCGGGATCGTACGCGCCGCAGCGCCGCTCGTCGA